>CAYLNM010000075.1:0-21491 GCA_964385045.1 uncultured Isosphaeraceae bacterium
GCTGCCCGACCCCGCCCCGCGCCGCCCAACGCCGCCCGACGCCGCCCCGCGCCGCCCGACATCCCGCCGCGGCCTCGGCGATCGCCCAAGACTGCCCCGACCCCCTCGCTTCGCGCCCGCGCCGCTCGCACGTCCCGGGCGACCCAGGCCCCCACGCAGCCCGCGGCGGCCCGGCCGGGCCCCGCGCGGCCTGCGCGACGCGAGCGGCCGGCGGGCTCGTACGAGTTCCCGGGCCCGGCTTCGTCCCCGGCGCCGCCCGCGGAGCGGGGGATCTCGGCCGTGCGATCGCCGCGTTCCGTGGCTCCGTGCCGCCATGCCGGAACCGCACCGGAACCGTGCCGAGCGTTGACACGAATCGGGGCGCGAAGTAGAACGGCGGGCTCGCCGCGGACCGCGGGCCGCGGGTCAACCCAGTCGTCCCCCCACCCACGCGTCCCGGTCCAGCCGTGTCCCCCGGGCCGGTTCACCCCGAGCCCGTCGACGCCGCCCCCGAGGTTTCACCACCGTGCACGTCCTGACCAAGATCTTCGTGGTGCTGGTCTCGCTGCTGACCTGCATGCTCGTCCCGCTCGTCGTGGCGTACGCCTACAACGAGAACAGCTACGCGGACGAGTACGCCGAGGCCGAGGCTCAGGCCCGTGCCGCCGAGAGCGATCTGCAGTCCGCCCGGTCCGGCTTCGACACCGCCCGGGCCACGCTCGAGACCGAGAACGCCCAGCTCCAGCAGACCGTCGGCGACCTCCGCCGCGAGCTCGGCGAGCTCGAGGTCGCCCTCCGGCAGGCCCAGCAGCAGCGGATCGAGGCCGAGAGCCGGCAGTCCGAGTTCCAGGCCCAGCTCTCGACCCTCGCGTCCTCGATCGAGGTCGGCCAGACGGTCCGCGAGACGCTCCTCAGCGAGGTCCGCGACCTCCGCGACCGGATGCTCGACGCCGAGCGGGAGCGGGTGGAGCTCGACCAGGCCTACCAGCTCGCCCTCAGCGAGAAGGAGGTCGCCGAGAAGGCCCGCCGGGCCCTCGAGGAGGAGCTCGCCCAGATCCGCGACGAGCGGAGCAGCGCCCTCGAGCAGGTCCAGCGGTACGTGAGCCGCTACGGCCCGATCGACGCCTCCGACGCGGTGCAGCTCGGCGTGCGGCCCGATCGTGCCCTCGAGACCCGCGTGGTGCAGGTCCTCCGCTCGTCGGACGAGACCCTCGCCGAGATCGACGCCGGCTCCCGTGACGGCGTGAAGGTCGGCTGGGTGATGACCATCAGCGACGAGAGCGGATTCGTGGCCCGGCTGCGGATCACCGAGGTCGACATCAACCGTGCCGTCGGCGTGGTCGAGCTCGAGCAGAGCCCGGTCGAGCAGCAGGACAAGGTCATCGCCGTCCCCCGCGGCTGAGGCGAAGGGAGCCCCCATGAGCCAGTTCAATCAGCCCGTGCGTCGCAGCGGCGGCCTCGACGTCTACACCGGGATGCTCTTCATCTCGACCCTCGTGCTCCTCGCCGGCGTGGCCCTGATGGCCCTCCGCAACATGGAGCACTCCGACGTCCGCGGCACCGGCCAGGGCGGACCGATCGAGCTGATCGACGAGAGGGACTTCAACTGACTGCGGGCCGTGCCGGGCCCGCCGCCCGCCGCCCGCCGCCCGCCGGGACCCACGCGGTCCGGTGCGACGGCAGACGACCTCCGAGCCATCGACCACCGGCCTGCTCCCGTGAGCAGGCCGGTGTCGCATCGGGAACGGGCGGCGGCCCGGAGCGGCCGTCGCGAGCGGCGGTTCCGGCACCCGTTGCCGCGGCGTGCCCCGGAGGCGCCCACGGATCCCGCGACCCCACGGACCGGCTGCGGCCGCGGTCGTGCGGCCCGCCGGGCCCGCCGCCACCTCGCGGCCCCTCTCCCTCCGGCGCGGGCTCGCGGCGAAAAAAGTCGCGCCGGACCCCGTCCGCCGCTCTTCGCCGATTTTCGGCGAGCGCAGCCCGATCGGCGTGCGTCGAGCGGGCGTGCACGACTTGTCGGCGCGGCGGAATCGCCCGTGGGGAGGGCGTTCCGGGGTATGCTCGCCCGCGACTCCGGGTTCCTCCGGAGCGCTTCGTCGTCACGGGTCCGTTCGGGATCCGGCCGCAGGGGCCGGCGTCCGACGCGACGGGCCGCGGGGCGGCGCCCCAGGGAGCGGGAGCGTCGTGATCCTCGACACCGTCGTCAGCATGTTCAGCGTCGACATGGGGATCGACCTGGGCACCTGCAACACGCTCGTGTGCGTCCGCGGTGAGGGCATCGTCCTCAACGAGCCGTCGGTGGTCGCGGTGAAGCGGGGCACCAACAAGGTGCTCAACAACGGCAACGCCGTCGGCTGGTCGGCGAAGGAGATGCTCGGCAAGACGCCCGGGTCGATCTCGGCCATCCGCCCCCTCAAGGACGGCGTGATCAGCGACTTCGAGATCACCGAGGCGATGCTCTCGTACTTCATCCGCAAGGTGAACGGCCGCGCCCGGCTGCTCGGGCCGCGGGTCGTGATCGCGGTGCCCTCGGGCATCACCGCGGTGGAGAAGCGGGCGGTCCTCGACTCGGCCGAGCGGGCCGGGGCCCGCAAGGTCTACCTCGTCGAGGAGCCGATGGCCGCCGGCATCGGGGCCGCGCTGCCCATCGTCGAGCCCACCGCCTCGGCCATCGTCGACATCGGCGGCGGCACCACCGAGGTCGCGATCATGTCGCTCGCCGACATCGCCTGCTGCGAGAGCGTCCGCGTCGCCGGCGACGACATGGACGAGGCGATCATGAACCACATGAAGCGGACCTACAACATGACCGTCGGCGAGCAGACCGCCGAGCGGATCAAGATCGAGATCGGCATGGCGGCCCCCGTGGGCGAGCCCACGTCGATGGAGGTCCGCGGCCGCGACAACATCTCCGGCCTGCCCCGCAAGACCACGATCAGCAGCGAGGAGGTCTGCGAGGCGCTGCAGGAGCCGGTGCAGGCGATCGTGGAGGCCGTGACCCGCACCCTCGAGCGGGCCGAGCCCGAGCTCGCGGCCGACCTCATCGAGAACGGCATCTGCCTCGTCGGCGGCGGGGCCCTGCTCCGGGGCATGGACGTGGTGTTCGCCAACGCCACCGGCCTCGACGTCACCATCGCCGACGATCCGACCACGTGCGTCGCCCGGGGCACCGCCATCTACCTCGAGAACCTCGAGGAGTGGAAGGCGACGATGGAGACGGACGTCGAGGAGGGCTGAGCCGGGCCGCGGCCTCCGGACGCCGGCCCCGAGCGCCGCTCCCCGGGCGGTCCACCGCCGGCCCCGCGGGCGCGAGCCTCGAGACGGGGGAGGCCCCGTCGTCCCCGCCGTCCCCGCCGTCCCCGCCGTCCCGTCCCCCCGAGCGACCGCGAAGGCGAAGGCGAGCCCGCATGCGATCCCGCGGCGACGCAACGTCCCTGGCCCTGCCGATCACGCTCGTCGTGACGGCGGCGGTCGCGTTCCTGCCGGTGCGCTGGCGGGCGGGATGGCAGCGCGACCTCTCGCGGATCGTGCAGGTGCCGCTGCGGCCCTTGACCTTCGGCGGCTCGGTGGCGGCGGACTTCCTCGCCGGGGGCGGGCCGGACGCGCCGGCGATCAGCCCCGAGCAGGCCGAGGTGCTGCAGGAGGAGATCGAGCGGGTCCGCCAGCAGTACGCGGCCCTGGAGGCGGAGAACCGCGAGCTCCGCCGCGACCTGGCCGAGGTCCTCGCGATGCGGGGGATCGAGCGCACGACCGGGCAGCGGCCGCTGTACCGCGACCTGCGGCGGCTCTCGCGGCCGCCGATGGACCCCGACGGTCCGTGGGACGCGATGATCACCCGCTGGAGCCCGTCGGAGGTCCTGCCGCTGCCGGCGATGGTGGTGAGCAAGCGGCCGCTGTCGGTGGTGGGCACGGTCGTCCGCCGCGAGCCGGGGGAGCGGGCGGTGCAGGTGCGGCCGATCACCTCGCGGGCGGTGGGCTCGGTGCGGGCGACGGTGCACCCGGTGGCGGGTCGCACCGGCGAGGCCGGACCGGAGGCGGTCCTCGCCGAGATCCAGCTCGAGCCCACCGGCGACGGGGCGTGGGAGGCCGACCTGCTCGAGGCCGACGCCGGGCTGCAGCCGGGCGACCGGGTGCGGGTCAGCGAGCCGCGGTGGCCGGCGGCGGTGCAGGGCTACGAGCTCGGCCGGGTGGCGGCGATCGAGCCGCACGAGGAGCAGCCGCTGTGGCGGCGGCTGCGGGTGGAGCCGGTGGTCGACCTCGCGTCGGCGGGGCGGCTGGGGCTGCTCGCCGACCGGCCGACGGGCCGCGAGGAGGCGGGGGTCGGCGGCGAGGGCGCGGGGGCCGGCGGCGAGGGCGCGGGCGCGGCCTCCGGCGCGACTCCCGGCACGGACGCCGCGGCGGAGGCCCGCCCGTGAACGTCCCGCTCCTTCTGGTCGCGGTGATCCTGGCCCTGGCGATCGACCAGAGCCTCATGCACGCGCTGGCGCTCGCGACGACGGCCCCGAGCCTCACGATGATCCTCGTGGTGTTCCTCGCCCTGCACGCGCCGCGCGACCGCGTCCTGTGGCTCGGCTGGGGCATCGGGCTGCTGATCGATCTGGTGACCGTCTATCCGCACGGCGGAGTGTGGGGCGACCTGCCGGTCCTGGGCCCCAACGCCCTCGGCTGGTGCTTCGGGGCGTACGTCGTGATGCTCGTCCGGGCGATGCTCTACCGCCGGCAGCTGCACACGATCGCGGTGATGACGGTGGTCTTCGCGATCGCGTCGAACCTCGTGTCGGTGTTCGTCCTCGCGGTGCACGGGCTCTACGAGCCGGTGCCGATCCTCTGGACGGAGGGGGGACCGGTGCGCGGGCTCCTCGAGCGGCTGGGCTCGGGTTTGTTCACCTCGGTGCTCGCGCTGCTCGTCGGACCGCTGCTGCAGCTGTCGCTGCCGGCGTGGCGATTCCGGCAGCCGCTGCCGCGGGCGGTGGCGCGGCGGGCGTGATGCGGTGGCGTCGGCGGGTCGCGCTGCCGCCTCCCGGCCGCTCGCCATGCTCCCCGGCGTCGCGGCCGCCCGCGTAGCATGCCGGTCCCCGCGCGGCCGTCTTCCCGGGCCCGCGCCGAGCGAACGGAGGCCCCGCGAACCCATGCGCCAGACCGGCCGACGACTGGTCATCTTCGACGACGGCCGCGGCCGCCTCGGCCCGATGACGGACCTCCGCGCGTCCTTCGAGGTCCGCACCGGCGTCCTGACCACCGCGGCCCGCATCTCGGCCGCGTTCCCGCGCATGCTCGACGGGTACTGGGTCCCGGAGCCGCTCGCGGCCCTCGTCGGCACGCGGGCCAACGCCCCCGTGAATCGCCTGCCCGACGAGGAGGTCCTGCTGCTGGCCAACGGCCGCTGGGCCCGGCCCGACGATGGACCCGAGCTCGCCCCCGGCGAGGCGTGGGTCGAGGCGGCCACCGGCGACGTGATCTGCGCCCTACTCCGCCGCGCCGACGCCGAGTACTACCTCCAGTCCGGCGAGCTCCACGAGCGGATCCGCACCGTGGCGGCGGAGGAGCGGCGGCTCTACCGCCACCCGTGGGACGTCCTGCCCGACCTGCGGGCGACGATCGTCCACGACCTCGAGACGCTGCCGCCGATGAACGACGCCACCGTCGGTCGCGACGTGGCCCAGGTCGTCGGCGACGCGCCGCTGCTGATCCACCGCTCGGCCACCGTCGGGGCGAACGTCGTCTTCGACGTGACCGACGGTCCGATCCTCGTGCAGGAGGACGCGGTCGTCCGCCATGGGGCGGTGATCGTCGGCCCCGCGTCGATCGGCACCCGCTCGATGGTCGCCGACCGCTCGCTGATCAAGTCCGGCACCGTGATCGGCCGCGACTGCAAGGTCGGGGGCGAGATCGGGGCGACGATCTTCCAGGGCTGCGCGAACAAGGTCCACGACGGGCACCTCGGCGACTCGTGGGTCGGCAAGTGGGCAAACCTCGGCGCCGGCACCACCAACAGCAACCTGCTCAACACCTACGGCGACGTCGTCGTCCGCACCGAGACGGACGGCCCGCGGCACCGCACCGGGCTGACCTTCTGCGGCGCATTCGTCGGCGACCATGCCAAGACCGCGATCGGCACCCGGATCATGACCGGCACCGTGCTCGGCACCGGAGCCATGATCGCCTCGTCCACCCCGCCCCCGACCACGGTGCCGCGGTTCGCGTGGCTGACCGACGACGGCGAGCGGGTCTTCCGGCTCGAGAAGTTCCTCGAGGTCGCCCGCACCGTGATGGGCCGCCGCGGCCGCGAGCCGTCGACCGCGTACGAGGCCCGCGTCATCGCCCTGCACGGGGCCCGCACCGGGGTGGCGTCGTGAACCTGCCCGGGAGCGGCGGCGACAAGGCCGGGGCCGCCGCCGGCAGCGGGTCCGACGCCCTGTACGTCGTCGACGGCCACGCCCAGTTCTTCCGCGCGTACTACGCGATCCGCGGCGGGATGAGCTCGGCCGTCACCGGCGAGCCCACGCACCTGGTCTTCGGCTTCGTGGGCATGCTCCTCAAGCTGCTCCGCGACGAGCGGCCGGGCCACCTCGTGGTCGCGATCGACGTCTCGGGCGACCGCGAGACCTTCCGCACCGAGCTCTACCCCGACTACAAGGCCAACCGCGAGGCGGCCCCGGAGGACTTCCACCCCCAGGTCGAGCGGTGCCTCGAGATCCTCGGCCGCATGGGCGTGCCCGTCATCGGCGTCGAGGGCGTGGAGGCCGACGACGTCATCGCCACCGTGGTGCGGCGGATGCGGGCCGAGCACCGCGGCACGCGGGTGCGGATCGTCAGCCGCGACAAGGATCTCACGCAGCTCGTGGGCGACGGCGTCGAGATGTTCGACGCGATGAAGGACGAGGTGGTCACGCCCGAGGCGCTCTTCAAGACCGAGGGCGTGGAGCCGCGGCACGTCCGCGACGTCCTCGCCCTCATGGGCGACACCGCCGACAACATCCCCGGCGTGCCCGGCATCGGGCCGAAGAAGGCGGCGAAGCTGATCCTCGAGCACGGCTCGGTCGAGGCCCTGCTCGAGCGGGCGGACGAGATCCGGGGCAAGCAGGGCGAGAACCTGCGGGCCCACGCCGAGCAGATCCCGGTGGCCAAGCAGCTGGTGACGCTCAAGGACGACGTCGCGCTCGACTTCGACCTCGAGGACTGCCGCGTCGACCTCGCGTCGATGGACGCGGCCGGGCTCGAGGACCTCTTCCGCACGCTGTCGTTCTCGGGGCACCTGCAGACGCTGCGGGAGCTGCTCGGGGGCGGCGGGGAAGCGTCCGCGGGCACCGGCACCGGCACCGGCGCCGGCACCGGCGACTCGGGGAACGCCGGGTCCGCCGCGTCCGCTCCCGCCGCCGCCGCCGCCGGCGACGACGGCGCCGGCACCCTCTTCGCCGGCGCAGCGAGCCCGGACGGCGCGACCGCCGCCCCCGCCCGCGAGCCCAACGGCCGCTACGAGACGATCACCACCGCCGAGGCCCTCGACGCCCTGCTCGCCCGGGTGCGGTCCGCCGGCCGCGTGGCCCTCGACGTCGAGACCGACTCGCTCCACGCCCGCACCGCCGGGCTCTGCGGGCTCTCGCTGGCCGTCGAGCCGGGCGAGGGCTTCTACGTCCCGGTCCGCTCGCCCGAGCCCGCGTCGCATCTCGAGCTCGAGGCGGTGATGGAGCGGGCGATCCCCGTCCTGGCCGATCCCGAGCTCGAGATCGTCGGCCACAACCTGAAGTTCGACCTCGTGGTGCTGCGGGCCCACGGCCTCGTGCCCCGCGGACGGCTCGTCGACACGATGGTCGCCGACTACCTGCTCGAGCCGACCCGCTCGAGTCACGCGATGGACGCCCTGGCCGAGGCGGTCCTCGGGATCCGCTGCGTGCCGATCACCGAGCTCATCGGGGTGAAGGCCCGCGGGCGGGCGAAGGCGGCGCAGAAGCGGTTCGACGAGGTCCCGCTGTCGCTCGCCGGTCCGTACGCGGCCGAGGACGCCGACGTCACGCTGCGGCTGGCCGACGCGCTCGTGCCGCGGCTGGCCGAGGGCGACGGCCGCCTCGCCCGGCTGTACGAGGACGTCGAGATGCCGCTCGTCCGCGTGCTCGCGGAGATGGAGTGGAACGGGATCCGCGTGGATCCGGACGAGCTCGACCGGCAGCGCGACGGGCTCGCCGAGCGGATCGAGCGGCTGACCGAGGCGCTGTCCGCGGCGGCCCCGCGGCCCTTCGAGCCCGGCTCGCCGGCGCAGCTGCGGTCGGTCCTCTTCAACGCCCCGGGCGACGATCCGCCCGGCCTCGGCCTGCCGGTCCTCAAGCGCACCCCGAAGAAGGACCCGAGCACGGACGCCGAGGTGCTGGAGAAGCTCGCCGCCGATCCCGACGTGGAGACGCCGATCCCGGGGCTGATCCTCGAGCACCGGCAGCTCACCAAGCTCGTCTCGACCTACCTCGTCGCCCTGAAGGACGCGATCCGCCCCGAGACGGGGCGCATCCACGCGAGCTTCAACCAGACCGTCACCGCGACCGGCCGTCTGTCCTCGTCCGATCCCAACCTGCAGAACATCCCGATCCGCACCGAGGTCGGCCGCGACATCCGGCGGGCGTTCGTGGCCGACGCCGGGCACGAGCTGCTCGCGGCCGACTACAGCCAGATCGAGCTGCGGGTGCTCGCCCACCTGTCGGAGGACCCGGCCCTGATCGCGGCGTTCCGCGCCGGCGCCGACATCCACCGGGCGGTGGCGGCGGAGGTCTTCGGCGTCGATCCCGAGGACGTCACCGACGAGCAGCGCGGCAGCGCGAAGATGGTCAACTTCGGCATCGTCTACGGCATCACCGCCTTCGGCCTCGCCCGCCGGCTCGGCGGCACCGTCTCCCGCGGCGAGGCCCAGCGGATCATCGACGACTACCGCGCCCGCTTCGCCGGGATCGACGCGTTCCTGCAGCGGTGCGTGGACGAGGCGACCGAGACGGGGGCGGTGACCACGATCCTCGGCCGCCGGCGACCGATCGAGGACATCGGCTCGCGCAACCCGGCCCGGCGGTCGCTCGCCGAGCGGATGGCGATCAACACGGTGGTGCAGGGCAGCGCGGCGGACCTGATCAAGGTCGCGATGGTCGACGTGTTCGCGGCGCTGCCGGAGCGCTTCCCGCGGGCGCGGCTGCTGCTGCAGATCCACGACGAGCTGGTGCTCGAGTCGCCCCGCGAGGACGCCGCGGACCTCGAGGCCTTCGTGGTCGAGCGGATGGCGGGGGCGATGGAGCTCCGCGTGCCGCTCGAGGTCGGCTCGGCCCGCAGCGAGCGGTGGATCGACGCGAAGTGAACGGCGTGGGCGGGGGCCGGGACGCCCCGCGCCCCCGTCAGGGCTCCAGCCAGGTGGCGTCCCAGTCGCCGTCCGCCTGCCGCCGGAAGGCCGCCCGCCGGTGGCCCTCGCGGCCGAGCCGCAGCCACTCGAGCCGCTCCACGGCGACCCGCAGCAGCACGTAGTTCGCGCGGCCGTCCTCGGACCGCGCCGGCTCCGGGATCGTGCCGTGGAGGTCGGCCGGCTCGTTGGCCGACGGTCCGTCCGCCGGGATCGACGGGGGCCGCGGGGCGAGGTACGGCTTCCGGGTGGCGTGGCCGGTGCGCCGCCAGATCTCGGCCGCGAGGGCCGACTCGTCCGCCGCCTCCACGCTCGCCGGCCCGGTGATCCGCACCTGCACCGACGCGCCGCGATCCCAGAAGACCCACGCGGTGCCGGGGGCCGCCCGCAGCTGGGCGACCTTGGGCGAGCGGACGTCGGAGTGGGCGGCGACGACGCCGGCCGCGCGGTCGGCGTGCCGCAGGACCACCGTGCGCGCCTCGGGCGTGCCGCCCGCGGTCACGGTGGCGAGCACCGGCGTGCGGAAGCCGTGCCGGCGGTCGCGCACCCCGCGGTGCAGCCGCCGCCAGGCGTCGTCGAGGACGCCGTGGAGGTCGTCGGGCGGGGGCGGCGGACCGGCGGACACGGGGCGGACATCCGGAGGGCGGAGGGACGGCCGCCGCGCGGCCGGGGGCCGGCCGCCGCGCGGACGTCGGAAACGTCGGGCACGGTGCGTGACGGTAGGGGCCGGACCCTTGCCCGGCGCGGCGGTCCGCCGCGGCTCAGGCCGCCCGCCGCCCGGGCTCGTCGGCCTCGCCGAGCCAGCGGACGCAGGTGCCGATCAGCTCCTCGCGCCGCACCGGCTTGCTGACGTAGTCGACGCAGCCGGCGTCGAGGCAGCGCTCGCGGTCGCCCACCATCGCGTGGGCGGTCACGGCGATGATCGGGCGGTCGAATCCGCGGCCGCGCAGCCGCATCGCCAGCGTGTAGCCGTCCATCACCGGCATCTGCATGTCGGTGAGCACGAGGTCATGCGGTCGTCCGGCGTCCAGCGCCGCGGTCGCCACCTCCAGCCCGTCACCACCGTGGTCCGCGACGTCGACCTCGGCCCCCGCCTTCCGCAGCAGGGCGGCGATGAGCCGCTGGTTGTCGGGACCGTCCTCCACCAGCAGGACGCGGGTGCCCGCGAGCGGCCGGGCGGGGGCGGCGGGCGCCGCCGGCGTCTTCGGGGCGGACCTGGCCCCCCGCGGCTCGGGCAGGGGCTCCTCGCCGGGCCGCACCAGGGCGGGGTCGGACACCGAGCCCCGGGCGACGCGCACGGTGAACGTGCTGCCGAGGCCCACCCGCGAGGTCACGGTGACGTCGCCGCCGAGCGCCCGGGCGAGGCCGCGGGAGATGGCGAGCCCGAGGCCGCTGCCGCCGTGCCGCCGGTGCATCGACTCGTCGGCCTGCCCGAACGGCTCGAAGATCGCCTGCCGCCGGTCGCGGGGGATCCCGATCCCGGTGTCGATCACGTCGAACCGGACCGCGTCGCCGGAGGCGTGGTGCGGCTCGTGGGTGATCCGCAGCTCGACCCGGCCGCGTTCGGTGAACTTGATCGCGTTGCGGAGCAGGTTGCCGAGGATCTGCTGGAGCCGCAGCGGATCGGTGCGGACCAGTCGCGGCACCGGGCCGCTCCACGTGAGCAGCAGGGCGAGGTCCTTGAGGGCCGCGCGGTGACGGACGAGGTCGACCGTCTCGAACACCAGCCCCGGCAGCGCCGTCTCCTGCGGCTGCACCGCGAGCTCGCCCCGCTCGATGCGCGACGTGTCGAGCACGTCGTCCACGACGCCCAGCAGCAGCTCCGCGTTGGCCCGCACGCGGGCGAGCGGATGGTCCGACCGATCGGCGGCGCGATCCCGTCCGCCCGGCCCGCCGCACTCGGCCTCGAGCATGTCGAGGTAGCCGAGGATCCCGGTGAGGGGCGTGCGGATCTCGTGGCTCATGTGGGCGAGGAAGGCCGTCTTCGCCGCGTTCGCCGCCTCGGCGGTGTCGGCCCGGGTGGTGGCGGCCTCGAGCCGGCGGCGGTCGGTCACGTCCTCCATGTAGCCGGTCCACACCGTCGAGCCGTCGGGATCGCGCTGCGGCGTGGCGCGGGCGAGGATCAGGAGCTCCCGTCCGTCGGGACGGTGGACGCGGTACTCGGCCTCGAACGGCCGGAGGCGCTCGCGGGACGTCTCGATCCGCTCGAGGAGCCCGGCGACGTCGTCGGGGTGGGTGAAGGCGAAGAGCAGGTCGGACGCCCGCACCGCGTCGTCGGGAGCGAGCCCGTAGAGGTCGCGGACGCCCGGGCTGAAGTAGTCGAAGGTCAGGGCGCCGCCGGCGTCCATCCGGCAGCGGTACAGCGCACCGGGGACGCAGTCGGTGATCTCCTCGAGCCGCTGCGCGAGCCCGCGCTCACGGTCGCGGACGAGACGCCGGGCCGTGATCTCGACGCACTGGCCCGCCATGCGGACCGCGCGATCGACCGGCACCCCCCCGGCCACCGCCTGCGGCCGCCGCTCGACCACCCGGGCGGTGGTGTGCACCCAGCACCAGGTGCCGTCACCCGCCCGCAGACGATGCTCGAGGTCGACGAGGAACTCGGGCTCGGCGGCCGAGCGGGCGAAGGCGGCGATGAACTCGGCGCGATCGTCCGGGTGCAGCCGGTCGAGCAGCCAGTCCTCCTCCACCTCGTCGTCGCCGGGTGGCTCGGCGAGCATGCGCCGCAGGGGGTCGCCGATCCGCATCCGCCGGCGTTCGAGGTTCCAGTCCCACAGCCCGGCCTCCGCCGCGGCGAGCGCCTCGCCGAGGCGGTCGCGGTCGCGGGTGGCGCGATGCTCGGCCCGCCGGGCCGTCCGGACCTCGTCGACCTGGGCGAGCAGGAGCCCGAGGAGGGGCGACAGGTAGCCGAGGGCTCTCCACGCGTGGGCCAGGTCGTGGGCCGCGTCGTGCGGGGCGCGACTGAGGGCGAGGCACGCGAGGGACGCCGCGATGAACGAGGCGGAGGCGGCGAGCCACCAGAGGAAGCGGTCGCGGAGCCGGATCGCGAGGCTCGCCAGCAGGGCCGACGCCGCGAGCACCGTCGCCGCGGCGACGAGGTCGAGCGGGCGAGACACCGCGAGGCCCTCGAATCGAACCACGGGCAGCGGGAGGGCGACGGCCAGACCGGCGCCGCCGAGGGCGACGAGCACTGCGGTCACCGACCATCGCGCCGCATCGCGGCCGCGATCGGCGGCCGCCGGGCGGCCGGCGAGGAGCGGAGCCGCGGCGAGCAGCAGGGCGGCGGCGACGCGGCCGCCGGCGGACAGGGCGGGGGCGAGGCCCGCCTCCGCGGTCGCCGCGCCCGGCGGCACGCCGTCGAGCAGCGGCCGCAGGGCGACGAGGCCGACCGCAAGATCCTCCGCGCCCGCCACGAGGAACGCGAGGCCGGCGAACAGCAGCAGGCGGCCTCCGAACGCCCGGAAGCGCACCACGAGTCCGAGTCCGACCGCGAGGGCCAGCAGCGAGCCCGCGATCTCCGCCGCGGCGTCGAAGCCGGGTCCGCTGCGGTAGCCCGAGTCGGCGACGGCCGGCAGGGGCGCGAGGAGGAGCAGGGGCAGGATCGCGAGTCCGGCGACGCCGCGGATCGCGACGCGGCGGTCGCGGACGGCGCGCTCGGTGGCCCCGGCCCGGCTCACGGCCGGTCTCCTCGGCCGGCGGAGCGCGGCTGGGGGGCCGCGGTGGCGGGGAAGGCGAGCTGCGGCGCCGGCTCCGCCGCGGGCGCAGCACGCGTCCTCGGCCCGGCGGGGGCCGAGGGGGTTCCCGGAAGCGGGGTCCGGAAACGATCGCCGGGAAGCGGTCGCCGGGGTCCCATGCGAGGAGCCATCGGACCGATCCGCCGCGGCGTTGACCGGATTCTGGCGGTGGGATGACGCCCCGAGGCGTCGTCGACGGGATGATCCGGGAGCGGCGAGCAGCCGCCGGACCGCGTCGCCGGATGCCGCTTCGTCCGCCGCGCGAAGCGGCCTCCGAGCGGCTTGACCCGCTGCGGGCAGGCTGTATCATCCTCCGCACGCCTGAGCGGCCACGGCCGGTCAGGTGCCCTTCCCGGGCCTCGGCTCGGGGCCGCAAGGGGCGGTAGCTCAATTGGTTAGAGTCCCGGACTGTCGATCCGGTGGTTGCGGGTTCGAGTCCCGTCCGCCTCGTTTCCAGGCCCTGCTTCGGCAGGGCCTGTTTCGTTGTGGGGGCGAGCGTGCGCCGGCGCCGGCGCCGGCGCGGCCGGCGTCGCGGACCGGCCCCGGTCAGTCGCCCGGGCCCAGATCGAACGCCGCGATCGGCCCCGGCTCGATGTCGCGCTCGGCGGCGACCTCCTCGCGCGGCACCACGTGCAGGCGCGACGCGTCGATGCCGCCGGTCTCGACGAGGAACGTCCGCACCCGCTCGGCCCGCCGCGACTCGAGATCGGCGAGCACCGTCTCCGCCAGCTCGATCGTCTCGCGGAGCAGGGTCCGCAGCTCCTCGACCGTCGGCCGAGGCTGATCGCGGCGACCGGGCGGGACCGGGACCAGGGCCCGGACGGCATCGGGACGACGTTCGGCGAGCAGGCCGCGGAGCGCCGCCTCCTCGGTCGCGCCGGCGTCCGTGTCCCGCAGCGTGCGGCGACGCTCGCGCACGAGGCGGTCGAGGGCCTGCTCCCGGAGCGCCTCGACGTCCTCCGGCCCGCTCACCCCGGCGATCGTCAGCCGAAGGCCCGGGCGGTCGGCCAGGGCCTGCGCCAGCAGGTCGAGCGGCGTCGACTCGCCCGCCGCCGGCTCGGCGGTGCCGGGGTCGAATCGCACCCGCGAGAGATCCGCGTCCTCGCCGGCGCCGACGAGGTCGCCGAGCAGGCGGAAGGGCGCGCCGGCGACGTTGCCGAAGGCGGAGAAGAAGCCGTTGAAGATCGCATCGCCGAGGTCGAAGCGCGGCGACGCCACGTCGCCGCGGAGCCGGAACCCGGTCGTGATCACGTCGTCGCCGTCGCGGAGCAGGTCGAGTCCGAGCTTGAGCGGTACTCCGGGGGTGGAGGTGCCGGGCACCCGCTCGCCGAGGTGGAACGAGCTCAGTCGCACGTCCACCGGGGCGTCGAGGTCGCCGTCCTCGAGGCGCACCGGAGCCGAGACGCCGAGGCGGCCGCGGTCGATGCGATAGCCGAGCCGCGGCGTGGCGATCGGGCTCAACGGCGGCAGTCCGACCTCGGCGACGTCCACCGCGAGATCGAGGAACGGCAGGTCCCGAAAGGCGTCGACGTCGCCGCTCACGGCGACCGTGCCGAGGTCGCCGATCGACGTGCGCAGGTCCATGGTCGCGGGGCCTCCATCGCCGCCGGTGTCGAGCCGGTCGACGGTGAGCTCGAGGTTCGAGCCCGCGATCGAGAGGGGGGGATCGGTGCCGCGGTCCTCGAGCGAGAACGCGCCCCCGCGGACCGCGAGTCGCTCGAGCCGGACGATGAGCGGGGCGGCGTGGCCCTCGTCGTCGGGCGGGGCGTCGGACGCGGCGTCGGGGTCCGCGGACGTGTCCGCCCCGGCGTCCGGCGGCGCCGTCTCGCTCGCGTTCTCGCGGGCGGCCGTGAGCACCGCCCCCACGTCCGGACCCTCCAGCTCGAGGAGCTCGGCGTCGAGCGTGCCGCGGCCGCCCGCCCACGCGAGGCGCGCCGCCTCGAGCCGGGCGTCATCGAGCCGCACCCGCGAGGGCAGGCCGCTCGCGTGCTCCAGGTCCAGCCCCGCGAGCGTCAGCCGGCCGTCCCAGGACGCCTCGGGACCCGCGGCGGGCATCGCGAAGGACAGCTCGCCGGCGGCGCCGGCGGTCTCGAGGGTCGCCGCGCCGGGACCGCCCGCGACGTCCATGCGGGCCTCGAGGCCGGCGAGGTCGACGCGGCCCTCCCAGGTGCCGCTCGGGCCGTCCTCGCCCCGCGGTCCGCGGGCCACGAGGCGTCCCTCGAGCTCGAGCGAGCCGAGGCCCAGCGGACCCGCCCCGTCCGCCTGCGCCGTGGCGAGCCTCGTGACGTCGATCCGCCCGTCCCACGTCGCGTCGACGACGTCGCCCACGAGCTCGCCGTCGAGACGACCGTCGACCCCGATGCGGGCCTCGGTCAGCTCGGCCCCCGCGAGCGGTCCGGGCAGCGGCCGCGGCAGGGAGCCCGCGAACCGCTCGGCCGGCAGGCCGTCGACCACGATCCGCAGGCCCACTGCGCCGCCCGCCGGGTCGATCTCCCCGTCGATCTCGAGCCCGGCGTCGCCGGGGCCGGTGGCGGTCAGCCGCAGCGGCGTGCGGAAGCCGGTGTCGCTCGCCATCGGGCCTGCCTCGAGCTCGATCGCGGTCACCGACGCCTCCAACGGTGGATCGAGCGAGTCGTCGTCGATCCGCAGCGAGGAGCCGCCGGCCCGCACGCCGTCGATGGAGATCGTCCATCCGGCGGCGACGTCCTCGGCGAGGTACTGCAGCGCGGCGAGGAGCCGCGGGATGCGAGCCTCGATGGCGGCGAGGTCGCGGCGGGCGGGGGAGGCAGCCGTCGAGCCGTCGGCCGCGCCGTCGGCCTCGCTGGTCCCCGGGGTCGCGTCGTCGGCCCCGGCGGCGGCCGGGTCCCCGCCGCCGGCTGCGGCTGCGTTCCCGTCCCCGGCTGCGTCCGCGGCTGCCGCCCCGGCGGGAGCGCGGCCGCCGGCCGCCGCCAGCCGCTCCATCACCTCGAGCCGGCCGTCGGCCCCCCGGCGCACGACCGCATCGAGTCCGTCGATCGTGATCGCCGCCACGGTGACGCTCGAGTCGTCGAGGTCGGCGACCACGTCCTCGACCGCGAGGGACTCGGCGGCGAGCAGCGGCCGGTCGCCCGCGCGAGCGTCGAGCTCGCGCACGGCCGCGCGGCGCACCTCGACCACCAGCCGCTCGCCGAAGCGGGCCGGGGCGAGCGCGTAGTCGACCTCCACGTCGAGGCGTCCCCGATCGAGCCTCACGCCGGTCGTCGAGCGGACGTACGGGCCGAAGGTCCCGAGGTCGACGTTCTCGAGGGTGACCGTGCCCCGGGCGGTGAGCGGGTCGAGCAGCGTGGTGCCCTCCCACGCGAGGCGTCCGTCGGCGCCGATCGCGGCCTCGATCGAGTGGGGATTGTCGTGCTCGGGCGCGGTGTCGAGGCGCTCGATCGCGAGGTCGAGGTCGGTCACTCGCGTCTCGACCGGCGGGGCCACGGCCAGGTCGCGGAAGCCGAGATCCGCCCCATCGATCGCGAGCTCGGCGATCACGAGGTGGGGGATCTCGGCCGGCGCCCGTTCGCCCGGCGGGGGCGGCTCGGCCGGCGGCCGCACGAGGCCGGCGAGGTTGAGCGTGCCGTCCTCGGCGATCACGAGCTCGGCCGACGGATCGACGAGCCGCGCCCGCTCGACCCGCCAGCCGGGGCGGACGATCGACACGAGCAGGCTCAGGTTCGCCTCGAGCCGGGCGAATCCGAGCACTCGGTCGCCGGCGGCGTCCGTGACCTCGAGGCCCTCGAGGACGGTGCCGAGCGTGAAGGGATTGAAGGAGACCGCGTCGAGGCGGAGCTCGCCCGTCAGTCGCTCGGCGATGCGGGGGACCGCCACGTGCTGCACCAGCGCGGGCACGCCGAGGAATCCGCCCGCGGTCCAGAGGACCAGCAGGATGGCCGCCGCGATCGCGAGGCGGCGAGGCCACCGGCGCCGGCGCGGGCGGTCGTCGCCGGCGCCGCGATCGCCCTCGCCCGAGCGCGCTCCGGCGCCGTCCGATGCCGGGGGGGCCGGCGCGGAGGCCGCGGCCTCGTCGGACGCGTCCGGCGTCCCGGGCGCCGGGCCGGACGCGGCATCGGCCCCGCCGCCGTGGTCCGGCGCCACCGACGCCGGCGATGGTCGCTCGTCGCTCACGGTGCGTCCTCCTCCGATCCCGCGGACCCGGGCGACGCCGCATCCTCGGTGGCCGTGTCGCCCGTCTCGCTCGCCTTCCCCGCCTTCCCCGCGTCGTCCGTGCCGTCGGCGGCGACGATCTCGAGCAGCTCGACCTCGTACACCAGCGTCGCGCCCGCGGGCACGACGGGGTTCCCCGAGGCATCCAGCACCGGCTCGTCGCCGTAGCCGAGTGCCGGCGGGATCTCGAGGCGGCGGCGACCGCCCACCCGCATGCCGCGAATCCCGGCGGCGAGCCCATCGGTCAGCGCATCGAGCGGCCACGGACCCCGCGGGCCGGCGTCGGGGTCGAAGATGGTGCCGCCGGGCAGCCGGCCCTCGAGCCGCAGCCGCACGAGGTCGTCGCCTGCGGCCGCCGGCCCGTCCCCGGCGGCGAGCTCCTCGACGACGAGGCCGTCCGGGCGGCCGGGATCCGCACGCCCGCCGTCGCCGTCGCCGTCGTCGGCCTCCGGCTCGGCACCGGCGTCCGGATCGGCGGCGCCCTCGCCGACGTCGGCGGCATCGGCCTCCTCGGCGTCGTCGGCCTCCTCGGTGTCCGCCCGGGCGGCCCGCTGGTCCCCCTCGGCGGCATCGCCGGCGCGAGCCGGGCGGCCCTCGGACGGCGGAGGGGCTGCCTCGGCATCGCCCGGGGCCGGACGCCGCGCGATCGTCGGCGGACCCGCGACGTCCCAGGCGGCGGGACCGCTCCACCGGGACGCGGCGCCCGCGTGCCCGTGCTGCCCCCCGGACTCGGCGCTTCGGCAGCTCCCGAGCGTCGTCGCCGCGAGCAGGCCGGCCGGGAGCAGGATGACCATCCGGCGACGACGAAGCCGCGATGCGCCGCCCCGCCGCGAGCGCCGCGAGCGCCGCGGCGACGCGGAGTCGCGCGCCGGCCGCGGAACGGTGTCGAGTGCCGGCCACGGGGCCGGGGGGCGAGCTGTCACGAGACGCCTCCTTCTCCTCGCGGGGGAGCGCCGTCTCGTGGGCCTCCTCCGTCGGTGTCGACGAATCGTACGGCCCGCCCTCGGACCGCCGCCGTCGCCCGGATGGCTCCCGGATCGGCCCCGGACGCCGCATCGGACCACCCGTCCGATCCGATCGCGTCGCGCGGCCCGGTCAGTGCTGGCACCGTGGGCAGCGATAGGTGGGACGGCCGCCCACCTCCCCCCGCTCGAGCGGCCGTCCGCAGCGGGGGCAGTCGGCGCCCGGCTCCCGCCGCGGCAGGATCCAGGTCGCGGGGACGGCTCCGGGATCCGCATCGCGATCGATCGCGGTGCGGAGGACATGGCGAAGCGCCCGATGCAGCGACCCCGCCTCCCGCTCGGTCAGGCCGCCGGCCGGGCGGTCGGGGCGGATCCCCGCCATCAGCAGGGCCTCGTCCGCGTAGACGTTGCCCACGCCGGCGATCGTTCCCTGATCGAGGAGCACGGACTTGATCGCGGCCCGCCGGTGCGCGAGGCGGTCGCGGAAGTCCTCGAGGCCGACGTCCAGCGCGTCGGGGCCGAGGTCGCGCTCGGCGACGAATCGGTCGAAGTCGGGGACCCAGCCGATCTCGCCGAGTCGCCGCCGGTCGAGGAAGTGCAGCCGCCCTCCGTCGTCGAGCTCGAGCGTCAGCGCCGCGTGGGGCGGCGGTCCGTTCGCCGGCGCGCCGTTGCGGCGCGACACCAGGTCGCCGGTCATGCCGAAGTGCAGCCGCAGCCAGCCGCCGCCGTCGTCGTCGTCGCCCGCCCCCTCGGCGGGCTCGCCGCCGCCGTTCGGCCCCGCGTGCACGCCGAGGTGCTTGCCGTGACGCCGGGTGCGGTCGAGCACGCGCCCGACGAGCCGGGCGGCGAGCTGCTGCCGGCTGGTCCCGGTGAGCAGGGACGGGTCGTGCACGTGGACGTGGGCGACGGCGTGGCCGAGGCTCGTCTTCGCCAGGCAGCGGCGCCGCAGCTCGACGTCGGGAAGCTCGGGCATGGCGGGGACTCCGGGCGGGGGGCGAGCGGAGATCGGGCGGCGGGGCCCCGGACGGTGGCGCCGCGCGGTGCTCAGACGCCGTGCGGCCACGTGGCCGGCACGTCGTCCTCGGCGGCATCGGCCCGGCCGGGGGCCGGGGGCTCGGCGAGCGGCGTGATCGCCCGCGTCTCGTCGATCCAGACGTACTCGTCGAACTGCTCGGGCAGCACCGTCCGAAGTCCGTGGCTCGCTCGCTCGGTCCCCGGGCGATAGACGACGCCGATCGCCCGGCCGAGCCGCGACTCGAGCAGTCCGCGGCGCACGTCGGACGCCAGATGCTCGGGTCGCAGCGGGAGCACGAACCGCTCGATCCCGGTGCGGTGCATCAGGTGGCCGACGCCGTCCGGCGGCGATGGGCGGAGGGTCATGACCCGGCCGGGGCCGTCCCATGCCTCGGCGGCGAACACCGCGCCGCGGTCGGTGCCGAGTCCCACCAGCCGCACCGCGTCGTGGCCGAGCGACCGGCGGGCGAGGCCGCCGAGGCTCACCTCCTGCCGCGCACCCATCTCGGTGCCCGCGGCGTCGCCGACGTGCACGTCGTGGGCCCAGACGACGAGCTTCGCGTCGTCACCGTGGTGGGCGAGCACGGCCTCGAGGGTGTCGAGCATGTGCAGATCGCGGAGGTTCCAGGCGTCGCTCGATCCCTCGTACATGATGCGGTAGTACCGTTCGGCCTCCCGCACCAGCGTCGCGTTGCGCTCGGCGTCGAAGAGCTCGTCCCCGTCTCCGGCCATCAGCCGGCCGCGGCGGCGGAACAGCTCGACCAGCACCGTGGTCACCTCGTCGGCGCAGCCCCGCATCCGGCCGCTCGCGGCGATCCGGCCGTAGGTCGCCGGATCGCGCTCCCACGGCGCGAAGCAGGCGTAGAGCTCGCGGGCCTCGCTCGCCGCCTCGGGATCGCGGTCCTCCAGGAAGTCGATCACCGCCCCGATCGACGCGTGCAGGCTGTAGAGATCGAGGCCGTGGAGCGCCACCCGGTCCTCCGGCGGCCGGTCCGCGTTGCGGGCCTCGAGCCACCGGACGAACGACTCGACCTCCTCGTTGCGCCACATCCACGTGGGGAACCGCGAGAACGGCGGCGTGCGCAGCCCCAGCGGCGGGCGGCCGCGCACGCGACGGTCGAGCGTGCCCACGTCCGGCCAGTCGCCCTCGAGGCAGACCGCGTCGAAGCCGTGCTCCTCGAGGAGGATCCGCGTGATCCGGGCCCGCAGGCGGTGGAACTCCGCCGTCCCGTGCGTGCACTCGCCGAGCATCACCACCCGGGCGCTGGCGATCCGGTCGATGAGCGGCCCGACCTCGGCGTCGTCGATCTCCGCGAAGGGCTCGGCCGCCGCGGCGACGAGGGCCGCGAGCTCGCCCTCGGGATCGCCGGCGGCCCGCGCCCGCTCGAGCGCGACGGACGGCGCGAGGGCGGGATCGGCCGGCGGCTCGTCGTTCGCGGGGGCGGGCTCGCCGGGTCGCACCGGCTCGCCGCCGGCGAGGGGCCGGGCCGGCTCCCGATCCTCCTCGTCGGGGCCCGCGACGGCCGCCGCGTCCTCGCCCGACTCGGTCCAGCCCTGCGCTCCCACCAGCGGCACGAACCGGACCGGCCCGAGCGACTCGCGCTCGAGCCCGCCGTCGGGCCGGCGGTGGATCCGCAGCAGCTCCTGCGATCGGCGGTCCTCGCCCACCGGCATCACGAGGCGTCCGTTCGGGGCCAGCTGCGCGAGCAGCGCCTCGGCGATGCGGGGGCCGCCCGCCGCCACCGCGATCGCGTCGTAGGGGGCGGCGTCGGGCCACCCGCCGCTGCCGTCGGCGTGCACCACGTGCACCGTGTCGTAGCCCAGCCGCTCCATGCGGGCCCGGGCCTCGGCCGCGAGCGCGGCGTGCCGCTCGACCGCGACCACCTCCATCGCCAGCCGGCCGTAGATCGCCGCCGCGTACCCCGAGCCCGCCCCGACCTCGAGCACGCGGTCGTCGGCCCGAAGGTCGAGGGCCTCGGCCATGAGCGCGACCACGTAGGGCTGCGAGATCGTCTGCCCCTCGCCGATGGGCAGGGCCGCGTCGTCGCACGCCCGGTCGCGCAGATCCTCGGGCACGAAGGCCTCGCGCGGCACGGTCCGCATCGCCTCGAGGACGCGGGGGTCGCGCACCCCGCGGGCGCGGATCTGTCGGCGGACCATCTCGGCACGGCGTCGGTCGGGGTCCATGGACGCGGGCTCCGGGGGGTGCTGACCCTGCTGTTCCGGGAAAGCTGGTGGCACTCGGTC
>CAYLNM010000076.1:0-20118 GCA_964385045.1 uncultured Isosphaeraceae bacterium
CGGCCCCGCCGACGCCGCGGCCGCTGCCGGTACCGGTGCCGGTGCCGGTGCCGCGGCTGCTGCCCGATGGGCCACCGGGACCGCGGCTTTCCTCGCCACCCGGGCCGAGTGCCGCACGTCGACGCCACGCCGCCCCACCCCTTGACGAGCGGGGCCGACGCGCCGACACTGTTGCACATGCATTCGCAGGAACGATATCGAGCAGCCGCCCGCCCCGACGCCGGACGGGCACGCGACGGCGCCCGGTCCCCACGGCTCCGCCGCGGCTTCTCGCTCGTCGAGCTGCTCGTCGTGATCGGGATCCTCGCCCTGCTGCTCGGCATCCTGCTCCCGGCCCTCTCCGGCGTTCGGCAGTCGGGCCGGGTCAGCGGGTGCCTCTCGAACCTGCGACAGATCGCCCTCGCCCACGCGTCGTACATGAACGCCCACGAGGGGTACTTCGTCGACGCGGGCCTTCCCCACGGGTCCAGCGGCGGCGGCGCAGCCGACGAGCTGTCCTGGGCCAACCAGCTGCGGCCGTACCTCGGCGCCCGTGACTACGACGGCGAGACCGACGAGGAGCTCGCCGCCCGCGAGCTCGAGGAGCTGCCGATGCTCCGCTCGCCGCTGGACACCAGTCCGCACTGGCCGCCCCACCTCGGCGGCACCGGCGGGCCGGTCGAGGGCGACCGCTACCGCCGCTCGAGCTACGCCTTCAACGACTTCCTCTCCCGCCGCTACTCGCCGTACGTCGCGACCGAGGGCGCCTTCGCCGCCACCGACCGTCTCGGTCGCGTGCCGTCGCCGAACGACACCGTGCAGTTCGCGGTGCTCGCCTTCGAGGGCGAGTACGCCGCCAGCGACCACGTGCACGTCGTCGACCTCTACAACCCCGTCGACCCGGTGCTGCTGCCGCGGATCGCGGCCCGGCAGATGCAGATCGACGCCGCGGGCGGTCCGCCGGCCGAGTTCACCAGCCGGTCCAACTACGCCTTCCTCGACGGCTCGGTCGCCACCCGGCCGTTCGCCGACGTCTTCCTCCCCCCCGCCGACATGAACGGCGACGGGCTCGTGGTCGGGGCGTCGGACTTCGTCAACCGCTTCGACCCGCGCTCGGCCGGCCGCGTGACCGCCGCCGCCGCGGTGCGCAGCGCCGAGTGAGTCTCGTGTCGCCTCCCCGGAGCCTCGCCATGCGATCCCGCCTCCGTTCCCGCCGTTCGTCCGCCCGCGGCCTCGCCGCCGCCACCGCCCTGCTCGCCGCCCCCGCCGCGCTCGGTCAGCTGCACGAGGGCGACGTCGCGATCGACGACGTCGACGGGGCGATCGCGATCGGCGTGGTCGAGGGCGGCGAGCTCACGCCGGAGAACGTCTTCGGCGTCACCTTCGGCGACCAGGGCATCCCGGCCTTCACGTCCGACCCCGGCTACAACGCCCCCGCCGGCACCTTCTCGCCCGGCAGCCGGCTGGGCTTCAACTTCCGCGGCGCCCTGGAGCGATGGGACGGCGAGGCGTTCTCGCCGCTGCTCGGCGGCGGGCTCGACGAGCGCCTCCGCATCACCTTCTTCACCGCCGAGGCCACCAGCGGCGAGGGCTTCGTGCCCGGCTTCGACCTGCAGGTGCAGCCCGACGGCGGCTACCACACGCATCTGGGCATGACGCTCCTGCCCGCGGACGGCGAGCCGTCTCCGCAGCCGGGCGTCTACCTGATGGAGCTCGAGCTCTACTCCACCGATCCCGACCTCGCGCCGAGCGAGCCGTACTGGTTCGTCTTCGGCCACGAGGCCGACCCGGTCGAGCTCGCCGAGGCCGAGCAGTGGGTCCGCGACGAGCGCGCGGGCTCCGGGCCGGCGTGCCCCGCCGACCTCGACGGCAGCGGCGCGGTGGGCTTCGACGACCTGCTCGGCGTGCTGTCGGCCTGGGGCGGCTGCGAGACCGCGTGCCCCGCGGACCTCGACGGCTCCGGCGCGGTCGACTTCGACGACGTCCTGAACGTGCTCTCGGCCTGGGGTCCCTGCTCCGGCTGAGCGCCGATCCCGATTCCGCACGGGGCCGCGGCCCGTTTCGAGCCGCGACCCGTCCCATCCCGTTCCCCCGGAGGAGCCATCCATGAGCCTTCGTTCCCTGACTCCCGCCGCGATCGCCGCGGCGGCCGCGATCGGTCTGTCCGCTCCCGCCCTCGCCGACGGCGACCACCTCGACGTCTGGCTGACGATCGGCGACGACGGCCGGCTCGTCGTCGGCGGCATCAGCGAGCCCGACGACGGTCCGGTCGAGTTCTTCCCCGGCATGCGCGTCTTCGAGGGCGAGCTGGGAGAGGACCCGCAGTTCCCGTTCTCCGGCGACGAGCCCGGCTTCGAGATGGAGGACGGCAGCGTCGATCCCGGCACGCCGTTCACCTTCCTCGTCGACGGCCCGGTCACGAAGTGGAACGGCGCCGGCTTCGAGTCCACCGGCGCGGCCCTCTTCCTCGCCTTCGGCCCGAGCAACGTGACCACCGGGGCCAACTGGACCACCGGCTTCACCTTCGCCGCCGACTCGGCCGGCGGCTTCCACAACCACTTCGAGCTGACCCTGCTCGGCGAGGCCGGCGCCGATCCCGCCGCCGGCATCTACCTCGTGCCGATGAAGCTCGCCATGGTCGGCTCGGACTCGGGCACCGAGACCTTCTGGTGGGTCCTGAACCTCGGCATGGAGGAGGCCGACCACGAGGCCGCGGCCGACTGGGTGAAGGACAACCGCGTCGCCGGGCCCTGCCCGGGTGACGTCGACGGCAACGGCAGCGTGGACTTCGACGACCTGCTGGACGTGCTCGAGAGGTTCGGCGCGTGCCCGTGACCTGAGCCGCGGGTCCACCCCACTCGAGCCATCGCCCGCGAGGGTCCCGTCCGCCGGGGCCCTCGCGGCGCGCGCGGTCCGCGTGGTCAGAGTGGTCCGCACGAACCGCGTCGCGGGCGGCACGGGCCGGGGGCCGCGGGCCGCGCCGGGCCCCGCCCCGTGCGTCAGTCCCCCGCGACCCGGGCGAGGAACGCGTCGACGCGATCGGGATGGGTCAGCGGCAGCAGGTGCCGCGCTCCCGCGATCACCTCGACCTCGGGCCCGGGCACGAGCGGGATCACCCAGTCGCGGTCGCCGTGCAGCGCGTGCAGCGGGGCCGGCGGCGGCGACTCGTCGCGCCAGTCGGCGCACACCCGGGCGAGCGTTCGCAAGGGCCCGGGATCCACGTCCGCCGCCATCGCCCGCACGAGGCGGGTGGCCTCGGCGTCGAGCCGCTCGCGGCGGGCGAAGACGCCGGCGAGGCCGCGGAGCACGGCGCGGGCGATCGGCGCCGGCACCGGCGCCCCGGCCCGGCGGGCGATCGCGAACCGCGCCGGCAGGTGCGACGGACGCCGGCAGCCCGCGATCACCGCCACCGCGCTCGCGTCCACGCGCCGCGCCATCTCGATCACGAGCTGCCCCCCGAAGCTCATGCCCGCAAGCACCGGGCGAGCGTCCGCGATCGCGGCCGGGAGCGCGTCGGCGAGGCGTCCGGCGTACGCGGCGCAGTCGTCGCCGCGACCCGGCTCCGGCCACGCGGGCACGTGGACGCGGTCGCCGAAGCGCGCGAGCTGCGGGCCGAAGAGCCGGTGGTCGGCCCCGAGCCCCGGGACCAGCACGAGCGGCCGTCCGCCGGGCGCGGGGCGGTCGCCCGCGGCAGCGGCGGCGGCGGCGGGCTCGTCGGACGCGGTGGGCTCGGCGGAGTCGTCGGAGGTGGCGGACATGCGGGACCTCGGGTTCCCGGACGGTCCGGCGGGGCCCGGCGTCGCCGGGGCCGCGCCCTTCGCGCGGCGGCCGCGCGACATTGCCGGAATCCGAACCGTCGTCTTGCTCGCGGGAAGACCCGCAGGCTACCATCCTGCGAACGATTCGGTCCGCGCCGGACGTCTCGTCCGGGTCCGGGGAGTCCCCCCGGGAGACCGGAGGGAGACGGATGCTCGACGCGGCCCACGTGACCGCCCTGGACGACAAGGTCCTCGTCCTCAATCGCCTCTACACGGCGATTCGTGTCGTCTCCGCTCGTCGCGCCTTCGTGCTCCTGTGCAAGCGCGTCGCCGAGGTCATCGCGGTCGAGGACGGGGCGTACGCGAACTACGACTTCGAGACCTGGGCCGAGCTCGCCTCGCTGCAGCGGGAGCTGTCGCCCGATGCCTACAGCTGGATCCGCACGCCGCGGGTCGAGATCGCGGTGCCGAAGATCATCCGGCTCTTCGACTACGACCGCGTGCCGCGGAGCCCGGTGAAGCTCAACCGGCGGAACATCTACGCCCGCGACGGCAACCGCTGCCAGTACTGCGGCCGCATCTTCCCGGTGAGGGAGCT
Source organism: uncultured Isosphaeraceae bacterium (assembly GCA_964385045.1). Classification (GTDB taxonomy): domain Bacteria; phylum Planctomycetota; class Phycisphaerae; order Phycisphaerales; family SM1A02; genus CAYLNM01. Next base: position 4,336 of record CAYLNM010000076.1, read on the forward strand.
CACGCTCGACCACGTGACCCCGCGGGTGCAGGGCGGCGGCAACTCGTGGCAGAATCTCGTCTGCGCCTGCCTCGCCTGCAACACCCGCAAGGGCGGCCGCACGCCGCGGCAGGCCGGCATGAAGCTGGTGCGCGAGCCCGCCCGGCCCAAGCGCTCGCCGTCGATGACGCTGCGGCTGGGCTCCACCAAGTACGCCTCCTGGCGGGCGTTCCTCTCGAACGCGTACTGGAACGTGGAGCTGAAGGATTGACCGGGGCCGCCCCGCGGCCGCCCCGGTTCCGTCCCCGCGGTCTCGCACGATGAGCGCGTCCGGTCGTCCCGTGGGCGACGGTGCCGTGACGCGGCTGCTCGCCCGCGCCGCCTCGGGCGACGCGAGCGCCGAGGCCGACGCCCTGGCGCGGGTCTACGACGAGCTGCGGAGCCTCGCCGCGTCGCACCTCCGCCACGAGCGGACCGGCCACACCCTGCAGCCCACCGCCCTCGTGCACGAGGCCTGGCTGCGCCTGGCGGCCCCGGGCGAGGACGGCTGGAACGATCGACGGCACTTCCTCGGCTGCGCCGCCCGCGTGATGCGGCAGGTGCTGGTCGACCACGCCCGCGGACGCGGACGCATCAAGCGTGGCGGCGACCGCGTGAAGCTCACGCTCGACCCCACGGTCACGCCGCCCGACGGCCGCGACCGCGACCGCGACCGGCCCGACCGACTCGACCTGCTCGCCCTCGACGAGGCGATGACCGAGCTCGCGGCCCTCGACGAGCGCAAGGCCCGGCTGGTGGAGCTGCGGTTCTTCGCCGGTCTCCCGGCGGACGAGGCGGCCGAGGTGCTGGGGATCGCCCGCTCCACCGCGAGCGAGGAGTGGCGGCTCGCCCGGGCGTGGCTCGGCCGGCGCCTGCAGGCGGAGGAGCCCACGTGAGCGAGGACGCCCGACGACGATTCCGGCTCGTCGAGTCGATCTTCCGCGAGGCGATCGCCGCCCCGCCCCGCGACCGCTCGGCGGTCGTCGCCGCCCGCACCGACGACCCCGCGGTGCGGGCCGAGGTCGAGGCGCTGCTCGCCGAGGACGCGGCGGGCTCGCGGGCCGACGACCCGCTCGCGGCCGTCCTCGACGCGGCGGTGGCCGACGCCGCCGGCGTCGTCCTGGGCTCCGGTGCCGCCGCGGGCCCGGGCGGGGCGGTCCCCGGCCCGCCCGGTGGCCTCGGCGACGCGCGGGCGGAGACGCCGCCGGCGCCCCCGCCCGCCCGCATCGGCCGCTACCGGATCCTGCGGGAGCTCGGCCGCGGCGGCATGGGCGTCGTCCACGAGGCGGAGCAGGACGAGACGAAGCGGCGCGTGGCCCTGAAGCTCGTGGCCACCGGCGTCGCCTCGCCCGCCCTCGCCGACCGCCTGCGGCGCGAGGCCCGAGCTCTCGGCCGCCTCGCGCATCCCGGCATCGCCCGCGTCCTCGAGGCGGGGACGGTGGACGCCGGGAGCGGCCCCGTCCCGTTCTTCGCGATGGAGCTCGTCGACGGCCGGCCGATCACCGAGGCGCTCGGCGACGCCCCGATCGACCGGCGGCTCGACGTCCTCGCCGAGGTGGCCGACGCGGTGCACCACGCCCACCAGCGCGGCGTCGTGCACCGCGACCTCAAGCCCGCCAACGTGCTCGTGGACGAGGCCGGCCGTCCCCGCGTCGTCGACTTCGGCGTCGCCCGGCTGCTCGAGCCCGACGAGGACCTCGGCGGGCCGGTGACGGTGTCGGGCCAGCTGATCGGCACGCCGGCCTACATGAGCCCGGAGCAGGCGGCGGGCGATCCGGCCGCGATCGACGCCCGCACCGACATCCACGCCCTCGGGGTGCTCGCCCACGAGGTGCTCTCGGGCCGCCCCCCGCTCGACCTGAGCGGCCGCTCCTTCGACGAGCAGCTGCGGCGGGTGCGGGAGGCGGTGCCGCGGCCCCTCACCCGCGCCGACGGCGTCCCCCGCGACGTGGCCGCGGTCGTCGCCCGGGCGATGGAGAAGGACCCCGCCCGCCGCCACGCCTCGGCCGCCGCCCTCGCCGACGACCTGCGGGCGGCCCGCGACGGACGTCCGGTCTCCGCCCGCCGGCCCACCCTCGCGTACCAGGCCTCCCGCTTCGTGGCCCGCCACCCGCTGGGCACCGGGCTCGCGGCCGGGCTCGCCCTCGTCCTCGCCGGCGGCGCGATCGCGATCGCGGTGCTGCTCGGCCGGTCGCTCGACGCCGAGGCCGCGGCCCGCGCGCAGCTCGCCCGGGCCGAGCGCGAGGCGGCGATCTCGGACGGCGTCCGCTCCTTCCTCGTCGAGGACGTGATGCTCGCGGTGCATCCCGAGCGGGCGGGCAGCGAGACCATGAGCACCGACGAGCTGGTCGCCGCCGCCGCCGCCACGGTGCTCGACCGGTTCGGCGAGAAGCCCGAGGTCGGCCGCGAGGTGCTGCGCACGCTGATCGAGATCGACCTCGCGCTCGGACGCCACGCCCGCGCCGCCGAGCACCTCGCGCTCGCCGACCGCCTCCCGCCGGCCGAGGCCACGGACGACGACCCGGCGGCGATCGCCCGCGCCGAGTCGTTCGCCCTCGCCCGCGCCGGGGTGCGGTCCACGAGCGGCGACCACGAGGCGGCGATCGAGCTCTACCGCCGGCTCGTCGACGCCCGGCGAGCACGGCTCGGTCCCGAGCACCCCGACACGCTGGTGGCCCGGTACGAGCTCGGCCGGGCCGAGTGCAACGCCGGGAACCTCGACGCCGGGCTGTCGCGGCTCGAGGCGGTGCTGGACGCCCGCACCCGCGCGGGCGGGCCCGACGCGCCCGAGGCCCTCGCCGTCCGCGTGCAGATCGGCTTCACCCTGCTCGACCACGGCCGCTTCGCGGAGGCGGCCGAGGTGCTCGAGCCGGCCGCCCGCGCCACCGAGCGGGCGCTCGGCCCCGACGACTGGGACACCATCAACGCGTGGATCAACCTCGGCGACGTGCGCCGCTCGCTCGGCGACCTCGAGGGCGCCCTCGCGGCCTTCGACCGCGCCCGCGCCGGCTTCGACGCCCGCGGCACCTCGGACGACACCTACCGCCGGATCGCGCTGGACATGAACGTCGGCCTGACCCGCATGGAGCTGGGAGACCTCGACGGGGCCGACGAGCTGCTGCGCCGGGCCCTCGCCAACGCCGCGGCCAACGGCGAGGAGGACACGGCAGGCCACCAGGCGATGCGGCACAACTTCGGGGCACTGCAGATGCTCCGCGGCAACCTCGCCGAGGCCGAAGCGATCCTCGCGGACGTGCGGGCGGTCCGCACGCGGCTGCTCGGGGCCGACGACCTCGAGACGCTGCTCACGACCGGCCTGCTCGGCGAGGTCCGGCGCCGGGCCGGCCGTCACGCGGCCGCGATCGAGGCGATGGAGACGGCGTACGCGGGCTTCGCGAGCACCGTCGGCCCGGATCACCCCTACGCCCTCGCGACCGCCCGCCGGATCGCCGCCAGCCACGACGCCCGGGGGGACGAGGCGGCCCGGGCGACGTGGACGAAGCGGGCCGAGCCGCCGACCCCGCCCCCGGCCGAGCCGCCCGCCGAGTCGACCGCCGAGCCGCCGGCCCCGGCCCCGGCCGCAGCGGGCGGAGCGGGCGCCGACGCCCCGGACGGCTGATCGCGGCCGGGGGCACCCGCCCCACCGCAGGAATCCCGAGATCGCCCCGGGCGCCCTCCGCCCCGTCGTCGCATGGACGGGCGAGCGGACCCGCGCGGTCCGCCGTTCCGAGATCCCCTCGCGGCCCCCGCGGCCCCGGAGACGACCCATGCGGCGTTCCCCCGTCCCCCTCGCCGCCGCCCTCCTCGCGGCGACGTCCAGCCTGCCGGCCCTCGCCGCCGGCGGCGATCAGTCCATCACCCTCACCCCGGCCAACAGCATCCAGGCCACCATCAACAGCGGTCTCTACGCCGAGATCGTGCTCTCGCCCGGGATCTACAACCAGGTCGTCGACTTCAACGGCGAGGTCCTGACCCTGCGGAGCACCGACCCCGACGATCCCGCGGTGGTCGCCGCCACCGTCCTCGACGGGAGCAACCTCGGGACCAGCGTGATCGTCTTCGACGACGGGGAAGGGCCCGACTCGCGCCTGGTCGGCCTCACGATCACCGGCGGCACGGCGACCACGGCGGCCCCGAACGATCGCGGCGGCGGCATCCGCTGCTTCCCGGGCTCGCCCACGATCGATCGCTGCGTCGTCGTCGGCAACCAGGCGAGCGGCGGCGGCGGCGGTCTCTACGTCTCCGGCGGGCAGCCCACGATCGTCGACAGCGTCTTCCTCGACAACACGGCGGATCAGGGCGGCGGCATCTACCTGAACATGACCGGCTTCACCATCGAGCTCGTCGGCCTCCGCGTGGAGGGCAACGTGGCCCCGACCGCCGGCGGCGGCATCCGCACCCAGGGCGGCTCGCTGCGGATGCGCGACTGCGAGCTGCTCGCCAACGAGACCGCGATCAACGGCGGCGGCCTCTACGCCAACAACACGGACCTCGACGTCCGCCGGACCCGCTTCACCGGGAACCTCGCCGAGCGCGGCGGCGGCATCTACACGCTGCAGGAGTCGGTGCCGTCGGTGATCGCCGACTCGGTGCTCGAGGGCAACGTCGCCACGGCCACCGGCGGCGGGGCGTACTTCCGCACCCCGGTCACGGTCCGCAACGCGACCGTCGTCCAGAACGCGGGCGGCTCGGCCGGCATCGACGCCGCGACCGGGACCACCACCGTGATCTCCTCGATCCTCTGGAACAACGTCGGCTCGGGGCAGGTCGGGGGCGCCGGCACGCAGGTCGTTCGCTTCTCCGTGGTGCAGGGTGGGTTCGCCGGCCCCGGCAACCTGGACGTCGACCCGCAGTTCGTCGCGGCGGGCGACGGGACGTACGAGCTCGCCGCGGGCTCGCCGGCCATCGACGCCGGCGACACCTCGGCCCTCGCGGACGAGTATCCGCTCGACTTCCTCGGAAACGCCCGCGCCGTCGACGACTTCGACACGCCCGACACCGGCGTCGCCCGGCTCGGCATCAACGTCGACGTGGGGGCCTTCGAGTTCCAGCCCGAGCCCGTCGGCGGCGACCCGACCTGCCCCGAGGACGTCGACGGCAACGGCGTCGTCGAGTTCGCCGACCTGCTCTCGGTGCTGGGATCCTTCGGCGCCTGCGGCTGATCCGACCCCGCGCCGGCCCCCGACGGGCCGCCGCGGCCCGCGGGCGAGCGGCGACCGGATCCTCCGGCGCCGCCCGACCGTCCCACTCCTCGTCCACGCCCGACCGCCCCCGCGCCGCCACGGCCGGGGGCGGTCGTCGTCGTGGACGCGCGACGTCGAGCGGTCGGCGTCGGCCCGGCCGGTCCCGTCCCCGCCCCGCTCGCCCGCGGCCCGGCGAACGCGAACGCGGACGCAGCCCCGGGGTCCGCGGAAATCGCGCGATTCCTCCGGGCGCCGGCCCGCCGCGCCGTCGCATGGACGGGAGAGCGGGCCGCGCGGCCCGCCGTCCACCCGCCCTCGCGGCCCCACGGCCCCACGGCCCCGGAGACGACCCATGCGGCGTTCCCTCGCCCCCGTCGCCGCCGCCCTCCTCGCGGCGGCGCCCGCCCTGCCCGCGCTCGCCGGCGGCGGCGGCCAGTCCATCACCCTCACCCCCGCCAACAGCATCCAGGCCGCGGTCAACAGCGGCCTGTACACCGAGATCGTGCTGAGTCCGGGCGTGTACAACCAGGTCGTCGACTTCACTGGCGACCCCGTCACGCTTCGCAGCACGGATCCCGACGATCCCGCGGTCGTGGCCGCGACCGTGATCGACGGCTCCAACCTCGGCTCCTCGGTCCTGATCTTCGACGACTCCGAGGGGAACGACACCCGGATCGTCGGCCTCACGATCACCGGCGGCGAGGCGCTCGGCGCCGCGCCCAACGACCGCGGCGGCGCCATCCGCTGCTTCCCCGGCGCGCCCACCATCGACCGCTGCGTCCTCGAGGGCAACGCCGCCTCCGGCTTCGGCGGCGGCATCTACCTCGGCGACGTCGAGGGCGGAGCGCCGCAGCTGCTCGACCTGACGATCCGCGACAACGTCGCCGGCCAGGGCGGCGGCGCCTACCTCAACGGATCGGTCGACCTCGTCCGGCCGCGGTTCATCCTGAACCAGGCCACCGGCAACCGGGGCGGCGGCCTGCGCCACCAGGGGGGCACGGTGACGATCACCGACGGGCTGTTCGACCGCAACTCCTCGGGCGATCGCGGCGGCGGCATCTTCGGCAACGCGAGCGGCTTCACGATCCTGCGGACGACGTTCGTGGAGAACCTCGCCGCAGTGGGCGGCGGGATCTTCATCGACGTCAACGGCGGGCAGCAGCGGATCGAGAGCTGCCTCTTCCTCCGCAACGAGGCCACGAGCACCGGCGGCGGCGCGTACGTCCGCAGCCCCTCGCTCGTCGTCGCCTCCACCTTCGTGGGGAACATCAGCCCCAACATCACCATGGTGGACGCCGAGGCCCAGAGCGTCCCGACGCAGGTCGTCGGGTGCATCGGCTGGGACAACGTCGGGCCGCTCGGCGTGTTCGGCAACGGCGACCCGGTGGTCCGCTACTCGCTCGTCGAGGGCGGCATCGCCGGCGAGGGGAACATCGACGCCGACCCGCTGTTCGTCGATCCGGCGGGCGACGACTACCGGCTGCAGCCGGGCTCCCCCGCGATCGACGCCGGCGACTCGCTCGCCCTGCTCTCGGCGAGCCCCGTCGACTTCGACGGCCATGCGCGCGTGGTGGACGACCCCGACACCGAGGACACCGGCGTGACGGTGTTCGAGCAGACGGTCGACATCGGCGCGTTCGAGCTCCAGCCCGAGCCGGTCGGCGGCGACCCGACCTGTCCCGAGGACGTCGACGGCAACGGTGTCGTCGAGTTCGCCGACCTGCTCTCGGTGCTCGGCTCCTTCGGCGCCTGCGGCTGATCCCGACCCGCGCCGGCTCGCCGGGGCCCGCCACGGGCCGCGGGGGAGTGGCGGCCGGATCCTCCGGCGTCGCCCCCCCGCACCTCTCCGCGTCCACGCCCGACCGCCCCCGCGCCTCCACGGCCGGGGGCGGTCGTCGTCGTGGAGGGCGGGGCGCCACTCCGCCGAATCCGTCCGCACACGACTCCCGTCCCGATTCACCGGAACGTACGGCCCGCCGCCGCTCGCCACGCTCGCGGCCGAGCGGACCGACCACCGCGACGTCGCCCGACGGGCTGGCACCTTCGAGACGCTCCTCGCGGCGCTCGACGCGACGGACCTGATGACGGCGTTCGTCGCTCGCGCCGATGGAGATGCTGGTTGGTCGCGCCCGAGGCGGGAACGCCGCTGAACGCCGGTACCGAGAATGAGAACGACACGTCGTCCGGCGACGTTCATACGATCCCCCAGAGCTCGGGAATGCTCGCCGAGTGCATGACGACCGGCAGGGGGTCGCTGGGGTTCCAGAGCGACATGGCGATCGACGGCGCCGTGCGTCGCCGATTCAGCCGGTCTGGCGAGAAGGATGGCGACCTCGAAGTCGAGCGGTTCGGGGTCGAGGGAGCCGGGATGATCGAATGCAGCTGCGGCGGCCGGAATCCGTCCTGCGCGATGTGTGGTGGCTCCGGGCTGATCGAGGACGAGCCCGTCTGGTGCTCGCCTCCGTCTCCGGCGGGTGACGACGGACGAGGCCTCTCCGCCATCGACGCCGAGCGGCGGCCACGCCCGGTCAAGCCGGGGCCACGTCGCGACACGAGCCGGATGCGCGAGCTGGCCGAAGAGTGGGCTCGCCAGCATGCCAGGAAGGCCAGGGCGCTCAAGCGGCGGCAGGAGAAGAAGCGGAACCGCACGCCATGACCATGAACTCGACGTGCCGGCCGCTGCTGGGGCTCGTGCGCACGCGCGAGGTCGCACGAGCCTCAGCCGCGGCGCGGCCCCAGCGTCGCCCCGCACTCCGGGCAGCGGGGCGAGCGGATCGCCCGGACGTCGTAGCCACAACCGGGACACTCGCCCGGCGGCGGACCGGGGGCGAACGTCGCGGCGAAGACGACGCCGACCACGAGTCCGACCGCGGGCCCCACGCCCGCCCCGATCGCCAGCAGCGGCCCCACGTCGCCGGCGAGCACGCCCGCCGCCGCCCCGATCGACACCCCCGTCACGCTGCCGATCGCGAGTCCGAAGGCTACCGGGGCCAGACTCATCCGCTCGGGCATCGCATCCTCCGGCCGGCGTCCGTCGCGACGTCCGCCCCGACGCGACGAGGCCCCGTCCCGGGGGACGAGGCCTCGCGCGATCGTTCGGATGCCGGGCGGGGCGTGCGGATCACGTCGCCCCGATGCTCACCTCGACCGGCTGCGGGCTCGGCTCGAAGTTGGGCTGCAGGGCGATGTTGAGCGGCAGCCGGGTGCCGTCGGGGCCCCGCGGGATGTCGTCCTGGTCGATGATCCGCTGGATCGCCATGATGCCCTCGATGAGCATCTCGGGCCGCGGCGGGCAGCCGGGGACGTAGACGTCGACCGGGATGAACTGGTCGATGCCCTGCACCACCGCGTACGTGTCGAACACGCCGCCGGTGGACGCGCAGGCACCCATCGAGATCACCCACTTCGGCTCGCACATCTGCACGTAGATCCGCTGGAGCACCGGGAGCATCTTGACGCTCACGCGGCCGGCGACGAGCAGCAGGTCGGCCTGCCGCGGGCTGAACCGCATCACCTCGGCCCCGAAGCGGGCGAGGTCGTAGCGGCTCGAGGCCGTCGCCATCAGCTCGATGCCGCAGCACGCGGTGGCGAACGGCATCGGCCACACCGCCGAGCGGCGCGACCAGTTCACGACCTTCTGCAGCTGCGTCGTGAGGATGTTGTCGACGGGAAGGGCGGATTCGAGTCCCATGGCGGACTCCTCCGGGAGTGACCGGGCCGCGGGCCGGGGGCCTCGGGCGGCGCGGGAAGAGGCGGGTCGGGAGCACGGACGAAGCCCGAACGAAGCTCCCGCGGACGCCGCGGGCGGGTTCGTGCCGTTCCTCACGAGCATCGTAGTCGCGCTCCCGCGGATCGGGCGGGCGGGCGAGGCCGCTGCCCGCGGCTCGGCGGGCCGGACATCCCCCGCGGGAGGATCGGTTCCCCGGGCCCGGCTCGCCACCCCGCGGGCCGCCTCCACCGGCCGCGGGGGCCCTCCGCGGACCTCTCGGACCTCGGCCCGGGCCACCCCGCTGACCGGCGACCGCCCCCGGGCCGGCCCGGACCGGCGCGGGCCGCACCGCTTCGCCAGCCTCGCGCCGCGCCGGCGCGGGGGACCCCGGGGCCCCGCGCCCGCGCTTCAGTCGCCCCCCCGCCCGGCCGATGCCCGGCGACATGGCCCGGTGCGTCCTCGCCGCGTCCGATCGTCCCCGCCGCCGCGACCTCGCCGCGGCCCTGGTGGCCGGCCTCCTCGCCGCCGCCGCGATCGGCACCCGTCCCGCGGGGGCCGGGGCCGGAGCGGCGGGCGCCGGGACGAACGCCCTCGTCACCGCCGCCGCCGAGTCCGCGGGCACGTCCGCGGGCGAGGCCGCGCTCGCCACCGTCACCGCCCTGCCCTCCCGCAGCGCCCCCGAGGCCGACACCCTCCGGCGACTCGCCGGCGGCGACCACGTCCGCTACGAGACCCGCCACTGGGTCGTGCTCTCCGACGCCGACGTCGCGTGGACCCGCGAGCAGGGCGGCCGCCTCGAGCGCACCGTCACCGAGTTCCGCCGGGCGATGGCCCGCCTCGGGATCGACCCCGGGCCGATCCGCCACAAGCTCGTGTGCGTGCTCTTCGCCGACCGGGCCGAGTACCGCGTCTTCGCCCGCGAGGTCGACGGCGTCGCCGGCGGCTGGGTCGCGGGATACTACAGCCCCGGGGCCGACCGCACCGTCTTCTACCGGGCCGACGCGAACCCCAGCGTGGTCGCGGCCCGGGCCCGGCTCGCCGAGCTCGAGGCGGACCTCGCCGGCATCGAGCGCCGGCTGCTCGAGGCCCGCCGCGCCGGCGACCGCGAGACCATGCGCCGTCTCGAGGCGCAGCGCACCGCGTGGCGCGAGCACCTCGGCGGGGAGTCCCGCCGCATCGCCGCGTTCACCGACGAGGTCGGCGTGGCCACGATCGTGCACGAGGCGACGCACCAGCTGCTGTTCCACACCGGCGTGCAGTCGGGCCGCGTGCCCCCGCCGATCTGGATCAGCGAGGGCCTCGCCACCGCGTTCGAGACCGACGACCCGCGCGGGGCGTTCGGCCCCGACCACGAGTACGCCGCCCGCCGCGACCGCTTCGACGCGCTGCACGCGGCGAGCGCCTTGCTGCCGCTCCGCGAGATCGTCGCGTGGGACGACGTGCCCGGGCACGACCCCGAGGCGATCGACGCCCTGTACCACCAGTCGTACGCCCTCACGACCTGGCTCTTCCGCGCCCGTCGTCCCGAGCTCCGGGCGTTCCTCCTCGACGTCCGCGACGATCCCCCGCGAACCGACGGCGAGCGGCTCGCGGCGTTCGAGCGCGCCTTCGGCCCCGTCGATCGGGTCGAGCGGCAGTGGCTGCGCTGGGAGCGCCGCCGGGGCTGAGCGCGGCGGGCGTCGCGGCGTGACGGAACCGGACGCCTCCCCGCCCACCGCGCGCAGCGTCGAGCGACATGCACGACGTCGACCGACGTCGACCCTCGGACCGCCGCGGAGCGGCGGCCGCCGACGTGCGCGCGAAAGACGGGGACGCGGCCGTCGCCACGTCCCCGTCCGGAGAGCCTCGATCGTGCCGGTCCGGGGGGCCGGGGCGCCTCAGCCGGTCCCGGCGTGGCGGCGGTGGATGCGGGCCGCGTCCGCGTCGACCTCGGGCGAGCCGGCGCGGGGCGTGGTCCGCCGCTTGTCGTCCTCGATCGCCGAGAGCACCTCGCTGCGGTCGGGCCGGCCGGGGATCGGCAGGTCCAGGCCGCCGGGACGCACCTCGGTGGTCTGCGCCGGCTTGCCGCCGCGGGCGGACGCGGTGCCCGCGGCGCCGGCGGCGGGGACCGCGCCGGGCCGTCGGCCGCCGCCGAGGCCGGACATCCGCTCGGCCATCTCCTGCATCGTCTGCGAGAGCGACTCGACGTCGCGGCTCAGGCCGCCCTGCAGGCGGTCGACGAGCTCGGCCGCGGGCCGCGGCAGGCCGTCGGGGGTGAGCTCGCTCGTGCAGAGCAGCTCCTCCCACGGGGCCAGTCGGTCCGCGAGCCGCTCGAGGCGGTCGACGGTGTGCTCCACGCGGTCCACGCGGCGGACGACGCCCTCGAGGTTCGACAGCGAGTCCGTGACCTGGTCGCGCAGCTGCTCGAAGCGATCGAGCTGCTCCTCGACGTCGATCCGCATCCGCTCGCCGCGGCCGGCGACGTCCTCCATGCCGGAGACGACCTTGCGGAGCTCGGCCGCGAGGCCGCTCCGCACGTCGAGACAGCGGCGGGCGATCGCCCGGGCCTCCTCGACCTCGGACTTCATGCCGCGGGCGGTCTCGTCCACGCGGGCGGCGAGCTCGTCGGCCTTGATCTCGGCCGCGTCGATCCGCTCGACGGTGCTCGCGACGCGGCCGCGGAGCTCGCCCGCCGCCTGCGTCTGGGTCTCGAGCTCGCTCCGCACCTGCGCGGCGTGGCGATCGAACCGGCTGGTGGCCGCCTGCACCGAGCGTTCGACCCGCAGATCGATCGACTCCTGCGACGGCAGCTCGGGCATGCGGTCGGCGACGTGCCCGTCGATGCGGCGCATCGCCTCGGCGACGTGCCGCTCGACCTCGGCGACGATCTGCTCGACCTCCACCGCGGGACGCTCGCGGCGGCGGGCCCGCTCGTCGATCGCGGTGCGGGCGGCGTCGAGCGCCGCGGCGAGCTCCTTCTTGACGCGGCCGGCCTCGGCCTTGCGCGTCTCGATCACGGCGTCGACGGCGGACTGCTTCGCGTCCTCGAACGCCTTCGTCGCCTCGGCGCGATCGTCCGCCTCGCGGATGAGCTCCTCGACCCGCTCGATCTGCGTCTCGAACGCGGTGAGCATCCGGGCCCCGACGCGGAGCCGCTCCTGCAGGTCGCTCGCGAGCCGGCCGGGCTCGTCGGTGGTGGTGCGGGCCTCCTCGATGCCGGTCTGCAGCTGCTCCATCATCCGCCCCGCCTGATCGAGCAGCGAGCGCAGGGCCGCGGGATCGACGTCGGGCACCACCGGCTCGGACGCGTCGGCGGGGGCCACGGTGGTCAGCGAGGGGCGCTCGGACCCGGCGGGTCCGACGGGCTCGGCGATCTCGGCGACGAGCGTCTCGTCGACAGGGCCGGGCGCCGGGGCGGCGGGACTCGTCGCGGCCGCGCCCGAGGGCTCGGACTGGGCGACGGGCGCGGACGCGGCCGGCTCGGCGATCGCCCGCTCGACCGCGGCCGCGGCCGGATCGGCCGGCGCGGGCTCGGTGGACGTGGACGCGGCGGACGCAGGCGCGTCCGGCGTGGGCTCGGCGGGAGCGGGGGCGGCCGGGGCCACCTCGGCGGGAGCCGAGGCCGCAGCGACGATGGGCTCGCTGCGGCGCGGGCCCGCATCGGGCTCGTCGAGGATCGACGGCACCCGGAAGCTCAGGGTCCGCGGCGGCTCGATCGCGGGTGGCGGCGTGGCGCCGGGCGGCTCGGTCGGCGTCGCCCTCGGCGGGGCGAACGACGGCGCCGGGGTGGCCTTCTCGGACCTCGCCCCGTCGCCGTTATCGGCCGCGGGGCCGTCGGCGGCGTCCGGGCCCGGGGCCGGGGCCGCGACCGGCTCGCCGCGGGCGTCGCGAAGGGTGGGCAGATCCGAGAGGCCGAACGAGCGACGCTCGCCTCCCTGATCCGACGCGGACTGCTGGAAACCGGACATGCGGTGTCTCCGCTCGCGGGTCTCCCCCCTCTGTTCTCGAGCCCTCGTCGGAGATATCGGCACGTCCGAATGGGCGACTTGACGCGGCCATGCCGGGGATGCGGTGATTTCCGGACGATTCGAACGGTTCAGGGGGCCGCGCCGCCCCGCCTCCCGCCGCCGGATCCGGCCACGAACGGCTCGCGCCGGAATCCTCAGCCGGCCCCGCCGGCGGCCATCTGCCGGCCGAGGGCCGCGGCGGTGATGCCGCGGGCGGCCGTCCGCTCGGCCTCGCGGATGCGCGCCAGCACCGTGCCCGCCCGCTCGCCCTCGGGCCCGGCGCCGAAGAGCTCGTGTCCGATGCGGAGCAGCTCGGCCGCGTCGACCTCCTCCGGCGGGCGCGCGAAGGCGTGCACGTCGTCCTCCCCCGCCACCCGGTGCAGGATCCCGGCCTCGGTCAGGCGCTCGAGCATCGGCTGCACCGCCGCCCGCGGCAGACCGATGGCCGCGGCCACGCTCTCGGCGTCGCTCGCCCGGCCCTCGCGAAAGCGGGCCGCCACCGCGCCGGTCACGAGCAGCACCGCCGCCGGGTCGACGATGGACAGCGCTCGCTCGGTCCGGATCGTCTCCATCTCGCGGCCCGCCCGGCGCGACAGGACCATCGCCACCTCGAGGCCGAACAGCACCACGAGCCACATCACGTACACCCAGAGCATGAACAGCGGCACCACGCCGAGGGCGCCGGTGAGCTGCTGGAGTCCCGCCGCCTGCTCGACGTACGCGGCGAACGATCGCTTGAGGATCTCGATCGCGATGGTCGCGACGAAGCCGCCGGCCAGCGCGTGCTGCGTGGGCACGGCCGCGTTCGGGACGAGCTTGTAGATCGCCATCAGCAGCAGCGTGGTGAGGGAGAGGCTCCAGGCCACCGCCGCGGTGCGCAGCATCCAGCCGCCGGAGAACGTCAGCTCGAGGAAGTCGTCCACGCGGGCGTCGACCACCGCGACCATGGCCAGCAGCAGCGGCGCGAGCGTCAGGACGGTCCAGTAGATCGGCAGCCGCCGCGTCCACGGCCGCCCGCCCGGAGCGCGGCAGATCGCGTTGAAGGACGCCTCGATCGTCGTCATCAGGCTGATGGCCGCGTACGCGAGCACGAGCACGCCGACCCACGTGATCGCGGCGAGATTGATGTCCTGCACCGAGTCGACCACGGTCATGATGAGCCGCGCGAGGGTGTCGTCGGCGCCTTCGGCCGATGCCGCGGCGCCGGCGCCGGCGTCCGCCCCGGCCGCGCCCGGATCGCCTCCCGCGCCGTCGGCCGACCCGGCGTCGCCGCCCGCGTCGCCGCCCGCGTCGCCCCCCTCGGCCGCCGAGACCTCGTCGAGCTGCATCGCGGCGAGCCGCTCGTTCACCGCCGACTCGAACTGCTCGAAGCCGCCCGCCGCCCGCACCAGCAGCGTGGCCACGAGCAGCGTGGGCATGAGCCCGAAGAGGGTTCGGAACGCGAGGGCGGCCGCCATCTGCGGCGCCCGGTCCTGCCGCAGCTGCTGCCCCCCCACGACGCCGAGGTCGATCGCGAAGCGGGCCGCCCGCTGCCAGCGGGTGAGCTCGCTCCGGGGCTCCTGCGCCACGCGACGGGTCCACGCGATCATCGAGGCGAGACGGCCCGGGGCACGGTGGGACGATCGTCGGGTCATGGTGGACCTCCTGCGGCGGGGAGCGGACGCCGCCCCCGAGCAGTATCGGCCCCGCGGGGGCCCGCGACGCGACCGGGATCGCGACACGCCGTACACTGTGCGATTCGTCGCACGCGACCGCGGCAAACGGCCGGGCCCGGCCCGGGCCCCTCCCCGCCGCCCCGCACGACCCTCCGTCGTCCGCGCCTCCCCTCGTCCCCGGGATCCCCCGATGAAGCCGCCCCGTCCCGTCCCCGGCTGGCACGTGCCCAAGCGGCCCGCCCGGGATCGCGCGGAGGGCGATCGGGACGGCGAGCACGAGCCCCGGCGGGCGGACGCCGGCGCGCACCGAGTCGACGCCGCGGACGAGGCCGGCGGCGAGGCCGGCGGGGAGACCGGGAACGGCGAGCCCGCGGGCGAGCGGCTCCAGCGCGTGCTCGCCCGCGCGGGCATCGGCTCCCGCCGCGCGTGCGAGCAGCTGATCGAGGAGGGCGAGGTCCAGGTCAACGGCCGCGTGGTCGACCGCCTGCCGGTCTTCGTCGACGTCCACCGCGACCGGATCACGGTCCGCGACCGCCACCTGCGGTTCCGCGAGGATCACGTCTACGTGATGCTCTTCAAGCCCCGCGGCGTGCTCTCGACCAATGAGCTGCAGCCGGGCCGGCGGCGGGCGATCGATCTCGTGCCGCACCCCTCCAAGGCCCGGCTCTTCCCCGTCGGCCGCCTCGACGTCGACTCGTCCGGCCTGCTGCTGCTGACCAGCGACGGCGAGCTCGCCAATCGGCTCATGCACCCGCGCTACGGCGTGCACAAGACCTACGAGGTCACGGTCGACGGTCGGCTCGAGCCCGAGGACGTCGCCCGTCTCGAGCGGGGCGTCTTCCTGCAGGAGCGGCACGCCACCCGGGGCCGTCGCCCCGGGCGCCGGACCACGCGCTCGCGGCTGCGGATCATCGCGGCCGACCGCGATCGCACGCGACTGCTCATGACGCTCGGCGAGGGCCGGAACCGGCAGATCCGCCGCATGATGCTCCACGTCGGCCACAAGGTGCGGAAGCTCCGCCGCGTCGGCCTCGGCCCGCTCAAGCTCCGCGGCCTGCGGCCGGGCCAGTGGCGCGACCTCACCCACGCCGAGGTGAAGGCCCTCCGGCGGGCGGCCGACGTGGGCGAGCGGGCGTGGCGACGCGAGCAGGCCCGCGACGGCGAGGCGGGCGCCGCCCGCGGGCGGCGCGGCGGACGTGACGCGGGCGGTGCCGGGGGCCGCGGCGGCCGCG
>CAYLNM010000077.1:0-20116 GCA_964385045.1 uncultured Isosphaeraceae bacterium
GCGCGGCGGGGTGTGTGCGGGCGGGGTTCGGCGGGGTGTGTGCGGGCGGGAGCGGCGGCGTGCACGGCCGGGCTCAGCCGTCGCCGAAGGCCCACTCGATCGCCGGCAGCTCACGGCCCACGACGTGCCGGGCGTAGACGGCGAGCAGGCGATTGGCCCGCTCGACCGGGTCCGGGCGAGCCGCGGCGTCGGTGGTGGTGGCGGCGGTGGCGGCGGCGGCGGCCGGGGCCGGCGAGTCGGTCGAGGCACGAGGGTCCGGTGGGTCGTACGGGTCCTGCGGGTCGTGCGGGTCGCGGGCCTCGAGCCGGTCGTGCGGGCGGGGAGCCGCGTGCGGGTCGCGCGACGTGGCGGGGGCCTGCGGGTCGTCCGCCCGGGGCCGGTCCTGCGGCGCGGGCGACGGACGCGGGGCGGACGGAGCGGACCCCGCGTTGCCGGCCGCCGATCCGGCCGCCGCGGCGCGGACCGCCTCGAAGGTGCTCCGCCGCAGCCGCCAGGTGCCGGGGGCCCCGGCGGCATCGGGGTCGGCGGTGAAGCCGCCGGCGTCGGGCCGGAAGCCGAGGACGGGGGCATCGCCCTCCAGCGGTCCGCCCCGGGCCACGTCCTCGTCCAGCCGCGGCGCGTAGCCGGCGGCGTCGAGCAGCAGCCACTGGAAGGCGAGCAGGGCGGGGCCGTCGGCCCCGGGCGTCTCGAGGCGGCGAAGCAGCGCGAGCAGGCCGTCGTGGACCTCGGGATGGGGGTCGGCGTCGTCGAGCAGGTGGGCGACGAGGTCGGCGGCGAGCAGCGCGGCTCGGTTGGCCGACAGCCGCCGCCGCACCGCGGGGAACACCTCGAGCAGCCGCCACTCCGTCAGGGTGGCGAGATCGCGGCCGGGCTTGACGATGGCCACGAGCTGTCCCCGCGTGCAGACCTCGAAGCCGCCGCTGAACATGCCGCGCTCGCGGCGGGCCCCCTTGGCGAGGCCCCGGATCGCGCCGTGCTCGCGGGTCAGGAGCCGGACCGTCTGGCTCGTCTCCGAGAAGTCCCACTGCCGCAGCGTGATGGCGTCGTCGGAGATCGTCGGCATGCGGAACGGCGGCTCCTCGGCCGGGGGCGGAGCGAACGAGGCGGCAGGGCGGCAGGGCGGCGGGGCGAAGAGCCGGCGGTCCGGCGCCCGCGCGTCCGCGGTCGCGCGGCGAGATCGCCGCCACCCGGCGATCGTGCGAGTCGGGCGCCGGAAAGGCGGTCCGGTGCCGACGATATACTCGCCGTCCATGGCCAAGACCAACGGTTCCGGCCCCCGAGTCGTCGCGCTGCTCAACCAGAAGGGCGGCGTCGGCAAGACGACCACGACCGCCAATCTGGGCCACGGGCTCGCCATCGCCGGCAAGCGGGTCTGCCTGATCGACCTCGATCCCCAGGGTCACCTCACGCTCCACCTCGGGATCGAGGCGGGGGACGTCGAGCGGACCGTGTACGACCTGATGGTCGACGAGGAGTGCCCGGTCGACGACTGCGTGATCCGCGAGGCCCGCCCGAACCTCGACGTGGTCCTCGCCGAGGTCGACCTCGCCGGGGCCGAGAGCGAGCTGGCGAGCCGGCCGGACCGGCGGACGATCCTCCGCGACCGATTCGCCGCGATCGGGGACCGCTACGACGTCGTCCTGATCGACTGCCCGCCGAGCCTCGGCCTGCTCACCGTCAACGCCCTGACGATGGCGGACGAGCTCTTCGTGCCCATGCAGGCCCACTTCCTCGCCCTGCAGGGGGTCGGACGGCTGCTGGAGACGGTCCGGCTGGTGTGCTCCTCGGTCAACGCCGAGCTCACGGTCGCCGGCGTGATCCTCTGCATGTTCGAGCGGCAGACCACGCTCGCCAAGGAGATCCTCGCCGACCTCGAGGACTTCTTCGAGAGCTACCGCGCGGCCGACGTGCCCTGGTCGGAGTGCCGGGTGCTCCAGCCGCCGATCCGCCGCAACATCAAGCTGGCCGAGGCCCCGAGCTTCGGCAACACGATCTTCGACTACGCCCCGTGGTGCCCCGGCGCGATCGACTACCGCCGCCTGGCCGCCTCGCTGCTCGAGCGGTGGGGCGAGGCCGTCGAGGGGCTGGCGCCGATCGAGGACGACGAGGAGGCGGCGACGCCCGTGGTGGGGGCGGCGGCGGAACCGGTGGGAACGACGAGCGACGCGCCGGGCGACGCGCCGGCGGCGGATGCCGGCCCGGTCAGCGTCGGGCCGGCGAGTCGCGGCATCGCGTCGGTGGCCCCGCCGCGGACCGAGGCGCGGGACGAGCCGGACCGCGCGGGGGAGCACGGCGCGGCCGACGCCGGAGGCCGGGCGAACGCGGAGATCGCGGGGGGCACGGCGGACGCGCCGGGCGCGGGGGACGCGGGGGACCCCCGGATCGCTGAGAGCACGACGGACGCGACGGACGCGACGGACGCACCGGGCGCTGGGGACGCGGGGATCGCTGGGGGCACGGCTGACGCGGGGGACTCGGCCGGCGCACATGATGCAAGCGGCCCGGGGACCGGGAGCGCCGTGCATGACGCGATCGACGGCGAGGACCCGGCGACCGGCGACCGGACGCCGCGTGCGGACGGCGGCGCCGGCACGCCCGACGATCGCCCCGAGCCGCCGACCGTCGAGGTCGTCCGCCGCGAGGCCGGCGCGGGCCGCGAGGCGGGCGACGGGGGCGGCGCGGAGACGGCGAGCGAGGCTGCCCGGCGCGAGCCCCCGGCGTCCGACCCGGCCTCGGACGAGGCCGCCGACCTGCGAGCGAGCGATCCGCCGCCGGAGCCGGGCCGGGCCCAGCCCCCGACGATCGAGACGCCCGTCCGCGGGGACGTGGCCGCACCGAGCCGCATGCCGGCCGAGCCCCGGCCCGGCACCACCGAGATCGACGGAGCACGGGAGCCCGATGCGAGTCCCGGCCCCGACGTCGCGGTGCCGGACGCGGACTTCGATCCGCGGGCCGAGGACCCGGACCCCGCGTCGGCCCACGGCGACCGGTCCGGCGGCACGACCGGGTCGAGCGATGGGGCCGGCGACGGGGACGAGCACACGGGCGCGGATGCGGGCGGGCCGCCGCGCGAGCCGTCGAACGTGACCGGGGACGGGACGATGTACCACGGCGTCCGCGCGGACCTCACGCCGCGCGGATCGCACGACTAGGCCCGCTGCCGCGTGTCACCGACCGACCTGCCGCCCGATCCCCCCGGGCCCGACGCCCGGCTTCACCGGCCGTGGCGGGTGGCGCTCGTGGTGTACGGAGTGCTGCTGACCGCCGGCACGCACTGGCCGAACTTCACCTTCGGCGAGGAGATGCCGGCGTCCGACAAGACGACGCATCTGTTCGCCTTCGCGATCCTCACCGTGATCCTGTTCCGCACCGGCTGGCCCGGCACGCCGTGGCGGGCGGCGGGCGTCGCCCTCGTCTGGTCGGTGCTCGACGAGCTGACGCAGGCGATCCCCGGCCTCAACCGCGTGGTCGGGCCATCGGACATGGTCGCCAACGCCCTCGGCTGCCTGCTCGCGGGGGCGTGGCTCACGGCCCTCGGGCCGGTGGGCGGTCCGCCGTCGCGCTGGCGGTACGCGATGCTCCGGGCCACCTTCGACCGAGTCTTCGTGCGCCCGGCGGCGTGGATCCTCGCCACGGTCCTCGCCGCGGTGACCGTCGGGACGTACGTGCTGCTGCGGCGGACCGATCCGCCGCTGCCCGCGATCGGCTGGCTCGAGGGCGTCGCGGTGGAGC
Organism: uncultured Isosphaeraceae bacterium; assembly: GCA_964385045.1. Taxonomy (GTDB): domain Bacteria; phylum Planctomycetota; class Phycisphaerae; order Phycisphaerales; family SM1A02; genus CAYLNM01. The sequence continues at coordinate 3,733 of CAYLNM010000077.1, forward strand.
GCGCGCTCGTCCTGCTCGTGGCGGTGGTCTCGGCCCACGTCGGCGTGCTGGCGGTGATGTGGTGGTGGCAGCGGTCGATCGACCGGGCCCGCGAGCACGGCGTGTGCGTCGGGTGCGGGCAGGATCTCGACGGCGGCGCGGCGGAGACGCCGACGGCCGCCGACCGCACGCCGGCCTCTGACGACGACGACGGTGCCCGCGAGGATGCGAGCGGTGTGGACCGCGTCCAGCGCCGCGACGCGGCGACTGCCGTCGGCACGAGCGATCCCGGCAGTCGGAGCGGTCCGAGCGACACCGAAGCGCGCGATCCGGCGCGATCGTCCGACGTCTTCCTCGATCCTCGTCCGTGCCCGACGTGCGGCCGCGTCGCGTGGGCCGTCGCGTGGCTGCAGTCCTCGCCGCTCCGTCCCGCCGCGATGGCCCGCGCCGCGGCCCCGCCCGCCACCGCCGCGGTCGCCATCCTCGGGCTGGCGACGGCGATCGTCTTCGTGTTCCCGTACCTGCTGCAGGCGGCGATCGACTCGCCGATCGAGCCGGTCGCCGACGCGGTCCGTCGCGGGCTGTTCGCGATCCCGGAGACGCTCGGCCTCTCGATCGACCTCGCGATCAGCGGCACCGTGCTCGCGTGGGCGACGCTGGTGACGCGACGGCGCATGGCCCGGGCGTTCGACCGGCCGCGGATCTGCCGCGCGTGCGGCCACGACCTCCGCGGCACGCCGACGCGGCTCGGCCGGGGCCGCTGCACCGAGTGCGGCGAGGTCTTCCTGCGGATGGACGACGCGGCGTGAGCGGGCGCGACGCCGAGCCGGGTGCACCGCGACCCGCTGGCGCGGAGGGAGAGCACGGAGGGCCGCAGCAGGTCGGGGACCGCGAGGAGGACGAGAGCGGCGCGCGACGCTCGGGGTCGGTGATCGGCGGCGGCGGCGTCTTCGGCGGCAGCGGTGGCCGCGGTGCCGGCGATGGCGGCGGTGACGGCGGTGACGGCGGTGGCCGCGATGGCGGCCGCAACAGCGCCGGTGGCGGTGGCGACGATCTCCGCGACGACGGGGGCGGCGGCGGCGTCTTCGGCGGCGGCGGCGGCCGCGGTGCCGGCGATGGCGGCGGTGGCCGCGATGGCGGTCGCAACAGCGCCGGTGGCAGTGGCGACGATCTCCGCGACGACGGGGGCGGCGGGGACAGCGGCGACGGTCTCGGCAACGGCGGCGGTGACACGGCCGGTCGCGGCGGCTTCGCGCGGAACGTCCGCACGGTGTCCGGGCTCACGCTCGCGAGCCGGGTGACGGGGCTCGCCCGCGATGCGGCGCTCGCCCGCGTGCTCGGGGCGGGCCCCGTGGCCGACGCGTTCCTTTTCGCGTTCATGGTGCCGAACCTCTTTCGCCGACTCTTCGGCGAGGGCGCACTCGCCGCGGCGTTCCTTCCGGTGTATGCGCGACTGACGGACCGCCACCCGGAGGCCGGGCGCCGGCTGGGCCGCCGGGTGATCGGCACGATGGTGGTGGCCCTCTCGCTGCTCGTGCTCCTCGCGGAGCTCGCGCTCCTGCTGGGAGAGCTCCTCGGCGAGGGCGTCCTGGCCGGTCGGCTCGCGATGGTGCTCCTTCCGTACGCGCCGATGGTCTGCGCGGTGGCCATCCTGGGCGCCATGCTGCAGGTGCGCGGGCGATTCGGGCCCACGGCCGCGGCACCGCTGCTGCTCAACGGCGTGATGATCGCGGCGCTGGTGCTGCCCGCCCGCCGGCTGGCGGAGGATCCGTCGCGACACGCCGGACTGCTGGCCCTCGGGGTGGTGCTCGCGGGCGTCCTGCAGGTGCTGTGGGCGTTGGCCGCCCTGCGGGCGAGCGAGCGGCCGGACGGCGACGCGGCCGCCGGCACCGATCGCCGCGGCGATCCGGCGGGCACCGACCACGTCGACCCCGCACCCGGCGATGCGGCGGGCACCGGCGACCTCGACCCCGAGCCCGTCGATGCGGACCGCCCCGGGACCTCGGCGACCGCGGACCCGGATCTCCTCGCCCGTCGCGGCGCCCGTGACGTGCTGCGGCACGCCATCCCGATGATGATCGGGCTCGGGGCGCTGCAGCTCGGCACGCTGATCGACGGCCTGATCGCGAGCTGGCCGTCGGTGGTCGGACCGACGGTGCTCGGCATCGACTACCCGCTCGCACCCGGGGCGATGACGACGATCACGCTGTCCCAGCGGCTGTACCAGTTCCCGCTCGGCGTCTTCGGCATCGCCATCGCCACCGCGATCTTCCCGCTGCTCGCCCGGCGGGCCGCGGCCGGGGATCCGGCCGGCGTCCGGACGACGGTGCGCGACGGCCTGCGGCTCGTCGCCCTCATCGCGCTGCCGGCGTCGCTCGGGCTCGTACTCGTGCGCGAGCCGCTGATCGCGACGCTGTTCGAGGGCGGCGACTTCACCGCCGCCGACACGGCCCGCGCCGCGCCGGTGGTCGCGGCCTACGGGGCCGGCGTCTGGGCCTACTCGGCGGTGCACGTCCTGGCCCGCGCCTTCTACGCCCTCGAGCGCCCCCGCACGCCCGTGCGCATCGCCTTGATCGCAGTGTTCGTGGGGCTGGTCCTCAACCTCGTCCTCATCTGGACGCCCCTGCGCGAGGCGGGGCTGGCGGTCGCGACCGCGGTCGGCAGCGCGCTGCAGGTGGTGCTGCTGCTTCGCGCCCTCGGCCCCGAGCTCGGGCGCCGCCATGGCGGGGTCCCGACCGCCCCGGCGTCCGCCGGCGGAGCCCACGTCGTGGATGCTCCGACGCGGAGGGCGATCGGCCGCTGCGCCGGACTGACCGCGGTGATGGGGCTCGCGGTGGCCGGGCTGGACGCGGTGGCGGGCGTGCCGCTGGACGCGGCGGTGGGGGGATGGTCCGGCGCCGCCGGGCGCCTCGCGGTGCTCGTCGGCGGCGGCGCGCTCGTCTACGGCGGCCTGGCCGCGATGCTCCGCCTGCCCGAGCTCACGTCGCTGCTCGGCCGCCGCCCAAGGACCTCCGGAGGATCGGACCCGGCCGCGAACGCCTGATCGGCCGCCGGGCGACGACGGTCAGGCCGGCCGGCGGAAGAGGCCGCGGAAGAGCCAGCGGCCCGGCTTGGTCTCGCTCTCGAAGCGGTGGACCTCGTGCTCGGGCTCGAGGCCGACGCCCGCCGCGAGTCCGACGAGCTCGTCGGGATCGACCGGCCACGGCGGACCGTCCGGCCGCCCGGCGTGCGGCCCGGTCCCCGCATCCGGCGGCGACGCCGCGTCGGCGCCGCCCCCGGCGCCGCCTTCGGCGCCGCCCCCGGCGCTGCCCCCGGCACCGCCCCTGTCGTCGGCCCCGGCACCGCCCCTGTCGTCGGCCACCGGTCGATCGGCCACGGCCGATGCCGAGGTGCCGGGCGATGCGGTCGCGGCGTCCAGGCCGCCCGCCAGCTCACCGGCGGCCCCGCCGGCGACGCCGCCGGCGACGCCCGTCGTTCCGTCGTCGGCGACGCCCGCGGGAGGCGTCGCCCGCCCGATCGCGAGCAGGTGGCCGTGCGGAGCGACGAGCTCCGCCATCGCCGCGAGCACGTCGCCGCGGCACTCGGGGCCCAGCGCCTGGACGGTGTTGACCTCGACCACGAGGTCGAAGCGGTGCCGCCAGCGGCCGGGGAGCTCGAAGAGATCGGCCTCGACCCAGGAGACGCTGCCGTCGGGATCGAGCCGCCGCGCCCAGTGCAGGGCGGCGGGGGCGGCGTCGAAGCCGATGACGTCGTAGCCACGGCGGGCGACCTCGGCCGCGTCGGCGCCGAAGCCGCAGGCGGGGACGACGACCCGGGCCCCGCAGCGAACGAGCTGCGGTGCGACCGCGTCGAGCCATCGCACGAGCGCGGGGTGGGCCCGTCCGTCGGACCATGGGATGCGGCCGGCGTCGCCGTGGGCGTCGACGTACAGCCGGTCGTAGAACTCCGGGCCGCTGCGACGATCCGGCCGGAGGGCGGGGGCGGAGGTGGAGGTCGAGGTTGACATGGCGGACTCCGACGGCTCGAGCCGAGACCCCGGACACGGAACGTGCGACGAGCGGGAAGGGGGGAGCGGGGAGCGGGGAGCGGGGAGCGACAGTCAGGATCGGCGCTCCGGCCCTTCCGCGTGCGGGGCGGCCGTGCGCCGCGGGCCGAACGGCGTGGCTCGCGCCGCGGCCCTCCGCGACGCCCGTTCCCGCTCGTACCGCCCGTGCCCCCGGACGACGACCACGACGCCCGCCGGCCCGGGACACCGCCCCCGGCGCCGTGGAGGATACCCCCCGGCCGCCAGCGGCCAAGCGACCTTCGCCAATCCTGCCGTCGGCCCTACGGAATGCGCCGGCTCGGTGCCGTCCACGCGCCCGGCGATCGTGCCCCACGCCACCGGACGGATGCACCCCGTCTGCAGCCGGCCCCGGCCGGATGCGTTCGCGGATGCGGAAGATGCCTCAGCCTGCCGCCCGCCCGCGGCGGGCGGCAGGCTGGGCCGGACTGCAGGAGGAGGCTTGTTCGAGCGTCGATGCGCAACACCCTCATGGCGTTTCAGGACGCCGCCTTCCACTTCATGCTCAGCCGCTTCTTCGTCGCCGCGCATTCACGGAGGTAGAGGTTGATCAGGGTCTGATACGGGATTCCAAGTTCCTCTGAGAGATCCTTGAAGTACTCGATCGTGGTCTCGTCGATGCGAATCGTGACCTGCTTCTTGAGCCGCTTGGCATAGGGGTTCTTCGCCGCACCGCCAAAGTCGTACTGCTTCCTCATGCCTTGAACCTCTTCCGATACTCGGCTCGTTCCTGGCGATCCGCCTTCCTGGCCGAGATGATCCGAATGACCTCATCGCTCTCCCGATAGCAATGGCAAACGACCAGAATCCGGCTGACCACGCTCATGCCGAGCAGCACGAACCGATCCTCGTCCTCTGAGTGATCTGGGTCGCCGATGAGCAGCGCCGCCTCGTCATGGAACACCGTCGACGCCTCCTCGAAGGAGACGCCATGCTTCGCTTCGTTGGACTCCGCCTTGTCGGAATCCCACTCGAACCTCAGCTCGCTCACGGACCAAGCGTACATACATTGTAGGCTCTCGTCAAGCGGCGGATTCGGACGCGCCTCGGCATGGCACGCCTCCCGTCGGGGTCGCTCTCACGGGCGGTTCGTGATGCAGGGCACGATGTCGCGCCGATGGCGTCCCGGGCTCAGCTCGCCATCGCGGGTCGCCGGGCGCCGCCCCGGCGGCCGCCGCGGTCCGAGGGCGGGGGGACGTGTCCGCCGACGAGCCGGATCCGGTCCTGACCGACCACGTCCCCGAGCCGCCGCAGCAGGTCCGGCTCGGGCACCACGCGCAGGCTGCCGGTGCGCAGCCGCACCAGGTGGCCGTTGGACCGCAGCAGGACCGACACCTCGGCCGCATGCCCGCGCCCGGAGATCGCCACCGCGGCGGCCTGCTGCAGCAGGCCCGCCGCCATGCGCATGTCGTTCACGACCGCCGCATGATCGGCGGGCGTCGCTCCGTGGCCGTCAGCGTCCGCCGGGCTGCCGGAATGCTCCGCCATCGCGTGCGCCGCGCCGTTCGCCCCGGCGGCCCCGGCGGCGCCATGGCCATTGGCCGCGTGACTGCCATTCGCGGTCGCGGTGGCGATGGCGGTGGCGTTCGCCCCGGACACGCCGTCGGCGTCGAACACGAGCTCGATCCGCGACGTGAAGTGACGCGGCGCCTCGTGGATCGGCACCACCCGATCCACGATGATCTGGAGCCGCCCCCGGGAGCGATCGGTCCGGCCGACGAGCATGACCACCGCCTGCGACTGCAGGTGCGCGGCCTCCCGGGCGAACACCGACGAGAAGACGACGCCGTCGAGCTGACCGGCCCGGTCCTCGAGCGTGATCATCGCCATCTTCTCGCCCGCCGAGCGCCCGCTCCGCACGACGGTGATCCGCACCTCCGAGAGCATGCCCCCGACCAGCACGGTGCGCCCGTCCGACACCTGCTCGAGTCCGCGGAGGTCGGTCGTGGCATACCGCCGGATCGCGTCGGCATGCTCGTCCGTCGGATGGCCGGACAGATGGATGCCGAGCACGTCCTTCTCGTTGGCGAGCTTGGTTCGCTCGTCCCACGGCGGTACCGCCGGCAGTGGCATCTCCGGCGTCTCGCCCAACGCCGGGCCGCCCGCCGGTCCGCCATCGCCGCCCGCCCCGGCACCGTCCCCCGGCCCGCCGGCCGCCGGGTCGCCGGCGCCGAACATGTTCAGCTGTCCGGCCGCCCGGTCCTCGGCCGCCTTCGCGCCCGCGTTCACCGCGGCCTCCACGCCGGCGAGCATCGCCGATCGCGCGTCCTCCCCGTGGATGGTGTCGAGCGCGCCCGCCTTGATCATCGACTCGATCTGCGCCTTCGTGACCACGCGCGGACCGACGCGCTCGCAGAAGTCGAGCAGCGAGCGGAACGGACCGTTGGCCTCGCGCTCGGTGATGATCCGATCCACCGCGCCGCGTCCGACGCCCTTGATCGCCCCGAGGCCGAACCGAATGTGACCGTGCGTGTTGTCGTGCGGCTCGCCGGGATCGAACACGACCGCGAAGTCCGTCTCCGACCGGTTCAGGTCCGGCGGCTTGACCTCGACGCCCACGTGCGCCCGGGCCGGATCGTCCGACACGTGATCCGGCCATCGGCAGTTCGCCGCGTCCTGCAGGTAGGGGACCCAGTCCTCGACCTTCTTCGCCCCCGACTCGAAGGTGAGGACGGCGGCCATGTACTGGGCGGGGAAGTACGTCTTCAGGTACGCCGTCTGGTACGCGATGATCGCGTAGCCGGTGGAGTGCGACTTGTTGAAGCCGTAGCCGGCGAACTTCAGGATGAGCTCGAAGAGGTCCTCGGCCTTCGCCTTGTCGAGCCCGCGCTCCTGGGCGCCCTCGATGAACTTCGGCCGCTCGGCCGAGATCACCTTCTCCTTCTTCTTGCTGATCGCCTTGATGAGGGAGTACGCGGCCCGCAGGGGGATGCCGCCGAGGCCATGCACGATCTGCATGACCTGCTCCTGGTAGATCATGATTCCGTAGGTCTCGGCGGTGAAGCCGTCCACGATCTCGTGCACCGAGGGCACCGACTGCCGCCCGTGCTTGCGGGCGCAGTAGTCCGGGATCAGGTCCATCGGCCCCGGACGGAACAGGGCGTTGGCGGCGATCAGGTCCTCGAGGCGGTCCGGCTGCATGTCGAGCAGCAGCTTCTGCATGCCGCCGGACTCGAACTGGAAGATGCCCGCGGTGTCGCCGCGGCGGAACAGCTCGAGGACCTTCTGGTCGTCGTACCGCAGTCGCTCGAGGTCGAGGGGGTGCGGCCGCTCGGCCCGCTCGGCGTCGGTCGTGGGCGGCTCCTGGCCGACCGAGCGCCAGATCGTCTCCTCGTCGAGCCCCTCGGAGATCAGCAGCTTCGCCCGCTCGATGGTCGAGAGCGTGCGCAGGCCGAGGAAGTCCATCTTGAGGAGGCCCACTCCCTCGCAGGTGGGGCCGTCCCACTGCGTGATCGCGTCCTCGCTGCCCGACTGCCGGTACAGCGGCACGATGTTGTCGAGCGGCTGGGTCGCCACCACCACGCCCGCCGCGTGGATCCCGGCGTGCCGGGCGTGGTTCTCCAGGGCCCGGGCGGTGTCGATGATGCGCCGACTGACGGGGCTGCCGTCGTACTCGGCCTTGAAGTCCGGGTCCTTGGACAGCGCGTCGTCGATCGTGATGTTGAGCTCGTCCGGCACCATCGCCGCGAGCTTCTGGCCATCCACCGCGGGCAGCCCCTCGACGCGGGCGACGTCCTTGATCGCCTGCCGCGCCTTCAGCCGCCCGAACGTGATGATCTGGGCGACGTAGCCGTACTTCTCCCGCACCCAGTCGATCACCTTCGGACGACCGTCCTGGCAGATGTCGATGTCGATGTCGGGGTACTCGGCCCGGTCCGGGTCGGTGAACCGCTCGAACAGCAGGCCGTAGTGCACCGGGCACGCATTGGACAGGCCGAGGACGAAGCCGACCATCGTGCCGACGCCCGAGCCGCGGGCGTTGGACGGGATGCCGTGCTGCCGGGCCCAGTTGACGAAGTCCCAGACGATCAGGAAGTACGCGCTGATCAGCTTGTCGGCGAGGACCTTGAGCTCGCGCTCGAGGCGGGCCCGCTTCTCCTCGTCGACGCCGCCGGGGCCGTAGCGCCAGATCGCCCCGGCCTCGGCGAGCACGCGGAGCGCGCGGTCGCACTGGTCCTTCAGCTCCTCGGTGGTCTCGGTGTCCTTCTGCTCGTCGAACGGCTCGAGGGCGAACTGCGAGCAGAACGCCTTGAACCACTCCGTGGACCCGAGCGGGTGCTCGCACTCCCACGCCTCGATGAGACGGACCGCCTCCTCCGGATCGGCGGGGAGATCACCCAGCGTGGTGACGACGCGGACCACCGGCGCGTGGTTGGCCTCGAAGTCGATGGCGACGTCGCAGCGATCCGCGATGCGGGCGGTGTTCTCCATCGCCTCGGGCAGGTCGGAGAACTCGGCCCACATCTCCTCGGGACTCTTGACGTAGAGGTCCCGCGGGTAGTGCAGGCGGTCCGGGTCGTCCTTCGTCTTGCCCATCGAGATGCAGCAGAGGCTGTCGTGGGCGTCCCAGTCGTCCGCGGTGAGGAAGTGGGCGTCGTTGTCGCACACCAGCGGCGCGCCGATCTCCTCCGCGAGTCGGACCAGATGCGGGTTGATCGCGTGCTGCTCCCGGACCGAGTGACGCTGGAGCTCGACGTAGAAGCAGGGCTCGCCGCGATCGTTGGGACCGAACACCTCCTGGTGCCAGCGGGCCTCCTCGATCGCGGCCCGCCAGTGCTCCTCGCGGCCGGTGCGCTCGAACAGCGTCAGGTGGTGGGCGAGCGACGAGCCGAGGTGGCCGTTGATCGCGATGAGCCCGCCTCGATGCTGCTCGAGGGTGCTCTTGTCCATGCGCGGCTTGTAGTAGAAGCCGTTCATGTAGGCGTCGGACGAGAGCTTCAGCAGGTTCCGCCAGCCTCGCTGGTCCTCGGCCAGCAGCACGAGGTGGAAGCCGCCGTCGGCGATGCCGGTCTGCTTGCGCTCGCGGCGATCGCCGATCGCGACGTAGGCCTCGATGCCGAGGATCGGCTTGATGCCCGCCGCCCGCGCCTTGGTGTAGAACTCGACCGCGGCGTGCAGGTTGCCGTGGTCGGTGATCGCCACCGCGTCCATGCCGCACGCCTTCACGTGGTCGACGAGGCGGCTGATCGTGTTGCCGCCGTCGAGCAGCGAGTACTCGGAGTGCAGGTGGAGATGGACGAACCGCGGGATGCCGTCGGGCCGGCCGGCGGCGTCTCCGGGGGTGTTCGTCGTGTCGCTGCGGGTGACGTCGGCCTCGGCCATGCGGCCCTCTCCCCGTCGGTCGGTGCGCGGTCGCCCCCCGTTCCCTCGGCGCACCGGCCCGCGGTCCGTCGCGGCCGGCGGGGCGTCCGGATCGGCCGCGGCCCGCCCCGGCGGGTCCGCGTCGATCGATCGCCGAGCATACCCGACCCATCGCTCGATGGCCGGAGTCTGGTCGGGTTCGGGCAAAGGTTGTCCCCGATCGGCGCGAGGACTTCCGCGGGGTGGCGATCCGCGCGACGGGTGCGGCGTCCGGGCCGCGGCGGAACCGCGGTCTCGATCGCGCCACGGTGCCTTCGCGGCCCGGCCGAAACGCGGGCCGCGCACCTCCGTAGCATCCTCGTGATGCCGACGGTTCGAGTCGTACGCGTGGTGCAGGCCGGTCGCCAGGGAGCCGGCGAGGCGTGGCAGGTCGTGAGCCGCCAGCCCGGGTGGATCACCCGCGCGGTCCTCACGCTCTTCCTGCTGCTGCTCGCCCTGCCGTTCCTCCTCCTGCTGCTGCTCGCGATCGGGGCGGCGGGGCTGCTGTTCCTCGTGCTGGCCCTCGCCAACGCGGTCGCCGCCTCGCTGCAGCGACTGCTCGGCGGCGGAGGCGACGGAGGCGGGCTCTCCCGCCGCGGCCCGCCGCGGGGCAGCGGACAGGCGATCCCGCCCGATCGGGAGGGCCGCGACAACGTGCGGGTGGTCCGCCGGGACTGAGCGGAGCGGCGGTCCGATGCGGGGCCGGGCCGCCGGCGCCAGGCCGGACCGGGCCCCGAGCGCGACCGGATCAGCCGCCCTCGGACGACCCCGGCTGCTCGCCGGTCGACTCGCGATCCGACTTCACGATCCCGGCGAGGTCGTCCTCGTCCGGCGGGAACTTCCACGAGACGGGCTCGACGCCCTTGGCCCGGAGCTCGGCTCGGGCCTCCTGCACCGCCTCGGCGATGACCTCGGCGAGTGCCTCCAGGCGCTCGAAACCGGCCTCATGGTCCGTCCGGGCATGACCGTTCGTCCTGCTCATCGGGTGGGCTCCCGGTGTGGTGCTGGAACTCCCGCCAGCGGACGGGATGATAGATCCTGAGCTCGTTCGCATGCCACGCGGCGACGGGCACGGTCATCCGGCCGGAGTTGTCGACGAGCAGCCAGTGGTCCGATCGCGGCGCGAACAGCTCCGCGAAGTTCCGCAGACTCCGGTCGAACCGGCGCACCACGTCCTCGTCCGGGACGTGATGCCCGCCGGCGGCGACGCGGCCTGCGATCCGGCGAATGCACTGCCCGGGCGACGGCAGCCAGGTGAAGATCGTCACCACCGGCCGCCCCGCCCGCCGCGCCGCGTCGACCGTCCGCGCGAAGGTGCGACCCGAGAGCGTGGTCTCGACCACGAGCCGGCGCGATCCCGGCAGCTCGGCTCGGATCCGCTCGATGAACCGCCTGGACGCGGCGATGCGGACGCGGAACGGGTCGTCGGGGTCCATCTCCGCCGCGATGGCGTCGGCGCCGAGGTAGAGTCCGTCGCAGAGCGCCGCGATCACGAGCGCGGCCGTGGTCTTCCCGGCCCCGTTCGGTCCTCCCACGACCACGAGCTCGCGTTCGGCGACGATCATCTCGCGGACGATATTCGGAAACGCGGTCCCGCCGCGATCAGCCATCGCCGCGGTCCTCCGCTGGACGGCCGGTGCGCCGAGCCGCGGCGCCGTCGATCGCGGCGAGCGAGGGAAGTGGTCCGGGCTCGAGCAGCGCCAGCGGATCCGGCCGCGGACCGACCTCGACCCGCTGTACCGCTCCCTCCATCGACTCGCCGCCGAAGTTGACGAGCAGACCGAGCTCGAAGCCGGCCATGCGGCAGTAGCTCGTGACCTGCTGGCGGTGCACCGTCACCAGCCGGCTCGCGCTCTTGACCTCGACGAGCAGCCGATCGTCGACCACGAGGTCCGCGCGAAAGCCCTTCTCGACCACGATCCGCCCGTAGCGCACGGGGAAGAGACGCTGCCGCTCGACCGGCACGCCGTTGCGGATCAGCTCGTGCCCGAGCACCACCTCGTACACGTGCTCGAGCAGGCCCGGACCGAGGACCGAATGGATGCGGCGCGCGGCGTCGACCACCACGTCCGCGAGGACGGGCGGCGCGAGGCCCGTCGATACCGCCCGCCGCTGCTCCGGCGAAGACACGGCGGGGCGCGGAGCCCCGGGCCCGTGACGCGTGGCGGCTCCCCTCCGCCCACCGTGCGTCCGCTCTCCCGTGACCCCGGCGCTCCCGCCGGTCCGCGTCCCCCCCGAGACGGCCATGTGCCCTCCGCTTCCCGGTCCCCCCGGACCGACCAGGTCGCCGGCGGGCTCGGGCCGCCTTCGACGCGGGGCGAGCCTACGCTGGCCCCTCGCCCTCGCCGCCAGAAGTTCCCCAAGTTCCCGACGACGCCGATGAGCCCCCTCCGGAAAGCCGAGTCCGCGCCGAGTCGCACGCGCGACGACGCCGCCTCCGCGTCCGAGGACGGCGGTTCCGACGAGACCTCCGGCGACCAACCCGCGCCGGCCCTGCGGTCCCGCGACGTGCTCGCCACCTGGTGGCCGCTCGCGGGCAGCTGGCTGCTGATGGGCCTCGAGATCCCGGCCGTCAGCGCCGTGGTGGCCCGGCTGGACGAGCCCACGACCAACCTCGCCGCGTTCGGCGGCGTGGTCTTCCCGCTCGCGCTGCTGATCGAGTCGCCGATCATCATGATGCTCGCCGCGTCCACCGCGATGAGCCGCGACGCCGTGGCGTTCCGCCGGCTGCGGGCCTTCATGACGCGGATGGCGTTCGCGCTGACGATCATCCACGTCGTCGTCGCCTTCACGCCGCTGCTCGACTGGATCGCGCTGTCGGTCATCGGCGTGAAGCCCGAGCTCGTCGATCCCGCGCGGCTCGGGCTGATCTGCCTCACCCCGTGGACCTGGGCGATCGCCGACCGGCGCTTCCACCAGGGACTGCTGATCCGCTTCGGACGCAGCCGCGACGTGGCGGTGGGCACGATGATCCGGCTCGTGGGGACCGGCATCCCGCTCGCGCTCGGCCTGACGTTCTCCGCGCTGCCGGGCGTGGCGGTGGCGGGCCTCGCGATGAGCTGCGGCGTGCTGTTCGAGGCCGTCTACGCCCGCTGGTGCGCGCGTTCCGTCGTCCGCGGACCGCTCGCCGGCGCCCCGCGGGTGACTCCGGCCTCCGACCTGACGATGGGCGCGATCCTCGTCTTCTACGTCCCGCTCGCGATGACGCCGCTGCTGGGCCTCCTGTCGCAGCCGATCGGCGCGGCCGGGATGGCCCGCATGCCGCTGGAGGTCCAGTCGCTGGCGGTCTGGTCGATGATCAACGGCCTCGGATTCCTGATCCGCAGCGTCGGAACCGCCTTCAACGAGGTGGTGGTCCGGCACGCCGGCGATCGCGGGGCCGAACGCACGCTGAGCCGCTTCGCGCTCGTGGCCGGCCTCGCCGGGAGCACCGTGCACCTGACGATCGCCGTGACGCCGGTGGGCACCTGGCTCTTCCGGCACGTCGGCGGCCTGTCGCCGTCACTGGCCGCGGTGGCGGCCGACGCCTTCCTCTTCGCGGCGGCGCTGCCGATCCTCGCCTGGCTCATGTCGCTCTGGACCGGCCTGCTGGTCCACGCCCGCCGGACACGGGCGATCTCCGAGGCGGTCGTCCTCTTCATCGTCGGCACCGCCGTCGTCCTCGTCCTCGGGGCGAAGCTCGACGTCATGCCGGGGGCGATCGTCGCCAACGTCGCGCTCACGGTGGGGGCGGCGCTGCAGGTCGCGTGGCTGGGGATCCGCTGGCGGATGCTGCGCGGGCACCCCGGGATCTGACCCGCGACCGATCGCACGCGGCCGCGGCCGCGAACCCGGTCGGCGAACCCGGAGGCTCGCGGGCGGGCAGAGGCCGCGCCGGGCCCGTCGGCGGGACCGCCTCAGAGCTCCTTCGGTCGGTAGACGCGCACCCCGGTCTCCGACGGATCGCCGAGGTCGGCCCAGTCGTCGATCGCGACCACGCAGTCCGCGATCGCCGCGGTCGGGAACCGCACCGGCTCTCCGGCGAGGAACGACGCGAGGTCCTGCATGCCCGGGTTGTGGGCGACGACCATCACGCACGCGGGATCGCCGCGTTCGTCCGCCCGCCGGCGGGCCACCGACAGCAGGGCGGTGGGCGGGGCGAGGTAGAGCGAGCGGTCGTGGACGATGGCGTCCACGTCGATGCCCGCCTCGGGGGCGAGCCGGTCGACCGTCTCCCGGGCCCGCACCGCGGTGGAGCACGCGACGAGCTCCGGCACGATCCCGCGCTCGACGAGCAGCTGGCCCATCCGCGGGGCATCGCGTCGCCCGCGCTCGTTCAGCGGGCGGTCGTGATCGTCGAGCGTCTCGTCGCCCCAGTCGCTCTTGGCGTGCCGCATCAGCAGCAGCCGCTTCACGGGCCGGGCTCCCCGGGCTCCCCGGCCCCCCCGGATCCCCCCGATCCTCCCGCGCCCTCGGATCCACCGGTCCCGCCGGTCCCGCCCGATCGCTCGCCGCGGTCGCCCCGCACGCCGCCGACGCCGCCCGCCGCCGGCGAGCCGTCGAGGCCCTCCCGCGTCTCGCGGTCCACCAGGGCCTGCCACTGCTCGCGCAGCGCCCGCGTGAGCGGTCCGACCTCGCCGCGGGCGATCGGCTTCTGCTCGACCGCGACCACGGGCAGGACGCCCCAGCCGGAGTTGGTGAGGAACACCTCGTCGGCCCGGCTCAGGTCGTCGTAGGTGAGCATCTTCCGCTCCACCTCGACGCCGTGGGACTCGGCCAGCTCGATGATCGCCGCCCGCTGCACGCCGGGCAGCACCGGGGCCCGCATCGCGGCCGCCTCGGGCTCCTCGCCGCGGGCGATCGGGGTCATGAGCACGCCGTCGCGGACGAGGAAGACGTTGCTCACGCAGCCCGAGGCGAGGTGGTTGGTGATCGAGAACCACAGCGACTCGCTGGCCCCGCGGCTGCCGGCGAGCTGGAGCGTCTGGATCCGCTCCCAGTAGTTCATCGTCTTGTGGCCGGCCATCGCGGTGAGCGTGTTGAGCCGGCCGTCGGCGACGGTGACGAGGACGCCCTGCTCGAAGAACGCCTCCGGGTAGCGGGTGGCCGGCTGCACCGTGATGACGATGGTGGGGTCCTGCCGCGAGCGCCCCTCGGCCTGCAGGCCGGACAGGTCGCCGCCGGTGAGGGTCAGCCGGACGCGAGCCTGCTCGAGGCCGCTCCGCTCGACGCACTGCCCGACCGCCTCGGCGAGGGGCTCGGTCCACAGCGACTCGGTGAGCAGCAGCTCGGACGCCGAGACCGCGAGCCGGTTGAGGTGGGCGAGCGGCCGGAAGACGCGGCCGTGGCGGGCGAGCATCGTCTCGAAGAGACCGATCGCGTGCTGCACGCCGGCGTCGAAGACGGAGATCGTCGCGTCGGTCGGCTCGACGAAGCGGCCGTCGACCCAGGTCACGAGGGAGCCCATGGCCGCGATGCTACGCGATCGGAGGAGGCGGGGATCAGCCGCCGGTGGGCGTGGACGTCGCGGCCGCGTCGGCCCCGGACGGCCGCACGCCGGGGCCGGGGCCGGGGCCGGGCGACCCGGCATCGGTCGGCGCCCCGACGGGTCGCCACCAGCCCGCGAGCACCGTCCGCTCGCCGGCCCGGCCGACGCGGAGGTGCAGCCGCGGCGTGCCGTCCGCCTCGAGGGTGGCGGTATGGGTGCCGCCGGGCGGCGCGACCGGGGGCGGATCGCCGGCGCTGACGCTGACGTCCAGCCGGTCGGCGGCGCGACCGCCGGCCGCGTCCCGAATCGCATCGGCGGCGAGGGAGCGCACGCTCGGGACGACGTCGACGGCGGGCGCGACCGCGCGGCCCCCGAGCACGTCGCCCACGAAGCGGCGGACGTCGGCCTCGATCGCGGCGACGCGGGCCGCCTCCTCGCGGGCGGTGTGGGCCTGCAGCATCCAGGCCGCGGCGAGGATCAGCAGCGGCATGACCACGAGGCGCGGGCCGAGTCGCCGGGGCCAGCGGGCGCTCGGCGGCTCGTCCGCGGCGGCGGCCAGGGACGCGGCGGATTCGTGATCGCGGTTCGGCGGAGGGACAGCCATCACGAGGATCATGGGCGGAGGGCGGCGATGGGTCCACCATTCCGCGGCGGTGATCCGGCCCCGGGGAGCCAGATGGCCGGCGGGACGGCGCGGCCGAGACGCCGGACGCGGCCTCCTCGCCGCCGAGATCCGGGCCCGCCGCCGTCGGCCCGCTCCTCGTCCGCCGGCCCGCTCGCCGCTGACGCGCCCGCTCGCCGCTCAGCCGCCGAATCGCCGCGCGATCGCCCACTCGCCGCTCAGCCGCCCAGTCGCCGCTCGCTGGTCCGCTCGCCGGCCATCAGTCCGCTTGCCGCTCAGCCGCTCGTTGACCGCCTGCGGGCCCTCCTGGCCGCATCCGGCAGCATGGCCGCCGATCGCCCGACCGCTCGCCGGTACCGTGACCGCCATGCAGCAGGACACCAGCATCGACGACGGCCGAGTCCGGATCTCGTCGGGGACGCCCTGGGAAGCGCGAGTCGGCTACTCACGCGCCCTTCGGGTCGGACCGTTCGTCTTCGTGACCGGCACGATGGCCGCGGACGAGTCGGGCGCCATCGTCCATCCGGACGACGCGGGACGGCAGGCCGCGTACGTCTTCGAGAAGATCCGCCGCGCCCTCGAGGCGGCCGGCAGCCGGATGGAGGACGTGGTGCGGACCCGCATGTACGTGACGGACATCGGCGACCAGACAGCGGTCGGGGCTGCCCACGCCGCCGCGTTCGGCCACGTCCGCCCCTGCGCGACGATGCTGCAGGTCGGCCCCCTCGCCGCGGCCGACGCGAGGGTGGAGATCGAAGTCGATGCGATCGTGGGGGACGCGACCGGCTGACCGATGCCCACGCAGCCCGATCGCCGACTCGGGCGGGGCGGCGGGGGCCGCGGAGCCCACGAGGGCCGCGGAGATCACGGGGCCGCGGAGGGCACGGGGGGGCGGAGGCCACGAGGGGGCGGA
>CAYLNM010000078.1:0-19877 GCA_964385045.1 uncultured Isosphaeraceae bacterium
GGCGGCCAGCACGGTGGTGGCGGCCGTGAGCGCGGCGGCTCCGGCCAGGATCGTGTTCCGGGTGATCATGGTGCTCTGGTTCCTCGCTTGGGTGCCGGGGACGCCCGGGAGCGGACGCGGTGAACGCATCGGTGGCCGGACGCCCCCACGGCGTCCGGCGGACCGTGTCACCGAGGCGAGGGCGCGGCTCCTCCGTCGCGACCTGCCTCCCTGAAGAACGCGAACGCAGTCCACCGGCCGCGCCCTCGGTGTTTTTCCGGACGATCTCCCGCCGTCGTCGGGCCCGCCCCCGCGCGGTGGTCCCGCCCGGTGCCGCGGGCTCGCGTCCGCGCCGTCGTCGGGCCCGCCTCGTGCCGTGGGCCGCCCGGCGGGGGCCGCCGCTCGCCGGGGAATCCTCGGGCTTCGACGGCGGTTGGCAGGACGGCCCCCCCTGGCCGCCGGTCCTCGCCGGCGAACCACCACGGGCCCACCCGCCGGCGGGGCACCGGCGGCGGGCCCCGAACGGAGCACTGTCATGGCCACTGCCAGCGACCACGTCATCCACCTCGACGAGGCCTCCTTCGACCGCGTCCTCGAGCAGGCGACGGGACCGGTCCTCGTGGACTTCTGGGCCGACTGGTGTCCGCCCTGCCGCATGCTGGGGCCGGTGATCGACCAGGTCGCCGACGCCCACGCCGGGGACGGGTCGGTGATCGCCAAGGTCGACGTCGACGCCGCGCCGGGCCTGGCGGCTCGCCACGGCGTGGCCTCGATCCCGACCGTCATCGTGTTCCGCGAGGGCCGTGAGACCGACCGGATCGTCGGCGTGCAGTCCGCCGACCGGTACGAGGACGCCCTCGCGGGCTGAACGCGTCGGCGGCGCCGCCGGGCGTGCATCCCGCGTCGCGCCGGCGGCGAACCCCTCGGCGAGCCATCCCGGAGGGTGGCCCCTCCCATGATCCCCGGAGCCCGGGACCGAGCACTGCGGTCCCGGATCCCCCGCCCCCGCCGTGGCCACGCCTCCCGGCGGGGGTCTTCACGTCGGGACCGCCCGGCGGTGAGCGATGGCCCGGGGGTGCGGGCCGGCCCGCGCGCTCGCGGGTGCGGCGGCCCGCGGCGTGCGAGCGCGGTCTCCGCCGCTCAGCCCCCGCCGATCGGCAGGTCCTCGCCCGCCGGCTCCTCCGCGGACGCGTCGGGGGCGTCCGGAGCCGCCGGAGCCGCGCGGGGCGCCGACGGCGCCGGGCTCGGCTCGCCGCCGGGCAGGCTCGAGCCGAAGCTGATCGCCTCGCCTCGCTTCTCGAGCACGACCTTCCCGTCGTTGACGATCCGCAGGAGGCCCTCGCCGCCGGCGGCGTTCGGGTCGACCGTGATCTCGAGGCTGCCCGCGGTCAGGCGGGTCACCCCGCCCGAGCCGGCGCCGCCGTCGACGCTGATGCGGGCGTCGTCGAGCCCGAAGACGGCTCCGAGCTCGGTCAGCCGCACGTCGTCGGCGGTGTCCGGCGTCCCGTCCGGCCCCGCGCTGACGAGGTCGAAGCCGAGATCGGTGCCGCCGGACTCGTAGCGAAGCGGGGTCCCCCACGGGTCGGTGAGCTGCGACGTCTCGAGGCCGAGCTGCTCGAGCGAGTCGGGATAGGCCCCGGTCCGCTCGCGGTGCTCGGCGACCTCCGCCGCGACGGTGGTCATGTCCATCGCGAGCTCCAGGTTCGAGCCGGAGGCGGCGATGACCGCGATCAGGGCCACGAACAGGCCGAGGCCGATCGCGACGACCGCGATGATGCCGATCAGGATCCCGCACGAGCCGAGCAGCCCCAGGATGATCGCCGCGATCGCGAAGCCGCGGCCGGCCGGCCGGCCGAGGGCCACGAGGCCGAGGATCAGTCCCACCGGCGACAGCAGGCCGCCGGTGGCGAGCAGGCCGACGAGCGAGATGACGAAGGCGGCGATCGCCAGTCCGTTGGAGTCGGCGGACGGCGACGGGGCGGGGGCGGCGGCGGGCGGGGCGGGATGCTGCATCGCGAGGGACCTCCGGGAACGGGAGTGCGGGCCGCGTTCGGGGGCGAGCCACCGTTCCGTATACTCGATCTGTGCCTTGGGCGAATGGGCGCGCCGCTTTCCCGGGGATCGATTCCCGCCGTCGCACCGCCCCGCACGGAGGGCCGTGCCCACGATGACCGATCCCGATCCCGATCCCGATCCCGATCCCGGCACCGACGCCGACCCGGGCGATGCCACCGGGCCGGGTGCCGCGGTGCCCCGCCGCGGCCGCCGCCGGGAGGGCTTCACGCTCGACCGCTTCCTCAAGTACGAGGGCCTCGCCGAGACCGGCGGCATGGCCAAGCGGCTGGTCGAGGACGGGCTCGTCCGGGTCAACGGCGAGCCCGAGTCCCGCAAGCGGCGGCAGCTCGCCCCCGGCGACGTGGTGGAGGTCGACGGCGAGCGCCGCGTGGTGCCCGGCCGCGGGGGCGGCTGACCGCGCGGCCGCCCGGGCCCGACGCGGCGACGAGCGACGAGCGACGTGCACCGCCTGTCGGACGCCCCGGACGCGGCGGGGCCGCCGCCGGCCGCCGCCTACGGTTCACGCGGACGGGGCGTGGGATCGACGGCGATCGCATCGGCCCCGCACCCGCCCGCCGCGCCGGATGACGCCGATGCCGCCCGACCCCCCCGAGTCCGCCTCTCGAGACGCCGCCGCCGGAGCCGCCCCGGCGGAGGCCGCCACCGCGCCACCCGCCGCCTCAGGCGACCGGCCCGGCTGGGACGCCTACTTCCTCGCGATCGCCGAGGCGGTCAGTCGCCGCTCGCCCGATCCCAGCACCAGGCACGGCTGCGTGCTCGTGGACGCCGACCGCCGGGTGGTCGCGACGGGCTACAACGGCCCCGTCGCCGGCCTGCCCAACGAGATGGTGCCGCTCGAGCGACCCGCCAAGTACGACTGGCTGATCCATGCCGAGGACAACGCGGTCGCGTTCGCCCGCTGCGACCTGCGCGGCTCCACCGCGTACGTCACCGGTCCTCCGTGCTCCGCGTGCTTCCGCCGCCTGCTGCAGGTGGGCGTGCGGCGCATCGTCCATGCGGGCCGGTCGAGCGCCTGCATCACCGGAGCCGAGCAGGACGCCTGCGACGCGATGGCCCGGGCCCTCGGCGTCGAGGTCGTGGCGGTCCACGCGGGCGGCTGATCGCCGGCGCGGTCCGCGGGCCCTCGCGGCGGCGGGCCCTCGCGGCGGCGGACCGGGGACCGGAGGGCGGGGCCCGGGGTCGGGGCTCGAGTTCGGCGCTCTCGGACCGTCGAGGCCGATTCCCGGACCCTGCCGCCCGGCATCGGACGCGGCGATTCCGCCTGCACCGTCCGGCGGCCGTCCGGTTGACCGGCCGCCCTCCGCGCGGCTGCGGCGGCGGGCCGCTCCGGTCGATGCCCCGCCGGTGGTCCGCCCGGGCCGCACGGAGGGTGCCTCACCGGTGGCTGACTCGTCCAGCTCGTCGTCCGTCCGCGTCCGGACGCGCTCCCGCGGCATGCGGGTCGCGATCTGGATCGCCGTGATCGGCGCCCTGGCCACCGCGGCCGGCGGCGGCGTGGCGTGGCATCTCGTCGATCGGCACGCCCGTGCCGTCGGCGACCAGCGACGGCTGCTCGAGCTCTCCGAGGCCATCGCCGCCGCCGATGCGCGCCGCGAACGGCTGGTGCGCGAGCAGGTGGCGGCTCCGAGCCGCGCGAACGCGGCGCGGCTCCGGGCGACCACCGACGAGCTCGCCACGCAGCTCCGGGCGCTCGGGGAGCGGCTCGGCGCCTCCCGCGTCGTGGTCTCGCCGCCGGACCTCGCCGATCTGCTCGAGATCGACGCGGCGTCGATGTCCCTCGCGGAGAGCGGGGCGCACGAGTCGGCCGCGGCGACGCATGACGGGGCCCAGCGCCGCGTCGCCCGCCGAGCCTTCGAGGCGTCGCTCGAGCGGGCGCGGGACGCCCTCGAACGACACGACGAAGCGCTGAAGCGGCGGCAGCTGCAGCACGCTCATCACGCACTCGCCGTCGCCCTCGGCAGCCTCGCGCTCTCGGGCATCGCGTGGGCGATCGTGAGCCGCGTGTCGCGGACGCGCGAGGCCGAGCTGTGCCGCGCGACCGAGCGGGCCGAGATGCTCGGGATGGTCGCGAGCCGCACCGCCGAGGGGGTCTGCATCCTCGACCGGCAGGGATCGATCATGTGGGCCAACGCGGGCTTCCGCGAGAGCACCGGGGTCGGGCCGGCCACGGTCGTCGGCCTCGGCGTCACCACGGTGCTGGCGGAGGCCGGAGCCACCCGCGCGGTCCTCGAGTCCGTCGAGCGGGGCATCGAGCGGGGCACCGGCTGCCGGCTCGAGGCGCCGGTCGGTCCCACCGCGGGGGACCGCCGGTGGACGCGGCTGGAGCTGGCCCCCGCCGACGACCCGGTGCTCGGTCGCCGCTTCGTGCTCGTGCAGGTCGACCTGACCGACCTCAAGCGCACGGCCGACTCGCTGCACCGGGCCGAGACCGAGATGCGGCGGGTCTTCGACTCGGTGCCCGGCCTCGTGGTGACGATCGACGCGGAGGAGCGGATCCTGAATCTCAGCGGGTCGCTCGCCGGCGCACGGAGCCACTCGAACGAGCCGGGCCCCTCCACGCTGGCCGAGCTCGCGGCGGGATGGGACCTCGCGCGGCTCCGCGAGGGCGTCGCGGACATCCGGCAGGGGCGCCGCAGCTGGCGCGAGACTCGGCTCGCGGCGGAGGCGGCGGGGGAGGAGCTCGTCCTCGACGTCACCGCCGGACCGGTCGGGGACCCCGGCGAGCCGGTCACCGACGTGATCCTCGTGGTCCACGACGTCACCGACCGCAGCCGCCTCGCGGAGCAGCTCGAGCGGTCGCGGCGGCTCGAGTCGATCGGCCAGCTCGCCGCCGGCATCGCCCACGAGATCAACACGCCGGCGCAGTTCGTCAGCGACAACCTCCGCTTCGCCCTCGACGCGATGCCCGAGCTCGACGCGGTGCTCGGCGCCGCCGCGGGCCTGGCGGCGGAGGACGCCGGCGGCGATGCGGCCCGGAGCGACGATGCCGACGCCGCCGCGATCGAGGCGACCGGGGCAGCGCCCGAGGCGCCGGAGCACGACGAGCCCCCCGACGTCCGCCGCGCCCTCGCGGCCGCGGTCGACGCCGCCGACCTCGAGTTCCTGCGGGAGGAGGTCCCCGCCGCCCTCCGCCAGTCGCTCGAGGGCATGGAGCGGATCGCGTCCATCGTCGGATCGATGAAGGACTTCTCGCACCCCGGCGAGCGGCAGCTGCACTCGGCCGAGGTCAACCGGGTGGTCGAGTCCTCGTGCCAGGTCTGCCGCAACGAGTGGAAGTACGTCGCCGACCTCGAGCTGCAGCTCGACCCCGCCGCCGGCACCACCGAGTGCGTGCCGGGCGAGATCGGACAGGTCGTCCTCAACGTGGTGGTGAACGCCGCCCACGCGATCGCGGCCCGCATCGCCGCCGAGCGCGAGGCCGAGGGCGAGGCGGCGCCGCCGGCCGCCCGCGGCTCGATCGGGGTGGCGACTCGCGACGCCGGCGACGACGTCGAGATCCTCGTCCGGGACGACGGCAGCGGCATGGACGAGGCGACTCGGCGCCGGATCTTCGACCCGTTCTTCACCACCAAGGACGTCGGGGAGGGCACCGGACAGGGCCTCGCCCTCGTGCACGGCATCGTGGTGGAGCGGTACGGCGGGCGGATCGACGTGCAGTCGGCGCCCGGACGCGGCACGCTGGTCCGCATCGTCCTGCCGCGGCGGGACCGGGGCGGAGCCCGGGGATCGACGCGGGGGCTCGCGGCATGACGACCGAGCGACCGATCCTGGTGGTCGACGACGAGCCGGCGGTCTTCGACGGCATCCGCCGGACGTGCCGGCGGGCCCGTCCCGACTGGCGCATCCTCCACGCCCGCAGCGTGGGCGAGGCGCGGGACCGGCTCGAGCGCGGCGACGTCGCGCTGGTGGTCACGGACCACGCGATGCCGGGCGGCACCGGCCTCGAGCTGGTCGAGTGGATGCGGGGGACCCCGGCGGCCGAGCACGTGCCGGTGGTGCTGCTCACCGGCACCGGCGAGTCGGCCCTCAAGCGGCGGGCGCTGGAGCTCGGGGCGGCGGACCTGCTCGCGAAGCCGGCGGATCCGGGGGAGCTGCTCGCGCGGATCGACGGGCTGCTCCGCGAGCACGATCGCACCGAGGCCCTCGCCCGCCGCGAGCGCGAGCTCGCCGAGGCGGTGCGGGTCCGGACGGCGGAGCTCGAGGCGTCGCAGATGGAGGTGATCTTCCGCCTCGCGATGCTGGCCGAGTACCGCGACGAGGCGACCGGCAACCACGTGCTGCGGGTGGCGACCTGCGCCCAGCTCGTCGCCGAGTCGCTCGGACTCGAGGCGGCGCAGCAGGGGCGGATCCTCCTCGCGGCGCCGCTGCACGACATCGGCAAGGTCGCGATCCCCGACCACGTCCTCCGCAAGCGGGGCGCCCTGCTCGAGGCGGAGTGGGAGCTCATGCGCTCGCACTGCCGCGTGGGCCACGAGATCCTGACCGGGCAGGGGGCGATGGAGTCCACGATGCGCTCGGCGTTCGCGATGCTCGTGGGCCTCACCGGTCGGCCGGTCCGCAACCCGGTGCTGGAGCTCGCGGCCGAGATCGCCCTCAGCCACCACGAGCGCTGGGACGGCGGCGGCTATCCCCGCGGGCTCGCCGGACGCGACATCCCGCTTCCGGGCCGGATCGTGGCGGTGGCCGACGTCTTCGACGCCCTCACGAGCGAGCGCAGCTACAAGGCGGCGATGCCGGTGGACGAGGCGGTGCGGCTGATGCGGATGGAGCGGGAGCGGCACTTCGACCCGGAGGTCCTCGACGCGTTCCTCGACGTGCTGCCGGCGGCGGCGGCGAACGTCGAGCGGCTCGCGGACCGCCCCGGGGCGCGCCCGGACGCCGCGGCGGCGACCGATCCGGGCGACGCCATCGACGACGAGCGGAGGACGGCGGCATGAGACGGGTGATCTTCGTGGACGACGAGCCGGCGGTCCTCTCGGCGCTGCGCCGGGTGCTTCGGCGGACGGCCGGCGACTGGACGGTGAGCTTCGTCGGCTCCGGCGCCGAGGCCTTCGCCGCGATCGAGCGGGAGCCCTTCGACGTCGTGGTGTCGGACTGCATGATGCCGGGCATGGACGGCGGCGAGCTCGTCGAGCGCGTCCGCCGCCTGCGGCCGGGCATGGTGCGCATCCTGCTCACGGGCAACGCGCCGGTCGAGACGATGATGCGGGCCGAGTCGGTGGCCCATCGGCTGCTGGCCAAGCCCTGCCCGCCCGAGCGCATCCACGCCGCGGTCGAGTCGGCAGTGACGTCGCTGGAGCAGCTGCCGGACGAGGGGCTGCGGGCGCTGGTGGCCGGGACGCCGATGCTCCCCACCTGCGAGGACGTCGCCTCCCGGCTCGCGGCCGCCGGCGCGGGGGACGGTCCCGCGGACCTCGAGGCGGTGGCGGCGACGGCGGCGGAGGATCCCGCGGTCGAGGCCCGCCTGCTCAAGCTCGTGCACGCCGGGTTCTTCGGCGGGGTCGAGGAGCCGCTCGCGGGAGCCGAGGCCGCCCGGCGACTGGGGCCCGACACGATCGCCATCCTGCTGCGCCGCGGACGGGCCGCCGACGCGGCGATCCCGACGCCGATCGATCCCGGCGCCGAGCGTGTCCACGGGCGGCGCGTGGCCGCCGAGGCCATGCGGCTGGCTGAGCACCGGGGGCTTGCGCCGCCGCGGGTGGCGGTCGCCGGGGTGGCCGCCCGGCTGCTCGGGGTCGGGCGCCTCGTGGCGTCGGCGGGCCTTCGGGACGCGTGGCTGGCGCGGGCCGAGGAGCTGGCCGCGCCCGGCCTCGGATCGGCGGACGCGGAGCGGACCGTCCTCGGCGTGCCGGCGTGCCGTGTCGGCGCGTCGCTGCTGGGGCTCTGGGGCCTGCCCGCGCCGGTGACGGCCGCGGTGCGGGGCGCCGCCGCGCCCGAGCCGGGCACGATCGCCGAGATCGTGGCCCTGGCCGATCAGTCGGTGCGGGAGGGCGGCGGGGATGCCGTCTCGTCGCGGGCGGCCTGAGCGTCGTCGCCGGCGATGATGCGGGGCGGGGGCGTCGCGGCCACCGTGCTGCCGACCGTCGCCCGGGCCGAGGCTTGCCAGAGCCGCAGGGCTTCGGCCCGGGCGCGGCCGAGCAGCCCGTCCTCGGGCGGGTCCTCGCCCGGCCGCGAGACCGCGACGGCGCGCCCGGTGAGCAGCGCGAGCGCCTCCTCGATCCGCGAGACCGCGTGCACGCGGAACCGGCCGGTGCGGCACGCCTCCACCACGTCGGGTCGCAGCGCCAGGTCCCCGACGTTGGCGCGGGGGATGATGACGCCCTGCGTGCCGGTGAGGCCGCGGCCGGCGCACGCGTCGTGGAAGCCGTCGATCTTCTCGGTGACCGCGCCGACGGCCATGATCGCCCCGCGCTGGTCGATCGCCCCCGTGATCGCGAGGTCCTGTCGCAGCGGCAGGTCGGTCAGGGCGCTGATCAGGCAGCAGGCCTCGGCCGCGGAGGCCGAGTCGCCGTCGACGCCGCCGTAGGACTGCTCGAACACGATCGACGCGTCGAGGGCGAGGGGACGCTCCAGCCGCAGCAGATGGTGCAGCAGGCCGCGGAGGATGTGGAAGCCCTTGGTGTGGATCGCCCCCGAGAGGTCGGACTCCTGCTCCACGTTGACGAGGCCGAGCGAGCCGGGGCCGACGCTGGCGGTGATCCGCTGCGGGAAGCCGTAGGTCAGGGGCCCGGTGGTCATGGTGGCGAGGCCGTTGACCTGACCCACCGCCATCCCGTCCGTGGCCACGGCGATGGTGCCGTCGGCGAGCAGCTCGTGGAATCGGCGCACCGGCCGGCTCGCCCGCTCGCGGCCGCGGGCGATCGCGTCGTGCACGTCGGCGGCCGCGACGGGCGAGCGGCCGGCGGCGGCGGCGAGGAAGGCCGCCTCGCGGGCCACGTCGCAGATGCGCCCGAGGCGGGCGGTGAGGCGGGCATCGTCGGCGGCCACGCGGGCCCCGTGCTCGAGCAGGGCGGCCACCGCGTCGCGGCCGAACGGAGCGAGGTCCTCCTCGGCCGCGATGCGGGCGATCGCGCCGGCGTAGACCTCGGCGGCCTCGGGTCCGCGCTTCATGGTGTCGCCGAAGTCCGCCACCACCTTGAACAGCTGCGTGAAGTCCGGGTCCGCCGCTTCGAGCAGGGCGTACACGCCGGCGTCGCCCACGAGGACGACCTTCGCCGTCACCGGGATCGGGTCGGGCTTGATGCCGCTCGCGGGCGAGGGCTGCTCGCCGGGCGGCTCGATCTCGAGCACGCGGCTGCGGAGGGTGCGGGCGAGGACCGGCCATGCCCGCCCGGCGGCGAGCAGGTCGCGGGCCTCGATCACGAGGAAGCCGCCGTCGGCCTCGAGGAGCGAGCCGCCGCGGATGATGGCGTGCGGCAGCATCGGACCCTCGCCGGTGGTCTCGAAGCTGCCGAAGATGCCGGCCTGGCTCGGGGCGGAGTCGATGACGATCGGGCAGCCCTCGTCGTCGCCGTGGTGGCGGACGACGTTCACGCGGAAGACGGCCGGCAGCGGGACGTCCTCGTCCGGGGCCCCGGGATCAGGCGGGGCGGTCTCGCCGGTGACGGGCGGGGGGCCGTGCTCGGCCACCGCCTCGATCAGCTCGTCGAGGAACGCCCGCACGGCGTCCGTCGGGTGCGCGCGGTGGATGCGGTCGGTGGCGAGCCGCAGGCGGCGGCGGATCTCCTCCGCGTTCATCGCCCGGATCTCGCGGGCGGTCTCCTCTCGGATCGCCTGCAGCTCGGGCAACAGCCCGTCGAGCTCGGCCTGCAGCCGCGCGAGCGTCTCGCGGGCCGCCTCGTAGTCGGCGTCGCCGAGGCGGCCCTCGGCCCGCTCGCGGCGGAGTGCCTCGGGCGGGGCGGGCTCGCCGTCGACGACGGGGAACACCGCGGGCGTCGCCCCGGGCCCCTCGCCGACGGTGACGAGCGCGCAGCCGGACGACGCGACCGACTTCTCGAAGGGAGCGAGCCGCTCGTCGAAGCGGGCGTCGCCGGCGCGGGCGATGGCCTCGCGGCGGGAGCGGAGGGCGCCCGCGGCGAGCTCACGCGGCAGGTCGCGGACGATCGAGCGGGCGAGCCCGTCGACGGCGCGGGCGAAGTCGCGGGCGGTGCCGCGGGGCAGCGTGATCAGCCGCGGCCGGGCGGGCTCACCGAATCGGTGCACGTAACAATGGTCCTGGACGAGGTCGCAGCGCGGGCGCAGCTCGTCCATGACCTCGCCGAGCAGGCCCGCGCGGCCGGTGCCGGCGAGCCCGCGGACGAAGACGTGGTGGTTGGGGGCGCGGGTGGCGAGGCCGAAGCGCAGCGCCCCGAGCGCGATCGGCTGCCCGCGAATGCCGCGGCCGGGCTCGATCTCGGCGGTGGTCTCGAAGGCGAGCCAGTCGTCCGGACACCGCCAGCGAAGGGCGTCGGGAGACAGGGCGGGAGGCGACGGCGAGGCGGCCGTCGTCGATCCGGAGGCGTCGGCGGGAGGCGGCTCGGGCATGGCGCGGCGATCGTAGCCGGAGCCCGGGCGGGCCGTGGCGGCACGACAGCCCCGGAACCGCTGGCTGGGCAGCATGGGGCACGGGGAAGCGGCGCCGCTCGGGAGACGGCCGCGGATCACGAGGTCCGCGGCCACCGAGTCGCCGGTCCATCACGGCTCACGCAGATCCCGGTCTCGCCGCGGAAGTGAGCCCCCGCACCGGGCAGACGGACGTCTCCCGGAGCAGCGTCCGCCAACGACGCGCGAAGTGCGATCGGGCGGCGTCGAGCCGCACGAGATGCTCACGCGGCAGCCGAATCACCCGCCCGTCGTCGTCCGGGCGATGAATTCCCCCGCGAGGCCGAAGATCCGCTCCTTCCGTTCGGGCTT
Organism: uncultured Isosphaeraceae bacterium; assembly: GCA_964385045.1. Taxonomy (GTDB): domain Bacteria; phylum Planctomycetota; class Phycisphaerae; order Phycisphaerales; family SM1A02; genus CAYLNM01. The sequence continues at coordinate 10,948 of CAYLNM010000078.1, forward strand.
CATCTTCTCGAGCTGCCGCGGCATCATGCTCAGCCGCGGATTCGACGCGAAGAAGTCGCGGTGGCGGGCGATGAACGACCAGTAGAGGCCGTCCATCGTCTCGCACCAGTCGCCCTTGGCGTAGTCGCTCATCTTCAGGACGTAGTTGGATCCGCAGACGTACGGCTTGGTCGAGAAGATCCCGCCGTCGCTGAAGATGCCCATGCCGTAGACGTTGGGGCCCATCACCCAGTCCGAGGAGTCGACGTAGAGCTCCATGAACCAGCGGTAGGCCTCGTGCGGATGGATTCCGCAGAGCGTCATCAGGTTCCCGGCGATCATGAGCCGCTCGATGTGGTGGGTCCAGCCCCAGCGGTGGAGGGTGCGGATGGTGTGGTCGAGCGGGTCGAGGCCGGTCTCGCCGGTGAACCACGCCTCGCCGAGGCGGCGGTCGGCACCGAAGAAGTTCCTCTCGTGCTGCTCCTCGCCGAAGTGCGCGTCGATCCCGCGGATGAACTCCCGCCAGCCGATGATCTGCCGGACGAAGCCCTCGAGGCTGTTGAGCCGCGTGTCGGCGTCCTCGGCGAACGCGAGCCCCCGCTCGATGCACTCGCCGGGCGTCAGCAGGCCGAGGTTCAGCATCGGCGTGAGCACGCCGTGGAAGAGAAATGGCCCGCGCGTGGTCATCGCGTCCTCGTAGTCGCCGAAGAGCTCCAGCCGCTCCTCGAGGAACCGCCGCAGCCAGGCGAGGGCCGAGCGGCGGGTCACCGGCAGCCAGAAGTCCCGCGCGTCCCCGGGGTGGTCGCCGAAGCGTTCCCGCACCAGCTCGACGACCGCCTCGACGTGCTCGGTGCGAGCCGGCGACGGCAGCTCGGGCAGCTCCACGCCCTTCGGCAGCTTCCGGCGGTTCTCGGCGTCGAACGACCACGTGCCGCCGACCGGATCGCCGTCCTCGTCCACGAGGATGCCGAGGCGGGTTCGCTGCCGCTCGTAGAACCGGGCCATGAAGGGCTTGCCGTTCGCGTCCTCGAGGTAGGCGGCGAAGTCCTCCCGCGGCGTGAGGAACATCGGGCTCGGCAGCACGGTGCGCTGCAGCCCGTGATCCTTCGCGAACGCGTCGAGGCGGTCGCGGAACGGCCGGTCCTCCACTTCGAAGGACACCAGCTCGTCCGCGGGGTGCTTCTTCAGGTGGGCCGCGAGCTTCTCCTCGTACGGGGCCTCGGCGAGCTCGTGGTCGAGGTCGAGGTAGGTGACGTCGAGCTCGCGCTCCCGCAGCGCGTCGCGGTGGTGCCGCATCGCGGCGAGGAACAGCACGATCTTCTGCTGGTGATGCCGGACGTACGTGCACAGGCCCACGTCCTCGGCCATGAAGAAGCGGGCGTGCTCCCACGCCTTGAGGTGCTCGGGGGCGAAGAGCTGGTTGCCGAGAATCACGAAGAGGGGGCGGCGGGGCATGGGCGACTGTACGCCCGTCCGAGGCATGGGCCGCGCCGCGGCCATCCCACCCCCGGGGTCGATCCGGGGACTCCCGGCGGCAGACGGCCCGCGACGCGGAGGATGCGTCGCGGGCCGTCGCGTGGGGTGTACGTGATGCGGATGCCCGGCCGGGGCGGGGCGGCGGCCGGCGGCCGCGCGATCAGTCGCGGCTCGGCGGATCCTCGCGCTCGAGCCGGTCCATGAGGCGCTCGAGCATCGCCTCGATCCGGGCCATTCGATCCTCGAGCCGCTCCAGCCGGCCCGAGTCGCCGCGGCCCGCCGCTCCTTCGGCCTGCTCGGCCTGCTCCGCCCGCTCGCGGGCGACGCGGGCCCGCTCGCGGGCCTCGGCGATCCGTTGCTCCACCATCTCGGCGCGTTCGCGGGCGGCGCGGGCTCGCGCCTCGGCCTCGGCGACGCGTCGCTCGACGCGCTCGCGCTCGCGCACGGATCGTGCGTCGTCGCCGATGGCCTCGTCGCGGGCCTCGACTTCGATCTCGACCTCGGTCCCGGTCTCCGCCCGCTCGGCCGCTCGCATCGCCTCCTCGAGGCGCTCGGCGACGAGGCCCGAGATCTCCTCCGGGTCGAGGCCCTCGAGCTCGCGGCCGAGGGCCACGATCTCCGCGATCACCGGTCCGATCTCCCGCATCTGCTCGCGGACCATCGGCCGAAGCTCGACGACCTGCTCGCGGAGCATGGGAGCGATCTCGCGCAGCTGCCGCCGGATCATCGGCTCGAGCTCGGCCGCCTCGCCGCGCAGCTCCCGGGCCAGCCCGGGCAGCTCCTCGCGAAGCTCGACCTCGAGCTCCTCGATCAGCTCCTCGGCGAGGGTCCGCAGCTCCTCGGCCGACTCCTCGTCGATCTCGACGCGGCCCATGCCGCCGGGGAACTCGAAGTCCCAGCGTCCCGGCCGGCGGAAGAGGGTCACCGCGTCGCGGTCACCCTCGCCGCGCGGCGCGATGAAGACGTTGCCGTCGCGCCGCTCGACGACGCCGGCGTTCGGGGCGAGGCGCCCGAAGACGGACGCCGCGCCGCCGGTGCCGCCCGCGACACGTCCCCGCAGGGTCGCCTCGCTCATGCGGTCGGCGTCCCACGCCTCGAGCGTGATGGTGACGTCGCGGCGGTCGCCGCGGCGGATCACGGTGAGCTCGAGCTCGTCGCCGGGCTCGGCGTCGGCCAGCACGCCGCGGACGGCCTCGGGCGGCGCCGGCGCGGTGCCGTCGATCGCGACGATCACGTCGAACGGACGGAGGCCGCCGGCGTCGGCGGGCAGGTCCGCGAGCACGCCGGTGACGACGGTGGCGTCCACCGGGTCGATGCCCAGCTGGGCGGCGACGACGTCCCCCGGAGACTCGAGGTGCACGCCGAGCATGGTGGCGGGAGGATCGATGGTGGCTCCGCCGACCACGCCGCGGCCGAGGCGTTCCGCGTCGTCGGGCCGGAACATGTCGGCGGCGCGGAACGCCCCGTCGTTCCGGCGGAACACGTCGAGGATCGGGAATCGGCGGAACTCCTCGCCGTCCGCTCCGAGGATCACGATCGCGCCGTCCTCCTCGCGGAGCCGCTCGGCGGGCACCGGCTCGCCGTCGACGGTGGCCGACAGCTCGCCGTCGCGGCTGGTGAGGACGAACGTGCGGCGACCGTCGGCGATGGTCATCGTGAAGTCGGAGCGGTCGTCGTCACCGAGTCCCATGACCCGGGTCTCGATCGTCGCGAGCCGCTCGGTCACGCCGGCCGCGGCCGACGCCGCGACGCGGGCGCGAGGGGCCGGGTCGAGGGTCGGGACGGCCACGGCGGCCGGGGACGCAGGCGGGGCCGGGGCGGCGGGTGCAGCGGGAACGCCGGGCGCAGCCGGCGCGGCGGGCACGGCCGGGGTCATCGGCGGGCCGCCGACGATCGCGGCGGCGAGGGTGACGGTCGGGAGCAGCATGAGCGTGGTCTCCAGGGGGCCGCGGGGGGCGCGGCGATCGGTCGAACGGCGCCGGGTCGGGCGGGGCGGCGCGTCGGCCGGCCCGCCGCGTCACCGGATGCGCCTCGGAAGTCGAGTCGTCACCGAGTCGTCATCCGGTCGACGGACGACGTCGGCGGACTCGGGGCGGCGCGCCCACGGCCGCCCGGCCGCGTCAGAAGGCGTCGCCGGAGGGGCGGGGAATGCGGGTGACGACGGGGCGGCCGTCCCGGTCCCGGCCGCTGGGCACGAACAGCTCGGGCACGACGGTGCGCTCGAGGATCTGCCGCAGGTACACCACCTCGAAGCCGCTGCCGTCGGGCGTCGGCCGCGAGTCGAGCATCACGAGGTCCGGCCGTTCCTCCAGCACCACGCCCTCGGCCCGGCCACGGTCGAGGTACAGGTCGAGGGCGTCGGCGGCGGTGAGGCTCGCGGGCACCGCTCCGGCGCCCGCCGCGGCGCCGGGCGTCGCCGTGGCGGCGTCGCGCGGAGGGCTCGTGACGGCGTCGCCCGGAGCCCCGCCCGGCCGCGGTCCGAGGGCCGGACTCATCACCACCAGCAGCACCACGAGCATCGCCGAGACCATCCAGCCCGCGGCGGCGCGGGCGCGAGCAAGCGGCCGGCGTGGCGCGGCGGGGGCGGCGGCGCCGCGGGGGGCCGACCGCTGGGCCCTCCGGGACCGCTCGTGGCGCGGGGGCCGCGACGCCCGCGGCGTCGGTCCCTCCTCCGCCGTCACGATCGCGGGCGGCAGCTCCACGCGATCGGCCACCTCGGCCGCGGCGGCGGCGGCCTCGACCAGCAGGAGCTGGTCCCGCAGGCTCTCGGCCATCGCTCGCCACGCGGCGGCGTCGTCGCCCGCGGCCCGCGCCCAGGCGGTCCATCGGTCGGCGGACAGGTCGCCGGAGGCGATGCGATCGACGAGCCGGTCACGCCCCTCGACGGCGGACGCCTCGGCCCCCGGAAGGGCGAGGTCGGGGCGATCCGGGCGATCCGGGCGATCCGGGCGATCGGGGCGGTGGGCGGAGGGCGTGGTCATGGCGAGGGCTCCCGGGCGGGGACGGGGGCGGTGATCGAGGGGGGCGGAGCGGCGGCACCGTCCGGTCCCGGCGGCGCGAGCGGGCGTGACGGCCAGGTGCCCCGGAGCATGCGGCGGGCCCGGGCGAGCCGGGTGTTGACGGCCGCCTCGCCGAGGCCGAGCGTCTCGCCGATGATGGACGCGGGCAGGCCGCGGACCGCTCGCAGCATCAGCGGCTCCCGGTAGGCCTCCGGCAGCGCCGCGAGCCGCTGCTGGAGCTCCCGCTCCATGGTCGCGGCGGCCGGATCGTGGCTGCCGTCCCGGGCGGCGAGGCCGGGGGCGTCGTCGAGCGGGACCGTGCGGTCGTCGCGGCGGCTCGCCCGGCGCCGGGCCGCGACGCGGGCGACGTTGACTGCCACCGTCCGCAGCCAGCCGCGGGCGGCGGCGGCGTCGCGGATGTCGTGTCCCTTGGCCACGAGCGTCATCGCCACCTCCTGCAGCAGGTCCTCGAGGTCGCTGTCGGCGGGCTTGTGGGCGAGCAGGACCGCGGCGATCCAGCGTCGGTTCTCGCGCCACAGCCGCTCGATCGTCGCGCGGTCGAGCGGAGCGGGGGACTCGGCGTGGGGACCGTCGGGCGGCGTGACCGTCATGGGCGAGCTCGTCGGCCCGGCAGTGGGCGGACCGCTGGAGAGGATGCGCCGCCGGGGGGCGAATCGTCACGGAAATCCGGCGACTCGCCCGAGCGACCTCGATCGTTCCGCACGGACGGCAGGCGGTTTCGCCTTCATGGGATGGGACTCGTCCGGGATCGGCTAGGGTCCGACGCGGCAGGCGGGAGCCGGCCGCGGGGGCCCGCCGCTCCCCTCCGCCGACCCGACGGAGCACTCGCGATGCCGGCGCAGTCGTTCACCCGCACCGAGCGGATCCCTCGGTCCGCGGCCGACGTGCTCGCGTTCCTCCGAGACGTGCGGCAGGCGGAGGCGTGGATGGAGGAGGTCGTCCGGGTCGAGCCCGTCGACGACGGACCCGTCCGCCCCGGCTGGCGGTACCGCGAGACCCGCCGCATGAAGGGACGGGAGCACTCGGCCGTGATCAGGGTGACTGAGGTCACCGATCCGGACGCGGGGCCCCCATTCGCCATCCGGCACGTCGCCCGCGGCCTCGGCAACCACGCGGCCTGCCGGTTCGTCGTCGAGCCCGACGGGCCCGAAGCATGCCGGCTCACCCTCGAGGCGTCGGTCGCGCCGGTGGGCCTTCTCGGGCGGCCGTTCACCGGGATGCTGCTGCGGACCATCGAGCGGACCGACGGGCACCTGCTCGAGCGTCTGCGCGAGCACCTCGCAGCGCCCTCGGCGGACCGGGACGCCGCGGGCGCCTCCGGGGAGAGATAGAAATGCCGGAGTAAACGTGAAGTTTGCTTGACGATGGCGGGCGACCTCGCCATCATGCGGGTCGATGCCGCATTCGGCCGGGCCCCCGGCCGGAATGCGCCATCGTCAGCCGGGCCGAGGCGCGTTCGACGGGGGACGTCGACGGCCGGCCCGCCTTCGGAGGCGACGGCCGCATGACGGACTTCCTCGCTCGGATCGACCGGCTCCTTCGCGCACGGGACGAGGGGGGCGGCGTCGTCGCCACGGACCGGCTGGTGCCGATCCGCACGGCGCTGCTGGCGTGCCTGGTCCTCGGAGCGATCGCGGGCGCCTGCACGGGCGTCTACGCGATGGCCAACCACGACGAGCTCAACGTCGTGCAGCTGATCGCGGCGGGGGTGAAGGTCCCGCTGCTGTTCCTGCTCACGCTCGCCGTGACCTTCCCGTCGCTGTACGTCTTCACTGCGCTCCTCGGCGTCAACCTCGACCCGGTGGGCCTCATGCGGATGATCCTCTCCGCGATCGTGGTGACGGTCGCGCTGGCGGCGTCCTTCGGGCCGATCACCGCGTTCTTCGCCCTCAGCACCGACAACTACTCGTTCATGGTGGTGCTGACGGTGGTGGTCTTCGGCTTCGGCGGCATCGTCGGCCTGATCTTCCTGCTCAACGCGCTGCGGGGACTGCTCGGGATCACCGTGACGAGGAAGGCGGGCCGGCGCGAGGGGGACGAACGGGCCGCGGCCGGGGCGCGACACGACGCCGGCGATGGGGCCGAGGCGACCCGGCCGATCGCGACGCGGTCCGCGTCGGCGGCGATGACGACGTCGGCCGGCGGGGCGGACGCGGACCGCGGCGATGCCGATGCCGACGCCGATGCCGACGAAGGGACGCGTGACGGGGGGCGGGGTGCCGACGCCGACGACGACGCGGGCGGCGCGGTCGACCCCGCGCGTGCACCGGCGACTGCGGATCCCGCGGCCGTCCCCGACGAGTCGCCGGCGTTACGCGCGGACGAGCGGGCGGCCACGATCCTGTTCCGCATCTGGGTCGTCGTGTACGGGCTCGTCGGCGCACAGATGGCCTGGGTGCTGCGGCCGTTCATCGGGGACCCGCGGGCCGAGTTCAGTTGGTTCCGCGCCCGCGAGTCGAACTTCTTCGAGGCGGCGTTCGGGCACCTGCTGAACCTCTTCGGCGGCTGACCGCGTGTCCGCGCCCTCCCTTCCGACCACGCCCGACGCGGGCGATCCCGGCCACGGGCCACGCGTCGCCGCGGCGTGGGTGCTGCTCGCGGCCGACGGGACGCTGCGGCCCGAGCCGCGGCCCGGCACGCGCCCGCCGGGCGGCATCGCGGGCTCGCTGGCGGTGATCCTCGTGTTCGCCTCGGTGGCGGGCGCGGTGATGGGCACCTACGGCGGCGTCGGGCCGGACCGGCTCGAGCAGATCGCCTACTCGACGATCAAGGTGCCGATCCTGCTGCTGGGCACCTTCGTCCTCTGCCTGCCCGGCTTCGTCACGGCCAACGTGCTGCTCGGCGTCGGCGCCGACCTGCGGGACGCGCTGCGGGCGATCCTCCGCACGCAGGCCGCGATCGCGGTGCTGCACGCCGCGTTCATGCCCGCGGTCGCGTTCTGGTACGTCTTCGAGCGGCAGCACGCCGCCGCGGTGTCGGTGAACGCACTGGCCCTGGGCGCGGCGAGCCTGAGCGCCCAGCTCGTGCTGCGGCGTGCCTACCGCCCGCTCGTCGCCCGCGATTCCGCCCACCGGTCGCTCATGTGGCTGTGGCTCGTGCTGTACGGCTTCGTCGGCGTGCAGCTCGCGTGGGTGCTGCGGCCGTACATCGGGAATCCGGGCCTCGAGACCGCGTTCTTCCGCGAGAACTCGTGGAGCAACGCGTACCTCGCCCTCGCGGACAAGATGCTGCAGGCCCTGGGGCTGCGCTGACGCGGCTTCACCGCCAGTCGAGTCCCTCGGGCAGGCGGTTGAGGTTCTCGCAGCCGTCCGCGGTCACGACGACCATGTCCTCGACGCGGATGCCGCCGACGGCGGGGCCGTAGAGCCCGGGCTCGATCGTGAGGGCGTCGCCCTCGACCAGCGGCGGGCCGCCGCGGTCGAGCAGCGGCGGCTCGTGCACGTCGAGGCCGATCCCGTGCCCGGTGCCGTGGACGATCGCGATGCGGTCCGGCGGATCCTCGGGCGAGGGGAGGCCGGCGGCGTAGCCGCGCTCGGCGAGGGTGGCGAGCGTGGCGGCGTGGACGTCCTCGCCCGTCGCCCCCGCCCGCGTCGCCGCGGTGGCCGCCGCCTTGGCCGCGACGACCGCCTCGTGCATCCGGGCGACGACCTCGGGGACGTCGCCGTGCACCACGGTGCGGGTGCAGTCGCCGTTGTAGCCCGTCGCCCGGTCGCGGGGGAAGATGTCGATGATCACGGGCTCGCCGGTGCGCAGCACGCCGTGGCCGTGCTCGTGGCAGTCGGCCGCCTGCGGCCCGCCGGCGACGATCGCCCCCGGCGACTCGAAGCCGCGGCCGAGCAGGAAGGCGTCGATCGCCGTCCGCACGCGCTCGCTCGTCAGCGGCTCGCCCTCGTGGCGGAGCGTGCCGTCGGCCTGCGCCTCGGCCCGGGCGACGAGGCGGCACGCGAGCTCCATCGCCTCCTCGGTCACCGCCTGCGCCGCCCGCAGGGCCGCGACCTCCTCGGCGTCCTTGGCCCGGCGGGCGAGGACGCCCATCTCGGGATCGCAGAGGACCTCGATGCCGCGGGCGGCGAGCTCGTGCACGAAGATCAGCGGCAGCGAGCGGTTCGCGACGACGCGGGTCGCGCCGGACCGGACGACGCACTCGGCGGTCGCCTGGGCGGTGGCGATCGCCCGGTCGCCGGAGAGGCCGCCGTCGGGCGTGAAGTCGGCGGGGCAGGCCACCGCGTCCGCCCGGGCATCGCGGCGGGCGCGGTCCATCTCGATGTCGCGGATGATCAGCAGGCGGTGGCGGTGGCCCGCGGTGCCGCCGGTCGGGCCGCCGCCGGGCAGGTCGAGGATCGCCGCCGGGTCGCCGACGGAGAAGCGGATCGCGTGCAGGAGGCCGCGGTCGGTGGCCGGCACGCCGCCGAGCAGGACGGCGGTGCGGTCGTCGACGGCGAGGTCGGGGCGGAC
>CAYLNM010000079.1:0-19787 GCA_964385045.1 uncultured Isosphaeraceae bacterium
GCTCAGCGGCGGGGCGCCTCGCGGCCGGCGGCCACGGACGAGCCGGCGGGATGACGGGTGCCGGTCTCCGCCTCTGCCCGCGCCCCGTCGTCGGGATGCGGGCCGTCGTCGTCCCGCGCGCCGGACGCGGCGGCCTCGTCGCCCGCCCCGCCCCCGTGCCCACCGAAGCCCGCGTCCGACTCCGACGCCAGGTCCGGGGCCTCCGGGTCGATCTCGCGCCGCGCCCTCGCCCCGTACTCGATCCGCAGTCGCTCGATCACGGTGCTGGTCGCCTCGAGCACGGTGATGCGGGCGGTCTCGAGCGAGAGTCCCTCGCCGACGTCGGGAACGCGACCGAGCCGTGCGAGCACGAAGCCGGCCACGGTGTCGTACTCCGCGTCCTCGGGCAGGTCGAGGGCGAGCGCCTCGTTGAGGTCGTCGATGTGATAGCGGCCGTCGACCTCGACCAGGCCGTCCTCGAGCTCGTCGAGCGTCGGCAGGTCCTCGTGGTCGGTGTCGTGCTCGTCCTGGATCTCGCCCACGATCTCCTCGAGCACGTCCTCGATCGTGACCACGCCCGCGGTGCCGCCGTACTCGTCCACCACGATCGCCATGTGCACCTCGGACCGCTGGAAGTCCTGCAGCAGCTCGTTGACCGGCTTCGTCTCGGGCACGAACTTCGGCTCGCGGAGCAGCGGGCGGAGGCGAAAGTCCGACGCGTCGGCCCCGAGGTAGGGCACGAGGTCCTTCACGTAGAGGATGCCGAGGATGTGATCGAGGTTGTCCTCGAAGACGGGCATCCGCGAGTGGCCGTGCTCGTCGATGAGCGCGCGGATCTCGGACAGCTCGTCGGTGTACTCGATCCCGTCGATGTCGGTGCGGGGCGTCATGACCTCGCCGACGTCGGTCTGGTTGAACCAGACGATGTTCTCGAGCATCGACGCCGCCTGCGGGTCCAGGCCGCCGCCCCGCTGCTGCTCCTCGATCGAGCGGAGCAGCTCCGCCTCCGACTCGTCCCGGTCGCGGGCCTCGGCGCCGGCGAGGCGGCGGACCGACTCGTTGGTCACGCGGACGATCGGCCCCATGGGAGCGGCCAGCACCGCGAGCACGCGGATCGTCCGCAGTCCGCTCGCGACCAGCCCCTCGCCGGCCGCGCGGGCGAGGGCCGAGGCGATGACGACGGTCGAGAACCACACCGCCACCGCGGAGACGACCACCGCGAGCAGCAGCTCCGGCACGGTCAGGGCGTAGCCCTCCGGCGCCGCGGTCTCGGGAGCCGCCGGCGGGGCGGCGGCTCCCGGGTCCGCGACCTCGACCGGGAGCGGGACCGCCGTCGGCGTGGTGACGGCGAGCACCACCGCGGCGACGATGCCGATCCGCAGCAGCGTGCGGACGAGCGACAGTCCTACGTGGGCCGCCTCGACGTGCTCGACGAACCAGTGCGCAAGGTCCGAGCGCGGCCCGCCCGCGAGCCGACTCACGAGCGACGAGCGGCTCACGGACTTCACCGCATGGGCGAGCGCCGCGATCCACGTCGCGGGGACCAGCAGGACCGCGGCCACCAGCCACGAGACACTCATCGATCGACTCCGACGGACCCGGCCCCGTTCCGCTCCGCGGCCGCGGCGGCCGGCGGGTCCTCGCGGTCCGGGGTCGCGAACCGCGCCGCCGCGCCGATGGCGGCGAGGACACGGTCCTCCTCGGCGTGCATCGCCGCGAAGCCCGTCGGGTCGCGGTCGTCGTGGCCGAGGCAGTGCAGCAGCCCATGCAGGGCGTAGAGAAGCAGCTCGTCGTCGACGGCGTGCCCGCGCCGCGCGGCCTGCCGGGCCGCCTCGTCGACGCAGCACGCGACGTCGGCGTCGACCGGCTCGTGCGGCTCGGCCGCCGCGAACGTCAGGACGTCGGTCGTCGCGTCGATGCCGCAGTGACGTTCATGGAGGCTGCGCATGGCCGCGTCGTCCACCAGCCGCACCGACAGCCGGGCGATCTCGGCCTCCAGCACGGTGGCGGCGGCCGCGAGCCGGGCCGCGATGCGGTCGATGGCGGCCTCGCCCCCGGGGACCGCGGCCCCCGGGTCGGCGCACACGTCGATCGCGGCGGCGACGGCGACGTCCTCGGCCATCGCGAGGGGCGCGGCGCAGTCGGCCCCGACACCGCCTCGGAGGCGGACGTCTTCGGAGGACGCGGACGCACGGACGTCGTGGCGGCTCGTCGCCGCGGCGGACGGGGGAGGTTCGTCGCCCTCGGCGACGCCCTCGTCGTCGCGGGGTGGCTCGGCGCAGCGGTCGCCGTCGTGGAGCATGGCGGGATCCTCGCGACCCGGCGGGCACCGCCCGGGCGCGGCCATAGCATAGCCGCGCACCCCCCCTGTCCCGGCGTGCCGAGCCCCGATCCGCGCCGGCCCGCGGCCGCACATCCGGCACCGGCCGCACGCCCCGCCCCGCGAGGGCCCGGGCGCGTCCGTCGGCCCGGCTCGGTGCCGGAGCGACCCGCGATTTCCGGACCCGGGCGGTCCGGGCACCCGACGGGACCCGGACGGAACGCCGCGACGCCGGCCTCGCCTCGGTCCCCTTCGTTTCCCGCCCCGGCAGCTGCCCCGCGATGACCCGCTCCCGCGACTCCCGGCCCCACGACCGTCCCCCCGCCGATGCGACCCCGTCGCCGCTGCGGCTTCCCGGCCCGCACGCTCGTCCCCCGGTCGGACTGCCGGTGCTGAACGAGCCACCCGCGTCGGGGCCCGGGGCAGGCCCGCCGCCGGAACCGCCGCCACCCCCCGCCCCGCCGTTCCCCGAGGCCGAGCTCCGGTCCGCCATCGATGCGGCGATCCGGCTCTGGGAGCCCCTCGCGGCCCGGGCCTGGGCCGAGACCGCCCGCCGCGGCCGCGGCCTGCTCGCCCTCCGGTGGCACGAGCTCCGCGAGGCGGCCGAGGCCGCGGGCCGGGGCGAGGACGTGGACCCGCCCGCGACCTGGATTCCGGTGTCGATCGTGTCCCGCGGCGACGACTTCCGCGGCCTGCTGCTCCAGTACGACCCCCACCGACAGGTGATGCTGCTGGTGGGGCACGAGGACGGCGGCGAGGCCGTCTTCGGACTCGAGTGCGAGGGCGACGCGCGGCCGACCCCAGAGGCGTGCTTCGAGCGGCGCCGGGCGCAGACCCCCGCCCGCCGGGCCGACGAGCCGGGCGACGCCGACGGCCCCGTGCCGCCCCCCGCCGGCCCGCCGAGCAGTCCGTAGACTCGCGGGCCCATGGACACCTACCACGCCACCACCATCTGCGCCGTCCGCCGCGACGACCGCGTCGCCCTCGCGGGCGACGGGCAGGTCAGCCTCGGGCAGACCATCGCCAAGGCCGATGCGGTGAAGGTCCGCCGTCTCGACGACGTCGGACTCGACCGGGCCGGCGTGCTCGTGGGCTTCGCGGGCGGCGCGGCCGACGCGTTCGCGCTGCTGGAGCGCTTCCAAGGCGCCCTCGAGCGGACGCCGACCAACCTGATCCGGGCCGCGACCGAGCTCGCCCGCGAGTGGCGGACCGATCGCGCGCTGCGCCGCCTCGAGTCGATGCTCGTCGTCGCCGACCGCTCCTCGACGCTCCTGCTGTCGGGACAGGGCGACGTGATCGAGCCCTCCGACGGCGCGTGCGCGATCGGCTCCGGCGGGCCCTTCGCGCTCGCCGCGGCCCGCGCGCTGCTCGCCCACACCGAGATGCCGGCCGGCGACGTGGCGGCCGCCGCCCTCCGCACCGCGGGCGAGATCTGCGTCTACACCAACACCAGCGTGACGGTGCTCGAGCTCGGCTGAGCCGCCGATGGCGCGCGCCGTCCGCCTCGCCCGCCCCCCCCGGCGGAACATCCGGTGTCGCCGCCGCCGCGCCCCGATCAGGCCACCGCCTCCCCCGCACGATCGAGCAGCTCCACCAGCCGGCAGGCCGCCTCGTAGGGACGCGCCGCCCAGGCCGACGCCGCCCGCGTGCCGCCTTCCGCATCGCCCAGCACCGCCCGCGCCCGCCATCCCCGCGGGCCGCAGGTGGCGCCGGGCCGGCGCGCACCGCGCTCCCCGGTCTCCTCATCCCCGTCTCCCTCCCGCGGTCCCCCGCGGTGCGCCGTCTCGCGGCGCAAGGTCACCGTGAGTCCGTACTCGGCGTGGATCGCTCCCAGCACGACCATCGCCAGCCGCAGTTCATCATCCTCGCGCATGCCCCCAATCTACGCGGTCCGCCCAGTGTTCCCCGAAGTACTCCACGAAACCTCCACCGCGGCGGTTTCGCCGCGGCGAGCGGTTGCGCGCTGCCGAAAGGCATCCCGACGATCGATCGCCGTCCCGTCCACACCGATCGCGCGGCCGATGCGCGTCCACCCCGTCCGCCGCGTCCACCCCGCCCGCCGACGCGGTCGCCTCAGCGATGCTCCTGCATCATCCGGTCGTACAGCAGCAGGTACCGGCGACCCTGGCGGTGCCAGGACCAGTCCTGCTCCATGCAGCGCCGCACCAGCGCCGCCCACGCCTCGCGGCGCTCCCACGCCGCGAACGCCTCGCCCGCGGCCCACGCCAGGCCGGCGGCGTCGGCGTGCTCGAAGACGAAGCCGGTGCCGACGTCCGAGCCGGGCACGTGGTGGGTGACGGTGTCGGCCAGCCCGCCGGTGCGGTGCACGATCGGCGGCGTGCCGTACCGCTGGGAGTACATCTGGTTCAGCCCGCACGGCTCGAACCGCGACGGCATCAGGAACAGGTCGCCGCCGGCCTCGATGCGGTGGGACAGCCCCTCGTCGTAGCCGCAGCGGAACCGCACGCGCCCGGGATAGTGCTCCTGCAGGGCGGCCAGGCCGTCCTCGAGGCCGCGGTCGCCGGCTCCGAGCACCACCAGCCGCGTGTCGCGGTCGGCGAGCAGCGCCTCCGACGCCTCGAGCACGAGGTCCACGCCCTTCTGCCAGGTCAGCCGCGCGACCATGCCCAGCACCGGACCCTCGGGATCCGGATCGAGCCCGAGCTCCTCCAGCAGTCCGCGGCGGCAGGCCGCCTTGCCCCCGGGGTCCGCCGCCGAGTAGGACGCGGGGATCGCGGGGTCGATCTCGGGACTCCACGTCGCGAGGTCCACGCCGTTGACGATGCCGACCACGCGGTGGCCCCGGACCCGCAGCAGCTCGTCGAGACCCATGCCTCCGGCCGGCGTGCGGATCTCGTGGGCGTAGCTCTCGCTGACCGTCGACACCCAGTCGGCGTTCAGGATCCCGGTCTCGAGGAAGCTCATCCGGCCCTCGTCGAGATGCCGCCGGTGCAGCCGGGCCCACGCGGGCTCCAGGCCGAGCGCGGGCAGCACCGCCCGCGGGAAGTCGCCCTGGTAGGCGAGGTTGTGGATCGTCAGCAGCGAGCGCGTGTGGGCGAAGAGCCCGTCCCAGCCGTACGTGGCCTTCAGGTACAGCGGCAGCAGCGCCGTGTGCCAGTCGTGGACGTGCACGACGTCGGGGCCGAAGCCCTGCCGCTGGCAGCTCTCGAGCACCGCCCGGCAGAAGAAGCCCCACCGCACGTGCTCGTCCGCGTCCCACGTGTACGGATGCCCGCGGTGGAACAGCTCGGGACAGTCCACGAGGTGGATCACGTGGTGGCAGCCCGGCACCCGCATCGCCTGCAGGCTGAAGCGAAGCTCCCGGTCGCCCATGCGGACGGGCACGTCCTGCACGAGCGGGTCGGGATGGCGCGACTCGCCGTGATCGTCCAGCGTGTCGTAGGCGGGCAGGAAGATCCGCAGGTCCGCCTCGACGGTGGCGAGGAAGCGGGTCAGGCCCGCGGCCACGTCGGCGAGGCCGCCGGTCTTGACGAGCGGGGCGAACTCCGCGGCGGCGAAGACGATCTTCAGCATGCGACTCAGACCACCGTGCCGTCGGGGACGACCTGGCCCCGCGGCACCACGATGATGCCGTCGCGGATCACGTGGGTCTCGGCGTCGAGGTGCTGGATGCCCGACTCGTTGGTGAGCCGACAGCCCTCGCCGATGCGGGCGTCGAGGTCGATGATGGCGTCGCGGACGACCGACCCGCGGCCGATCCCGAGCGGGATCCGGGCGGAGTCGCTGGTCTCCCGCTCGAAGATCGTCGCCCCCATCATCACGGTGCGCTCGAGCACCACGCCCTCGGCGAGCACCGCCCGGACGCCGACGATCGAGTCGCTCACCCGGCTGCCCGAGAGGATCGACCCGTCGCTGAGGATCGAGCGCTCGACCGTGCAGCCGTTGATCTTGCAGCCGGGCAGGAAGCGCGGCCGCGTGAAGACGGGATGCAGCGGGTCGTAGAGATCGAGCTCGGGCACCGGAGCGGTGAGCTCGAGGTTCGCCTCGTGGAACGACCGGATCGTCCCGATGTCGCGCCAGTAGCCGTTCTCGACGAAGGCCTGCACCCGGCCCGACTCGATCGCGGCGGGGATGATCTCGCGGCCGAAGTCCACGTGCTCCGAGTGCGAGAGCACGTCCTCGAGGAAGCCGGTGCGGAAGGTGTAGATGCCCATGCTCGCGAGCACCATGCCCGGCTCGGCGTCGAGGCCCAGTCGGTCGATGGTGGACGCGTCGAGGGCGAGCCCGTCCACGACCGCGGGGTCCCTGGGCTTCTCGACGAACTCCGTGATGCGGCCCGCCTCGTCGATCCGCATGATGCCGAGCGCCCCGGCCTCGGAACGCGGCACCGGCTTCACCGCCACCGTCAGGTCCGCCTCGGCCTCGCGGTGCGTGGAGACGAAGCCGCCCATGTCCATGAGGTACAGCTGGTCCCCGGAGAGGATCAGGATGTCGCGGGGGTGGTACTCGACGAGCCGCGGCATGTTCTGCCGGATCGCGTCCGCGGTGCCCTGGTACCACCGCTCCTCGTGGATCCGCTGCTCGGCCGCGAGGATGTTGACGAAGCCGCGGGAGAACGCGTCGAAGCGGTAGGTCTGGCTGATGTGCCGGTGCAGGCTCGCGGAGAGGTACTGCGTCAGCACGTAGATCCGCTCGATGCCGGCGTGCAGCGAGTTGCTGATCGGGATGTCGATCAGGCGGAACTTGCCCCCGACCGGGACCGCGGGCTTGGCCCGCCGCATGGTCAGCGGCCACAGACGGGTGCCGCGGCCACCACCCAGGATCGCACTCACGACATCGTGCACGGACGTCTCCAGGAACCGCGCGGAGTATATCGGTGACGGCGCCGCTCGAACGTGCGGAGCCATCGGTCCTTCACCCCGCCTGAACCCCGCGCACGCACGATCGACACCGCCGCCGCGCGAACCGCGTCCGGCCCGCCGAGCCGGGGCGAATCGCGCGTCCCCCGGGGCTCCACCGCCCCCGGGCCACTGGTAGACTCGATCGCCGGAGTCACCCGGGAGGCGCCGACGATCGCGGGGGATCCCGGACCCGGGACTCCCAAGAAGCAGCAGCCGGGGGGCGGCCACGGCGTCCGCTCCTCCGCCGACCGCGTACCCACGACGCACGACGGACACGCCGGCACCGTCCCCCGGGGGCGCGGTCCGGGACGAGCCCCTCGTCCGCTTCACGTCCACCCCCGCCACCGCCACCGCCACCCGCCGATCGGCGCTTCCCCCAATGGTCCGTCCCACCGAACACGCCCGCATCGAGCTTCCCACCCCGGGCGACCCGCTTCGCCGCGGACTGCTCCGGGCCCTGAGGCCGGGCCTCGAGCGGGTCCTGCGGCTCGACGCCCTCAACCGCATCCACGACCGCGTCATGACCCGCGAGGCGGGCGACGACGTGCACGGGGCGGTCCTGCGGGCGATGGACGTGACGCTGCGGGTCGACGAGGACGAGCTGCGGCGGATTCCGGCCGAGGGCCCGGTGGTGGTGGTCGCCAACCATCCCTTCGGCGGCATCGAGGGCGTGGCCCTCGCGCACCTCATCGCCCGTGTCCGGCCCGACTCGCGGCTGATGGCCAACCACCTGCTCGGACTGGTGCCGTGCCTGCGGGGGGCGTTCTTCGCCGTCGACCCCTTCGGCGGGGCCGAGGCGGCCCGGCGGAACCTCGCCGTGATGCGGGAGGTCGTCGGCTGGGTGCGAGGCGGACACGTCCTCGGCGTCTTCCCCGCGGGCGAGGTGTCGCACGTGCGGCTGCGGGACGGCGGCATCGCCGACCCGCCGTGGTCGCCCACCATCGCTCGCATCGTCCGCCGCACCGGGGCGACGGTGGTGCCGCTGTACTTCCACGGCCGCAACTCCGCCGCGTTCCAGCTGCTGGGCATGGTGCACCCGCGGCTGCGGACCCTCATGCTGCCCCGCGAGCTCGTCGCCCGGGAGGACACCACGATCGAGGCGGTCATCGGCCGGCCGGTCACGCCCGAGCGGATCGCCCGCATCGAGGACGACGGCGAGCTGCTCGAGCACCTGCGGGCCCGGACGTACCTGCTCCGCGGCCGGATCGAGCAGCGGGGCGCCGGGCCTCGGACCACCGCCGGCATGACGCCCGTGGCCGAGCCGGGCGACGCGGACGCGATCGCGGCCGAGCTCGACGGCCTGCCCGGGGACAGCCTGCTCGCCCGCCACGAGCGGTTCCGCGTGCACCTGCTGCACGGCGCCGACTGCCCGGCGACCATGCAGGAGATCGGCCGGACCCGCGAGCTGAGCTTCCGGGAGGTCGGCGAGGGCACCGGCCGCGCCCGCGACCTCGACGACTACGACCGCCACTACCGGCAGCTCGTCCTGTGGGACGAGCGCGAGCGGCGGATCGCGGGCGGCTACCGGGTCGGGATCACCGAGGAGATCATGGCCGCCCACGGGCTGCCGGGCCTCTACACGCACTCGCTGTTCCGATTCCGGCAGTCGCTGCTCGAGCAGATCACCCCCGGCCTCGAGCTCGGCCGCTCGTACGTCACCCCCGCGTACCAGCGGACCTACGCCCCGCTCATGCTGCTCTGGAAGGGCATCGGGGCGTTCGTGGCGCGGCATCCCGAGCACCGCTACCTCTTCGGGCCCGTCAGCATCTCCAACGAGTACCACTCGACGAGCCGCTCGCTCCTGATCGCGTTCCTGCAGGCGACCCGCTTCCTCGAGCCGCTCGGCCGGCTCATCCGGCCCCGGCGGCCGGTGCGCACGCGGGCGAGCCGGGGCACCCGGCGGATCACCGCCGCCGTCGCCCGGGATCTCGAGGACGTCGAGACGATCGTCCGCGACATCGAGCTCGACCGCCGGAGCATCCCGGTGCTGCTGCGGCAGTACCTCAAGCTCGAGGGCAAGCTGCTCGCCTTCAACGTCGATCCGGACTTCGGCGACGTGGTCGACGGCCTCATGCTCATCGACCTGTGCGACGTCGATCCCCGCGTGCTGCGGCACTACATGGGCAAGGACGGCGCTCGGAGCTTCCTCGGGCACCACGGCCACTGAGCCCGCGCACGGCCGCCGGCCCGGCCGCGGCGGACGGCTGACGCACGGTCCGCGGCCGCTCAGTCCGACACCGGATCCGGCCCCGCCGCCCGCAGGTGGCGCCAGACCATGCGGACGATCTCGCGGTGCGGGGTCACCGGCGCGCCCGCGGCGCGGTTCGCCGCCCCGATCCGGAAGAGCAGGCCCCACTGGCGGTAGAGCGTGCGGTAGGCGGCGTAGAGCCCGCGGCCGGGGTCGTAGAGGTTCGTCGCCTCGCTCGTGACGCCGTTGAGCTCGACGATGCCGAAGCCGCGGCCGGCCATCAGCTCCTCCTGGTCGCGGTAGCGCACGTCGAAGCGGCCGAAGTGGAAGCCGCCGGCGAAGCCGCGGGCGATCCGGTCGAACGCGGCGGTGAGCTCCGGCGTCACGAGGAATCCGCCGTCCACGAACATCGTGCCCTGGGCGTGGTTGCCCGCCTCGGCGAGCCGGAGGCTGACGCCGTCGGGGATCACCTCCTCGAGCCGGTCGCGGTGGCGGCGACAGAAGGTCCGCGCCTGCATCAGGTACCGCGGGTGCCGCCAGATCAGCTCCTCGAGCGTCGCCACGCCGTCGCCGGTGACGGCGGGGAAGACCTTGTGCGTCACCGCGAAGATCCGTCCGCGATCGGCCCCCGGCTCCCGCACGTAGAAGATCCCCGCCTCGTGGGGGCCGGGGTGGTACGCCTGCACCACCACCGGCTCGAAGCTCTCGGCCATCACCCGGCGGGCGACGTCGGGGCCGCCGACCTTGCGGACGCCGGCGCCCCGCTCGCCCACCTCCGGCTTGACGATCACCGGCCAGTCGAGGCCGAGCTCGTCCATCGCCCGCTCGAGGCCGGCGAGGCGGTCGGCCGAGTCGCGCCCCTCGATGCGGCGGGCGGGCAGCACCTCGCCCGGCGGCAGGCGGTCGAGGATGTGGCTCTTGGTCTCGCCCACGAGGCCCCCGTGCGGGATGCCGGGGTTGGCCGCGGTGATCGCGTTGAAGCCGCGGTGCCGCAGGCTGAGCCACGCGATCCACGGGACCACCGGCAGGTAGAACACCAGCTGAGGCCAGAACTCCCACCGCCACAGCCGGCTCGTCCGCGACTTGAGCTTGCGCCGGCCCATCCGCGTCAGCGACATCTCCAGCACGCGGATGAGGACGAAGAGCAGGATCACCGCGGCCGCGAGGGCGAGCCACGAGTCGCCGAGGACCCGCTCGAGCGGATCCACGACCTTCTGCCCGAAGAGGAAGACCAGGATCACGATCGTCGGCGTCCACAGCAGGGCGGCGACGAGGAACCACGCGAAGAAGCGGACGCTGCGGGTCCCGAGCATGCCGGCGGCGATGTACAGCGGCATGCGGGTGCCGGGGACGAAG
The DNA here is from genome assembly GCA_964385045.1 of uncultured Isosphaeraceae bacterium. Taxonomy (GTDB): domain Bacteria; phylum Planctomycetota; class Phycisphaerae; order Phycisphaerales; family SM1A02; genus CAYLNM01. Next base: position 10,706 of record CAYLNM010000079.1, read on the forward strand.
CGGCTGGTGATGATCGCGCGGCCGGCGTGGGCGTCGAGCCACGTGCCGACCTGCTCGAAGCGCTCCATCGGCATCCGCCTCGCGACCCATCGCCAGCGCAGGGCCCGACGCCCGAAGAGCCGCCCGATCAGCCAGAGGCCGACGTCGCCGACGAAGATGCCGAGCGTGCAGCCGAGGATCGCCACCACGAGGTCGATCGTGCCCTTGCGGGCGAGCAGGCCGGCGGCGATGCAGGTGAGGTCCTCGGACACGAAGGTCGCGAGGCCCACGAACACCATCTGGATCCACGGATTCTGGGCCCGGCCGACGCCGATCGAGATCGGTCCCTCGTCCTCGGGGTTGCCGGCGGTGGCGAGGTGCTCGGCCCAGCCGGGATCGTCGACGCGGCCGCCCACCGGCCCGCCGGCCTGCACGCGGAGGACGAAGTCGCTCACGTCGGCCGCGATCTCCGCCCCGGTCTCCTCGAAGAACGGGTCGAAGTGGCCGCCCTCGGTCATCCTCAGCTCGCTCGTGGCGGCGAGGCGGTGGTGCTCGCGGGCGGTCCACGGCGGCACGAGGAAGTCCTCCCGGCCGTGGAGCACGAGGAACGGCGTCTCCGCCGTCTCGAGGACCGCCCGCAGGGGACGCTGGTCGGCGTCCATGAAGTTCCGGATCCACGGGGCCCGGCTCTGCCGCGGGCCGAGGAGCCCGAAGTGCGGGATCACCTCCGGCAGGCCGACGAAGGCGAGCCAGCCGAGGCGGTACTTCAGGTGCTCGAACTCGTAGTTGCCGCTGCCCTCGCCCTCCTGGATGCCGGTCGCCCCGAGCATCACCACCGAGGCGACGCGTTCGGGGGTGCGCTCGATCATCCGCAGGGCCACCGCCCCGCCCATCGAGTACCCCACCAGGTGCACCGGCCCCGCGGCGGCGGGGTCCTCGGCCGCGACGGCGTCGAGCAGGTCGGCGAGGTACGCGGCGTGGGCGGCGGGCGAGTAGTCGGGGATCGACCGGGTGGAGGCCCCGAAGCCGGGCAGGTCCACCGCGTAGCTGCGGATCGCCGGGTCGAGCGCCGGCTGCACGTCGTCGAAGTTGGTCAGGTCGCCGGGGCTGCCGTGCAGCAGCAGCACCACCGGAGCGTCCGGGGCCTCGGCCGGGCTCGGCCCGGCGCGGCGGGTGGCGACGGCGACCGGCGGGGCCTCGGGGCGCGGGTCGCCCGGGGCGGCCCGCCGCACGAGCTCGGTGCGGTCCCACCCCGGACCGTCCGGAAGCGGCGGCGGATCGGGGGGGCCGGTGAGCGCGACCACCGCGTGGGAGGCGGCGAGGAGCGCGAGGTAGAGCAGCGGGATCCAGCGGAGCCGGCGAAGCCCGCGCGCGCGGCGCGGGGCGTCGGGAGTCGCGGCGGCGGATCCGCGGTCGGCCATGTCAGCCGGCGGTCCGCGCCCGCGCGGCGAGTCGATGGCGCTGCGGGAGCGCGGCGTGGCGTCCGTCGGCGGCGGCGGCGGACGGCGCGAGGTGCGGCGGACCATCGCGGTGGACGAGCTCGATGCCGTCCGTCGCCACGCGGATCACGGTGTGGCTGTGCGTGAGGGCGTCGGGACGGGCCATCGAGACCGACACGTGGCCGCGATCCGGCCAGTGGGCGCGGTGGAACTCGTCCTGCGCCGCGACGAGGTCGGTCGGCGGCCCCGCGGGACTCGCGAACGTCCGGTTGAAGAGCCCCCGCCGGGGCCCCTCGACGAGGTGGTCGCCGAGACCGGAGCTGGTGACCATGAACGGTTCGCCCTGCGGCTCGCGGAGGACGAGCTCGACCGAGCGGCCGTCGCTGCGGACGAGGGCCCGCTCCGTCCGGTCGGCGAGCACGAGGCGGAACGGTCGCTGGGCCGCGGGATCGACCGCGAGCGCGTCCGGCAGCGCCGCGGCGACGCGGTCGTGGTGCAGCAGCCCGGGGATGATCGCGCCGCGGCTCGCCCCGCCGTGGGGCGGCGAGGGCTCGGACGGCGGCGGATTGAGGTTCAGCAGGCTCAGGGCGAGGCCGGCGTCGTTCACCGCGACCCAGGTGCCGCCGGCGTCGGCATCCACCGGGTGCACCGCCTCGCGGCCACGGGCGCGGACGGCCCGGGGCGGGTGGGCCGGGGTCCGCGTGCGCAGCTCGTCGCGGTTGCACGCGAAGCGGAAGCCGCCGGCGGTCCCCGCGGGCCCCGGAGGACCGGCCGGGAGCGGCACGATCGTCACCGTGCACATGCACGCGACTCGTCGTGGGCGATCGTGGACGGAGCCCGGCCGAAGGACCGCGGCACGTCGACCCCGAGGTGCCGGGCCATGCCGCCGATCATCGCCTGGTGGTGGATCGTGTGGCTGAAGACGAAGCCGATCTCGCGGCCCACCGTCGAGTGCATCGGGACACGCAGCCCGTCGCCGCTCAGCATCACCGAGAGCGCAGCCGGGCGGTCGAGCGGCACGTCGGCCGCGGCCGCTTCGAGCCGCCGCCGCAGGTCGCCGAGGAGCGAGCGGGCGGCGGCGGGATCGGTCTCCACCGCGGTCCCGCGCACGCGGGCGTCGTAGTCGGCGGGGGCGACGGCGGGCGACGCCGAGCCCGCGGCCGTCGACGCGGCCGGCGCGGCGCCATCCTCCCGTGCCCGCTCCATCGTCTCGACGAGCACCCGCACGTGGTCGAGGCAGTGCCGCACGTGGCCGCCGATCGAGCCGCCGAAGATGCCCTCGAGGGGCGTGGCGTAGTCCTCGGCGGCAAGACGGCCGACGAGCTCGTCGAGCTGGCCGAGCGTCGCGTCGAGCTGGCCCGCGGCGAGCCGGCAGGCGTCCCCGGTCGCCGGCGCGGCGTGCGGCTCGGCCGCGATGCCGGGCGAGGGGACGGCGGCGGCGACGTCCGGCCGGGCTCGGTCGGAGGTGCTGGGCGTGGGGGGCGTCATGGATGGCCTCGGGCAGGGACGGCGCCGGCGGCGCGGGCGGGGAGGAGGCCCCGGGATGCCCGCACCGGCGAATCATAACCCGGCGAGGACGACGAGCCGCCGGACGCTCTGCGTTCCGGCGTTCCGGCGGGGCGGGGTGGTTTCCGGCGTCGCGGGTCGGGGCGGGCTCGGTCCCACGGGATGCGCGGGGCGGCCGGGGCTCGGCCGGTTCTTCGGCGCGCGGCGGCTCAGGCCAGGGGGACGTCGGCCCCACCGACCCCCGATTCGCCGTGGGTGATGCGCACCTGCGACATCAGCGCCTGGTTCACGGGGCACTTCTCGCCCATCGCGAGCAAGCGGGTCCGCTGGCCCTCGTCGAGGTCGCCGAGGAGCTCGATCCGCTTGTCCACGGTGAAGACCCAGCCCGCGTCGGTCGCCCCCGCCTCCCCGGCCTCGGCCCGGCGACGGTCGTGCGAGAGGCTCACCCGGACGCCCTCGAGCGGCCAGCCCTTGCGGTCGGCGTACAGCCGGATCGTCATCGCCGTGCAGGCCCCCAGCGAGCCGAGCAGGAGCCGGAACGGGTTCGGAGCCTCGTCCCGGCCGCCGGACTCGGGGACGGCGTCGGACCGGAACTCGTGGCGGCCGGCCTGGACCGTCACCATCAGATCCTCGGGACCGATCGTGGCGATCGCCTCCGGCTCGGAGACGGCGGACGGATCCGTGGCGGCGGCGGGCGGGGTGGTGGCGGGACGAGTCATCGGGGGGCTCCGGGAGACGTGCGGATCATGCGACAGGGCCGGCGGACGGCCGGCGGACGGCCGGGCGAGCGGCCGGGCGAGCGGCCGGGGGGCCGGGCGGCCGGGCGGCCGTGGGGGGCCGGGGGCCGACCGGACCCGCGGAAGAAGGGACCGGGGGTGGAACGAACCGCGGTCCGACGGAGAATAATCCCCGGCCGCGTCGGATTCGTGTCGATGCGGCGGCGCGACGGTCGTCGTGCCGTGATCCGGAGACCGAGCCCATGAAGATCGTGGCCCTCACCGTGGCCGGCGCCGTCGCCGGCGGACTCGTCGGCGCCTGGGGCATCCTCTGCCCCGACGGCTCGTGCATCATCACCGGCTCCTGGTTCGGAGGCGGCACCGTGGGCGGGCTGCTCGGGTACGCCGCGGCCGGCCTGCTGCCGGTCCGCATCGACCGATCGACCGAGGCCGAGACCCCGGCCGGGACCCGGATCGAGTCCGGGGACCCGAGCGGGCCGGCGGGCCGCGGGGCCGCGGGCGCCCCCGGCATCGGCGCCGGCGACGCGGACGACGCGCAGACGGACCGCCCCGACCGCGAGGCCTGACGCCGCCGAGCATCGCCCCGGGTCGGATGGACCACCGATCGACGCGAATCGTGCTTCCGGGACGCGGGCCCCGCCCGGTACGATCCCGCGCGGGAGGATCGCGCCGTGGATGATCGTCCGTCCGAGGCCATCAGCGTCTTCGACATGCTCAAGATCGGCGTCGGGCCGTCGAGCTCGCACACCCTCGGCCCCTGGCGGGCGGTGCAGCGGTGGCTCGCCGAGCTCGCGGCCGATCCGGGCACGGCCGCCGTGGCCGCCCTGCGGCTGGATCTCTACGGCTCGCTCGCCCTCACCGGCCGTGGCCACGCCACCGACGTCGCCCTCTGCCTCGCCCTGCTCGGCGAGGACCCCGAGACCGTGGACGTGGACCGGATCGACGAGCTGGTGGCGGACCTGCGGGCCGCGCGGCGGCTGCCCCTGCCCGGGGCCCCCGGGCCGATCGACTTCGACCCCGACGCCGACATCGTCTTCCACGGCGACGAGAAGCTGCCCGGCCACGCCAACGGCATGCGGTTCACCGCGCGGGCGACCGACGGCCGGACCATCGAGAGCACCTGGTACTCGATCGGCGGCGGCTTCGTCCTTCGCGAGGGCGAGACGCCGGGGGGCGACGGCAGCCAGCCCGCCCTGCCCTACGCCTGCCGGTCGGCGGCGGACCTGCTCGCTCACTGCCGCCGCGACGGCCTGTCGATCGGCGAGATGGTCCTGGCCAACGAGCGGGCCTGGCGGACCGACATCGAGATCCGCACCGACCTGCTCCGCATCTGGCGGGTGATGCTCGCGTGCATCCACCGCGGGTGCCACACGAGCGGCGTGCTGCCCGGCGGCCTCGAGGTCCGGCGACGGGCCGCCTCGATCGCCGCGAACCTCCCGGGCGGCGGCGGGCCGGGGGCCCCGCACGCGGACGATCCCGATGCGTGGCTCGCCGGCGTGCGGGCGGCCAACCGCGACGACGACTTCCGCCACGTGCTCAAGTGGACCAGCACGTTCGCCCTCGCGGTGAACGAGGAGAACGCGGCCCTCGGCCGGGTGGTGACCGCCCCCACCAACGGGGCCGCGGGCGTGATCCCCGCCGTCCTCATGCACGAGCTGTGCTTCGGCGAGGCCGAGCCGAGCGAGGACCGCATCCTCCACTTCCTGCTCGTGGCGGGCGAGATCGGCACGCACTTCAAGAAGAACGCGACGATCTCCGCCGCGATGGGCGGCTGCCAGGCCGAGATCGGCGTCTCCTCGTCGATGGCCGCCGCCGCCCTGTGCGAGGTCCGAGGCGGGACCGTCGAGCAGGCGCTCATGGCGGCCGAGATCGCGATGGAGCATCACCTCGGCATGACCTGCGATCCGGTCGCGGGCCTCGTGCAGGTGCCCTGCATCGAGCGCAACGCGATGGGGGCGATCAAGGCGATCAACGCCGCCGAGCTCGCCCTGTGCAGCGAGCCCGGCGACGCCCGCGTGAGCCTCGACGACGTCATCCGCGCGATGTGGCAGACCGCCCAGGACATGGGCGAGCGCTACAAGGAGACGAGCCGCGGCGGGCTCGCGGTGAACATCTCGGTGCGGGTGCCCGAGTGCTGAGCGGCCGCCGCGGCGAGCTCGTCGCGCCGCCGCCCCGCGCCCGAGCCCGAGCCCGTCAGAGCATGCGGATCGTCATCGGGTAGCGGTACTGCACGCCGTCGTTGACCTTGATGGTCGCGATGATGACGAACACGATGTGCAGGACCGCGATCACCGGCAGCAGGCACACCCCGATCGCGAGGAAGAGCAGCACGAACGCGATCACGTAGAAGATCAGCAGCGTGAGCTGGAAGTTCAGCGACTCGCGGCCCGCCACGTCCACCGCGGGGCTCTCGTCCTTCTTCACCAGCCAGATCACGAGCGGCCCGATGATGGTGCCGAACGGGATGACGAAGCCCGTGAGCGAGAGCAGGTGGCACATCATCGCGAGCCCGCGCTCCTCCTTCGGGATCTCGGGCGTGGCGAGGGCGGGATCGGGGCTCAGCGGGTCGTTCATCGGGCGGGTCCGTCTCGTGGCGTCGGGCCGGCGGTCGTCGCCGGAAGCCCTCCATCATGACAGACGCGATCGGGCGGTGGGGTCCTCGGATCGCCGGAAGAGGTCCGAGAAGCGCATCGGCGTCCGGGGCGCCCGCCGCCCCCCGGATGCCGCGGTCCCACCGCGTCGGCCCGCCGCGGCGGGCCGCGTCGTACACTTCCGCGATGGCCACGGCCCGACGACGCACGCGGCAGGGAGAGGCGATCCACGCGGTGATCCGCGAGGCGGGCCGTCCCCTCGCGCCGGGCGAGATCCTCGAGCTCGCCGCGGCCCGCGTCGACACCCTCAGCCTCGCCACCGTCTACCGCCAGATCCGGCGCCTGCTCGAGGAGCGGGCGATCCGCGAGGTGGTCCTCCCCGGCTCCCCCTCGCGGTACGAGGACGCCCGGTCGCGGCCGGGGGTCGCCCCCGGCAGCACCATGCAGACGCCGAGCCGTCCCGGAGCGACGGGCGACGAGGCCCACCACCACTTCTTCCACTGCGAGTCCTGCGACGCGGTGTTCCCGGTCGAGGGCTGCGCCGGCGACGTGGAGCGGCTCGCGCCGCCTGCGTTCCGGGTGCGCCGGCACGAGGTCGTCCTGTACGGCGAGTGCGAGGGGTGTGCGGACGAGGCGGGCGTGGACGCGGGTGACCGCGGGTCGGATCAGTCGCCGGGCTGACCGTCCGACGACACCGGTCCCGCAGGCCGGGCCGAGAGCGGCGAGAAGGGCTGCATGGCGCCGGCGGCGCAGACTCCGCACCAGCCGTGGCCGAGCATGCCCGCGAGGGCCGCGTCGCCCTCGGCACGGGCGCCGGCGGGCGGGTGCGCCGGGGCGGGCAGCCGCGAGGCCGGGATCAGGAACCGCTCGCGGAAGCGGCCCACGAAGCGGCCGTCGCCCACCGTGGGAGCGCCCGCGTACCGCTCGGCGAGGATCCGCTCGATGACCTCGACGCGGTACGCCGGGTCGGGGTGCGTGGCGAACCAGTCGAAGCCACGGTCGCCCCCGCCCGAGAGCTCGGCGAGCAGCTGCATCACCCGAAGCTGTCCCGACGGGTCGTAGCCCACCCGCGACATGTACCGCATGCCCAGCTCGTCGGCCTCGAGCTCCTCGTCCCGGCCGTACCGCAGCAGGAGCAGCTGGCCACCGAGCTGCAGGGCGGGCAGGGTCGCTTCGCCCGCGGTGCCGAGGGAGCTGTCCTCGGGGGCCGAGGCCAGCACCGCCGAGAGCGTCTGCAGACCGGCGGTGAAGAGCGTCTGCTTGCTGATGCGGCTGTTGGCGTGCTGGGCGGTCACGTGACCGATCTCGTGGCCGAGGATGCCGGCGAGCTCCGACTCGTCCTCGAGGCGCTCGGCGAGGCCGCGGGTGATGAACACCTTGCCGCCCGGCAGCGCGAAGGCGTTGACGACCGCGGAGTCGAGGAGCGTGAACTCCCAGTCGAGCTCCGGGAACGGCCCCTCGGTCTCCGCCGCCATCCGCGCCCCGATCTCGGTGACGTAGGCCTGCAGCGGCTCGGACGGCGCCGGTCCGCCGAACTCGGCGGTGAACTCGGGCGCGGCCTGCTCGCCGAGGGCGATCTCCTCCGACATCGGCAGCAGCATCAGCCGCCGCTCGCCGGTGGCGGGGTTGCGGGCGCAGCCGAACGCCGGCAGGGCCGACGCCACGAGCAGCAGCACCGGAGCGAGGCGGGCGAGGGCGGCGAGGCGCCGGCGAAGGACGTGGCGGCGGGCCGCGGGACGGGCCGTGGGGCCGGACTCGGCGGAGGCGCCGGGCGCGCCGGGAATGCGGGCGACGCGGGTCGAGCGGGACGTGGACATGGCTGGCTCCGGGAAGGTCGCGGGAGCCCGCAGAGATGCGGGAGCTCGGATCCGCGGGGCGTCACGTGGGCCCGGAGGGACTCGAACCCTCACTCCCGGGGGGGACGCGGATTTTAAGTCCGCTGCGTCTGCCAATTCCGCCACGGGCCCGAGGGGCGGCCCGCGCGCCGGACCGCCGGACGGATGCTACCGCGGCCGGCCCCAACGGCCCGCGGCATCGGTCCTCCATCCGGCCCGGTGGGCCGGCAGACCGGCAGACCGGGGCCGGGCCCGCTCGACGCCCCGACCGAACCACCCGATGGAGCCGGCCGAGCGAGCCGGCCGAGCGAGCCATCCGCCTGAACCACCCGACCGGATCGGGAGACGCCGATCGCGGGCATCGCCGCCCCCGGCCGGAGGGGCGTTCTTCCTGGAGCCGGGGCGTGGCCGACTCGCGATCGCGCTTTTTTTCTGCAAATGACAGAACTCGACGCTGCGGATGGTAGAACACCCCACACGGTGGCGGCCTGATGGGGATCCGGTCGCCACGGGGACTCTCGGGTCCTCCTGGGGATGGCTTCCGGGTGCCCCTCCGGTCCGACCGGAGACGGTGCCCGGGAGCTTTCAGCCGCACGCGGGACCGCTCGTCGGTCCTCCGCCGATCGATCGGCCGCGGCGACAACACCACGCGAGGGCATGCCCACCACGGTCGGCACCGTGCCCCCCCTCCTGCCCGGCCGGCGACGCCCGCTCGTTCGCCGCGCGGGACGTCGCGTCGCGCTTCCTCCGTTCCTGCCCCCGCGCCGGCCGCCGCCGGCGAACGGCCTTCGGGCCGGTGGAGGCGGTTGCCACGCCCCGAGGCGGCGAAGGCCGAGCCTCCGCCGCCGGGAGCGCTGGTGCCGCCTCGTCGCCGTGTCGGGCGCGTGGTCGCGCCGGAGGTCGACCGCGTCCGCACCTGCCGGCCGCCGGCCGCGGTCTGCCGGCCGCCGGCCGCCGGCCGTCGCCGGTCGCCAGTCGTCGCAGCCCCGCAGCCC
>CAYLNM010000080.1:0-19531 GCA_964385045.1 uncultured Isosphaeraceae bacterium
GACGCCGGCCGTCGACGCCGCCGTCGGCGGGGTGGTCGGGGCCCGGCGGCCCGCGACGCGGAGGACGAGGCTCGCACCGGCGGTGAGGATCGGCACGAGGACCGCGGCGACGACGATCGGCAGGAGGACGGCCCCGGGCCAGGAGTCGAAGATCCACGTGATCCGCTCCACGAAGGCGGGCAGGTCCGGCGGCAGCGGGCCGTCGCCCACCCGGGCGAACCGAGCGGCCACTGCGCCGCCCCCCGCGTAGCAGCCGACCGCGACCGAGCCCTTGGCGACGTAGCCGGCGGCGACGCCGCCCACCGCGAGCGCGCCGATCGGGGCGAGCCCGCCCGAGACGAGCCCGAGCGCGAGGCCGCCGAAGGCGAGCACGCCGCGGGCGACGGCACCGATCGCCAGCGGCCCGGTCGCCACCGTCCCGATCGCGACGATGCCCCGGGCCCGGTCTCCGAAGGCGAGCACGCCTTCGGCCCGGCCCCACCGTTCGTCGCCGCGGGCGCCCCAGGCGACGGAGACGACGGGGCGTCCGGCGATCGAGCCGCGGGTCCGCCATCGGATCCCCTCGCCGGGGCGACGCCGCGGGACCGCGGCGCGTCGGCCGCACTCGGGACAGACCACGTCGCCGGGCAGGGGATAGCCGCAGGCGGCGCAGGCCCACGGGGCCGGCGATCGGATGAACGCGGGCGGCGTGGGGGCAGGCGGGCCGCCGTGATCGTCGGCCCGTACCGGCCGCGTCCGCCCGGGCGCGTCGCCGCTCACCGCCCGGTCTCGGGACGTTGATCGCGAGCGATCCGGCGTCGGGCGGGTGCGATGCGTGACATGCGGCGTGACTCCGCGCACGGACTGCGCTCCGGTTCGATCGCCGGCGTGCGGGCGCACGTCGCGGTCGGTCGTGACGAGGCTCGATCCTGCGCGGCGGCGACCGGCGTGGCGCCTCGGACATGCTACGGGTGACGCGGTCGGGGTTCACCCCGGCGACCTCGGGGAGATCGACGGCTCTTTGGACGCACTTCTCGGTGACGGTCGATGCACGGGGTAGCATCGACGCCGGGCGGGCGAGCGAGTCGTACCGCCCGGGGGGATGAGGACGTGCGAAGTCGAGAGCATCAACAGGATCACCGGTCGCCGGAGTGCGGTCCGGTTCGTTCGGTGGACGCGGCCGCGGCCGAGCGCAGCGCTCCCGCGGCGCCGCGCTCGGGACGCCCGGCGGAGCGCGATCGCTCGGGGGGTGGACCGTCCGACGGGGCCGCGGGCGGTCCCGTGCGCATTCGCGGCCTGCGACGGACGGTCGACCTGATCGTCCGTCGCGTCGGCATGGAGGTGCGCGGAGAAGGCCCGGGAGCGGAGGCCCTGCACCGATCGATCGCGACCGAGCGCCGGGCGCTGGAGAGCGAGCTGCGGCAGCGCGGCGTGCACGCGGCGCAGCTCACGGACGAGGCCAGGGGCGTGCGCGGCTGGCTCGGCTGGCTCGCCGGCGCGACGCCGCCGATCGAGGGCGGCGCGGCGGGGGAAGACGAGTCGCCGGATCCCGCGGCGACCGTCGTCGCGCCCGGGTCGCGATCGCTCGACGAGGTGATCGACGGCCCGGCCGCCGGCGTCCACCCGCTTCCGGCCACGGTCGCCGCCACTCGCCGCATGGCCGAGGACGTGAATCGCCGGCTCGACGAGTCGGACGCGATGCTGCAGCACCTGACGGGGCGACGCCGCATCGACCGGCGGCTGCTCGTGCGCGACCGTGCCGCGCGGGTGTCGATCTCATTCCGGCCGATGCGGGCCGTGACCCGGGCCGAGGTCCGCGACGGCGCGGTGCGGGTGTGGGTCCAGGCGCCGCTCGCGGTCGTCGGCCCGGACGGGCTCGAGGCCCTCACGGCGATGGTGGGCGGCGACGCCGGGGCCCGGCAGGCCGTGCACGAGGCGATGCTGTCGACACCGTTCCAGACCGCGCTGGCCGCGATCGAGACGCTGGGGGGAACGGTCGCGCGGACCCGCGGCCGGGTGCACGACCTCGGCGCGTCCTTCGACCGGGTCAACCGCGCGTTCTTCGCCGGGCGCATGGAGCGGCCGACCATCTCCTGGAGCCGGTCCGACACGCGCCGGATGTTCGGCCACTACGAGTTCGTCTCCGACGCACTGGTCGTGAGCTCGAGCCTCGACCGGGCCGAGGTGCCGGCGTTCGTGGTCGACTTCATCGTGTTCCACGAGCTGCTGCACAAGAAGCACGGACTCCGCTGGACCGGAGCCCGCGCCCACGCCCACACCGCCGCCTTCCGCCGGGACGAGCGACGCTTCCCGCGGATGGCGGAGGCGGAGGCGGTGCTGCGCCGGATCGCGGCCGAGGCCTGAGGCCGGGGCGCGGGCGGGCGATCGGGGCGAGCCGGCGGGGCGTCAGCCGTGCGCGGAGGCTCGAGCGGCGACGCCGTGATCGTCCGTGCCGCGCGGCGACCACGTCTCGTCGACGAGGTGCACCTCGCGCGTCTCGGTCACCGTCGGCTCGTCGGGCGTCCCGGGCCGCTCGTGGGTGATGCGCCACGTGGCGAGGATCGGGCGGAAGGCCTGGGCGAGTCGCCGCGATCGCTCGGCCCGGGCCTCGGGGGAGGCAGGGTGGTGGCGCGGGCCGGGCTCGACGTCCCGCCCCTCGAACAGCACGTGCACGGGACGGCGGCCGCGCCGGCCCGCGATCCGCATCAGGGCGACGTCGCCCGAGCCGTCGCCGGGCTCGTAGCCGCCGCCGCGGAGCCTCGTCTCGAGCGCGTCGCGGTTCGCCGGCGTCACCGCGACGTCCACGCGGAGGACGGCCCGCACGAGCTGCTCGTCGGTGAAGCGGACCTGGGCCGCGACCGCGCTGCCCTCGACGACGCGATGGGGCACGCCGCTGCCGAGCCGGTCGAGGTCGGCGAGGAAGTGGGCGACGGCCTCGGCCGCGGCCCGGCGACGCAGCGACGAGAGGTCCCGGACGGCCCCGCGGGGCTCGCCGACCGCGTCGGATCCCGGTGTCGGCGCGGGGCCGCCGGCACCGGCGGGGAGACGGCCGTCGGGACGGAGGACGGGCCCCTCGTCGGGCGGGTCGCCGGCTCGGCGGTCGGGGGGGCCGGGGGAGCGGCCGTCGTCGTGGGGGGCGGGCGGCGTCATGGCGGCTCGGCACCTTGGGCGGGGAGGCGGCCGCGGGGGCCACGGGATGGTAGTGGCCTGAACCAGAAATTCGTGTACAAAGCCGCTTGAGCGAGAGAAGGATCTCGTCGGCGGTCTTCGTCCAGACGAACGGCCGGGGATTTTCGTTCGTCGCACCGAGGAAGTCGCGGATGGCTTTCTCCAGCGCCTGGGTGGAACGGTGCGATCCCCGCTGCAGCTGCTTCCGCGTCAGCACCGAGAACCAGGACTCGACGAGATTGATCCACGAGGAGTAGGTCGGCGTGAAGTGCACGTGGAAGCGAGGATGCCGGGCGAACCACCGCCGCGCTTCGGCAGTCTTGTGCGTCGTGTAGTTGTCCAGAATGATGTGGACGTCGAGGTCGGCGGGCACCGATTCGTCGATGACCCTCAGGAACTTGACGAACTCCTTCGAGCGGTGCCGTCGGAAGCACTTGCCGATGACCCGCCCAGTTGCGACATCCAAGGCAGCGAACAGCGTCGTCGTCCCGTGGCGGACGTAGTCGTGCGACCGCTTCTCGACGGAGCCGGGAGCCAGCGGGAGCATCGGCTGCGTCCGTTCGAGGGCCTGGATCTGGGACTTCTCGTCGACACAGAGCACGAGGGCCTTGTCCGGAGGATCCATGTACAGGCCGACGATGTCCCGGACCTTGTCGACGAAGAGCGGGTCGTTGGAGAGCTTGAACGTCTCACTCCGATGCGGCTGCAGCGAGAACGCTCGCCACATGCGGGAGATCGAGCTCTGGCTCAGACCGGTCGCGTCGGCCATCGATCGGGACGTCCAGTGCGTGGCGTTCTTCGGCTTCTCCTCAAGCGTCTTGGCGATCACGCGTTCGACATCCTTGTCGGAGATCTTGCGAGGCGCTCCGGACCGCGGCGCGTCGGCGAGGCCATCGAGTCCCTGCGCGGCAAATCGACTGCGCCACTTGGACACGGTCGCACGAGAGACCCCGATGACTTCGGCGATCTCCTCGCTTGAGCGTCCGTCGGCGGCGGCAAGGACGATGCGGGCGCGACACGCGATCGCCTGAGCGGTCTTCGGGCGTCGACTCCAGGCAAGCAAGGTCTCTCGCTCCGACTCGGACAGCGTGATGGCGACGGGTCTTCTGGGCATGGCGGCACCTCCTGATACTGGAGATCCGCATGAGGGTGCAAAACGGTTGCGCTTTTTGTCTAGCTTTTTCTGACTCGGACCAGTAGGTGGATGGCGTCCCGCCCCCGCTCCCCGCGGCGTCCGGGCACGGCACGGGGCCTCCGAGACGAGCCGATCTCCGACGCCGCGCCGGCGATCTCGCCCGCGCGACGTCCGGGCACCGGAAGGGGCCTCCGAGACCGCCCGCCGTCGGGCCGGCCGCCCGAATCGCCGTGGCCACGGGGCCCCGGCGCCGTCACAATGCGGGGGCCCGGCCGTCCGGTCCGCGGCGCGGCTCGCCGCGGCCCGCTCCGGAACGACGCGCCCGGCCACCCGGAGCTCCCCGATGATCTGGTCCCCCGCGTCCCCCGCGTCCCCGGCGTCCCCGGCGTCCTCCGCGTCCCCGGCGTCCTCCGCGTCCGCCCCCGTCCTCGACCGCACCGCCGTCGCGGCTCGAGAGGGAGCACGGTCTCCGCGTCGGCTCCTGGCGACGCTCGCCGGCCTGCTCGTCCTCGTCCTCGCGGCGAGCCCCGCGCGGCCCGCGCCGGCGTCGGATGCGATCGAGTCCGCCGCCCCGGGCTGGATCCTCGACGACATGGACCGGGCCGTGTCGGCGGCGCGGTCGAGCGATCGCTACCTGCTCATCAACTTCACCGGCAGCAACTGGTGCGGCTGGTGCATCCGCCTCGACCGCGAGGTGTTCGCGCATCCGCACTTCCGGCAGGAGGCCGGCCGCGACCTGGTGCTCGTGGCGCTCGACTTCCCGCGGCCGAGCAGTCAGTCCGAGGAGGTCCAGCGGCGGAACGCCGAGTGGCGGGACCGGCTCGGCGTCCGCGGCTTCCCGACCGTCTACCTCGCCGACGCCGAGGGCCGTCCGTTCGCCCGCACCGGCTACCGCCCGGGCGGCGTGGTGCGGTACCTCGAGCACCTGCGGGAGCTCATCGGCCTGCGGCGTGGCCAGGAGCAGCTGGTGGCTCGGGCGATGCGGACCGAGGGGCTCGACCGGGCCCGCCTGCTGGGCCAGGCCCTGGCGGTGCCGGGGATCATGACCCCCGAGCAGGACGAGATCCTCGACCTGATCCGCGAGGCCGACCCCGAGGACAGCCTCGGTCTCGTCGCCCGCTTCGGCGGCGACGAGGGCGAGGACGAGGACGCAGCCGGCGACGACGCGGAGGGCGGGGAGGAGGCCGAGGCCCCGAAGACGCCGCTCCAGCGCGACCTCGAGGCCGTCCGGGCGATGATCGAGTCGGGCGAGCTCGACGGCGTCGCCCGCGCCCTGCGGGACGTCCAGCGCACCCACCGGCCCGAGGGAGCCGAGCTCGCGGACTGGGCGCTGGTTCGCATCGACTTCCTCGTGGCCCTCGAGCGGCCGGGCTCGGCGGTCCGTCAGGCCAGCCGAACGATGCGGGTCCGCGGCATGCCGGCCGAGGCCGCCCAGCGTCTGGGGCACCGCAAGGCGTTGCTCCTGCTCGGGATGGGGCGCGGCGCGGCGGCCCTGAAGGCGTGGGACGAGGCGATCGGCCTCGCGGAGAGCGAGCTGGGGGCCGAGATGCGCGAGGGGCGGGCCGAATTCGAGGCCCGGTGCCGCGAGGCGTCGTGAGCCCCGTGCGGACGACGTCGCCATCACGCCGCGGCGGAGCCGTGGCGCCGCCGCGGGCTGGCGGGGACCGCCGCCGACCCGTCTCACGGGGCCGTCAGCGGGGGTGACGGCGAGTCCACCAGCGCTGCGAGCCGCGAGGTCGCCCCGACGGCCAGTCGCTCGGGGGCCCCGGTTCGGGGCCGGCCGAGACTCGAGGTGCGACCTGGATCCGGCCCGTCGGTTGAATCCGAGGGGTCCCCGCGCGAATAACCGGGGCGCCTGAGCGTTCCATGAACTGATGCGGATGTCGGTACGGGCCGGCATCCGCCTCCACCCTCGCGGGCGGACATCGCGGATGCTCGGCCGGTTGCGATCACGGGATCGTCGATCGCTCCTCACCGCCCGCACCCCATGCTCATCGCTTTCGAGACGGATTCCCCACGGAGCCCCTTATGGCCCTCTCTCCCCTTCGTCGCCGTGCCGCCGTCGTCCTGACCGCGACCATGGCCCTCGCCACCTCGACCACCGCCCTTGCCCAGTCCGACGACTGGAAGGAGGGCTGGATCCTCGACGACCTCGCCAAGGCCCAAGAAGCCGCCAAGGAGCAGGGCAAGGACCTGCTCATCGACTTCACCGGCAGCGACTGGTGCGTCTGGTGCAAGCGGCTGGACCAGGAGGTCTTCTCGCAGTCGCAGTTCAAGGCCGAGGCGCCGAAGGACTTCGTCCTCGTCGCCCTCGACTTCCCGTCGCCCGACGGCCGGGAGCAGACCGACGCGGTGAAGGCCGCCAACCAGGAGGCGGCCCAGGAGTACGCCATCCAGGGCTACCCGACGATCATCCTCGCCGAGCCGTCCGGCGAGCCGTACGCCCGCACCGGCTACCGGCCCGACGGCGCCGGCCCGTACCTCGAGCACCTCGACCAGCTCCAGACCGGCAAGGACCGGCGCGACGAGCTGATGTCGCAGGCCAAGGACGCCGAGGGCGTCGCCAAGGCCCGGCTGCTCGACCAGGCGCTCTCGATCGAGAACGTGATGGTCCCGGACCGCGAGAAGCTCATGGAGCAGATCGTGGCCCTCGACGCCGAGAACGAGGCCGGGCTGAAGGCGAAGTACGAGTCGCAGCTCGCCGATGCCCGCGTCCGCGCGACCCTCGCCGAGGCCGGGGCCGCGGTCGAGGCCGAGGACTACGCCCGCGCGGCCGAGATCCTCGATGGCATCCAGCATCTCGACAAGGCGAGCGACGAGGTCCGGGCCGAGGTCGCGATGACCAGCGTCAGCGTCCTCTACTTCCAGCGGAAGTACGACGAGATGGCCGCCAAGGTCGCCGAGCTCATGAAGAACGACGACCTGCCGGTCGACATGCGTCAGCAGCTCTCGATGGCCCGCCTCGAGGCCGCGATCGAGAAGAACGACATGGAGATGGCCGAGCGGATCATGGACGAGACCATCGCCCTCGATCCCAACGGCCAGATGGGCATGATGCTCGCGCAGCAGCGGGAGCAGATCATGGCCACCGTCAAGGCCCGCATGGAGCAGGCCCAGCCGGGCGGCTGACTCCGACCGGCCAGCGGCGCGATCGTCCACGGTCGCGCATCGAACCACCCGCGGGGGCGGGCGCCGCACGGTGCCCGCCCCCGCGGTGCGTTTCGGGGAGGGGGCGGTCAGCCCGAGCGGCCGGAGGCGGGGGGTGGGAGGAGCCGGCGGGCCGACGCGCACTATCGTGCGATCACGATCGGCGGGAAGGCCCCGGCGCCCGCCGCGGGCGCGGCCGACGCGGCCGGCCCGGACCGTCGCCCGCTCACGCCCGCTCACGCCCGTGGAGTCCCACCCGTGCCCCTCGATCACTACGTCTCGCTCGGCCGCTCCGGCCTTCGCGTCAGTCCGCTCTGCCTCGGCACCATGACCTTCGGCGAGGAGTGGGGCTGGGGTGCGTCGGTCGAGGACTCGCGCGAGCTGCTCGCGGCCTATCTCGACCGCGGCGGCAACTTCCTCGACACCGCCAACATCTACACCAAGGGCCACAGCGAGGCGATCATCGGCGACGCGTTCGCGAAGGGCGGCCCGCTCGCCGGCCGCCGCGACTCGGTCGTCATCGCGACGAAGTTCATGGGCAACATGCACCGCGGCGACCCCAACGGCGGCGGGGCGGGACGGAAGGCGGTCATCCGGGCGTGCGAGGACTCGCTGCGGCGGCTGCGGACGGACCACATCGACCTCTACTGGGCCCACTTCTGGGATCGGGCGACGCCGATCGAGGAGCTGATGCAGACCCTCGACGACCTCGTGCGACAGGGCAAGGTGCGGTACGTGGGCTTCAGCGACCACCCGGCGTGGATCTGCGTGCAGGCCCAGTACGAGGCGCGGCTCCGCGGCTGGACGCCGCTGATCGCCCTGCAGATCGAGTACAGCCTGCTGCAGCGGACGGTCGAGGCCGACCTGATGCCGATGGCCCGGGAGATGGGCCTCGGCGTGACGCCGTGGAGCCCGCTGCGGGCCGGCATCCTGACCGGCAAGTACCGGCGCGACTCGCGGCCCGAGGTCGGGACGACCCGCGTGGCCGAGAACAGCAAGTTCCTCAACGAGCACACCTACGCGATCGTCGACCTGCTGGTCGAGATCGCCGAGGCCCACGGCTGCTCGCCGGCCCAGGTCGCCCTCGCGTGGGTGCAGGGCCGGCCGGGCGTCACGAGCACGATCATCGGCGTGCGGTCGATGACCCACCTCGAGGACAACCTCGGGGCGCTGGACGTGACGCTCACGGACGACGACGTCGCGCGGCTCGACGAGCTGACGAAGCCCTCGCTGCCGTTCCCGTGCGACTTCCTCGACGGGGTGCGGACCGCGATCCAGCACGGGGCGACGATCGACGGCGAGTCGCGCGACCCGTGGCCGCTGGGGCCGGAGGGCGACGGCGATCGTTGGTGAGGGCTGGGGTCGGATCGCCGGCGCCCGGTCGAGCGCACTGCGCACGAGAAAGGCCCCCGGACCGGCGTCCGGGGGCCTTCGTCGTGTGCTTCATGCCCGTCGCGAGACCGACGGCGACGTCAGCTCGAGCGGAACCGGCGACGCATGACGGCGACGCCCGCGAGACCCGCCAGGCCGGCGAAGGCGGCGGGGGGGAGCGGGACGACGTTCACGATCATGCCGGCGGAGGTCACAACGTCGCCGTCGATCTCGTAGACCTCGACCATCACGCGGTACTCGCCCGCCGCGAAGACGTCGATGTCCGCATAGTTCGCCGACTGATCGACGGAGATGAACTCCGAGAAGCCGAAGGACGAGGGGCCGACCGCACCATCGACGAAGCCCGCCGGGAAGCCGGCCGGGTCGTACCAGTTGAAGCCCATGCTCTGGCTGTCACCGATGGACGTGTCGGCGAAGAGCCCGGTGTACTCGAGGATGTACCAGTCCTCGTCCGCGACCGGACCGGCCGTGGGATCGAAGTCGAGCTTCACGCGCACGCCGTAGTCCCCGGGGGCCGCGCTGCCGAAGTCGATGGCCCAGAGATAGCTCCACCGCGTCGCTCCCGAGCCGGTCGTGTCCGGTCCGAGGCCGGGCAGGACGTCGTAGACGCCGAACCCCCCGGACATGGACGCCGGGCCCCAGTCGCCGGCGAAGCGGTCGTGCGACTTCAGGCCGAGCGAGATGCCGGAGCCGGAGCTCAGGACCATGTTGTCGTTGGAGATGCCGCTGCCCACGTAGCCGTCGAGAACGCCACCGGGCGTGCCGGCCGGGGCGAAGTGACCGATCGAGCTCGCCGAGGCCGGAGCGGCCGCCAAGGCGAGCGCGGCCACCGCCGCACCCGCGAGAACTCGCGTCTTCATCTTGTCTGAACTCCCTGCTTCTGGCCGGGACCCCGCGGCATGTGCCCCCGGACGCCCGGTGTGCGAATGTCCTGAGCGTTGATCGCGCGTCACCTCCTCCGACGACGCGCACTCAGTGGGAGAGAGGGTAGTCCATGCGTGCGCATCCCTCCAGAGGTGATCTCGATGTGCGCATGAGTTCTCGGAGAGGGCGTCACACTGGGCCAACGGGCGAAGTACGGCAACGACGCATCACATCCGCCAGCCCCCGCGCCTCGGCCGAGCCGCGCGGTATCCTCCTGCCCCCGATGAAGATGCGGTGGGGGTCCCAGGCCGCCCTGCCCCTGTCCTGCCCCGCCGCCCCGCGTCCCGACCACCGACCACCGACGTCCGATCGCCCGCCGATGGAGATCTTCCGCGAGTTCACGTTCGACGCCGCCCACCGGCTGGACCACCTGCCGGCGGGGCACAAGTGCGCCCGGATCCACGGGCACACCTACCGGCTGAAGGTGTTCCTGGGCGGGCCGATCGACCCGGTGGTGGGCTGGATCGTCGACTTCGCGGAGGTGAAGCGGATCGTCACCGACGTCCTCGACCCGCTCGATCACCACCTGCTCAACGACGTCCCCGGCCTCGAGCAGCCGACCACCGAGCGGATCATCGCCTGGCTGTGGGACCGGCTGCGGCCGCGGCTGCCGCAGCTGGCCCGGCTCGAGCTGTGGGAGAACGCCACCAGCGGGGCGGTGTACGCGGGCGAGCCGATCGAGGTCGCCCCGGCGCCGCGGTCCTCCGCTGCCTTCGCCGCCGCCGACGCCGCGTCCCCGCCGGACGCCGCTCGGTGAGCGCCGGCGAACGCGGCGGGGCCCGGCTCGACTCGGGCCCGCCCCCGGACCGCGTGGACGTCGCCGTCGTCGGAGCCGGGGCCGCTGGACTCATGGCCGCGATCTTCGCCGGCCGGGCCGCCCGCGAACGCGGGGCGGACCTCCGCATCGTCGCCCTCGACGGCGCGAAGCGGCTCGGGGCCAAGATCCTGGTCGCGGGCGGCGGCCGCTGCAACGTCACGCACCACGCGGTCGAGGCCTCGGCCTACGCCGGCGGCTCCCGCACCGCGATCCGCCGCGTCCTGCGCCGGTTCGACGTGCCGGAGACGGTCGCGTTCTTCGCCGAGCTCGGCGTGCAGCTGAAGCGCGAGGACACCGGCAAGCTCTTCCCGACCACCGACCGCGCCCGCACCGTGCTCGACGCCCTGCTGCGGGCGACCGCCGAGGCCGGCGCCACGATCCACCATCCGTGGCGGGTGGACGCGGTGGAGGCGGTCGAAGGCGACGGCGACGCCGGCGGCTTCCTCGTGCGGCCCGAGGGCGGCGGCGAGCCGATCCACGCCCGCCGCGTCATCCTCGCCACCGGCGGCCGGAGCCTGCCCAAGTCCGGCTCGGACGGTCACGGCCACGCGATCGTCCGCTCGCTGGGCCACGCGATCACGGACCGCGTCTTCCCGTCGCTCGTGCCGCTGCGGCTCGCCGAGGGGCATCCGCTGCTCGAGCTCTCGGGCATCGCGGTGCCGGCCGCGGTCGAGGTCCGGCGACCCACCGGCAAGCGGATCGTCCGCTTCGAGAACGACCTGCTCTGCACGCACTTCGGCCTCTCGGGCCCCGCCGCCCTCGACGCCAGCCGCTGGTGGATCGACGCGTTCATGGACGACCGCGACGCCCGGCTCGTCGTCGACTGGCTGCCCGCCGTCCCGGAGCCCGCGCTCGACGCCGAGCTCGTCGCCCCCGGCCCGGGCACCGTGGGCGGCCTGCTCCGCGAGCGGCTGCCCGAGCGGCTCGCCCGCACGCTCTGCGACGTCGCCGGCGTCGATCCCGCCACCCGCCGCGGCCAGCTGCGGCGGGATCGCCGCCGCGCCCTCGTCGCCGCCCTCAAGGCCCTCGAGGTCCCCGTCACCGGCAACCGCGGCTATCTCTTCGCCGAGGTCACCGCGGGGGGGGTGCCGCTGGGCGAGGTGCAGCTGGCGACCATGGAGTCGCGGGTGCGGCCGGGCCTGCACCTCTGCGGCGAGATCCTCGACGTCGACGGGCGGATCGGCGGCTTCAACTTCCAGTGGGCGTGGGCGAGCGGGCATGTGGCGGGGCGGTCGGCGGCGGAGGCGCTCGCGGAGGCGGCGACCGCCGCGGCCGCGGGCGGGCCGCCGATCCCCGCGCCGGCCGGCGGCGACGGCGAGAGCGTGCGGCACGGCGCCCCTGAGGAGACCTCGCCATGAGCACCGCCGACGCAACCGCCACCCCCGCCGCCGCCGCCGCCTCGCCCGACCGCGAGGCCCCGGACGGCACCGGCCGCACCCGGCCGGTCACCGCCACCTGCCTCGGGTGCATCGCCGGCGAGATGGACCGACTCGAGGCGGCCCACGCCGCCGGCACGCTGCGGGCCCACGGCGGCTGGACGCCGGGCCAGGTGCTCTGGCACGTCGGCCGCTTCATGCGGTACGCGCTCGAGGGCTTCCCGTTCCGGGCGCCGCTGCCGATCCGGATGGTCGGCCGGCTGATGAAGCGGGCGATGCTGTCCGACCGGCCCCTCCCGCGGGGCATCTCGCTGAAGCGCCCGGGCCTCGACCGGCTCCTCCCGCCGGACGACGTGAGCTTCGAGCAGGGGGCGGCCGAGGTGCGCGAGATCCTCGCGCGGGTCGACGCCGGCGAGCGGTTCACCCACCCGAGCCCGCTCGTCGGCCCGCTCACGCACGAGCAGTGGGTCACCGTGCACGCCAAGCACTTCGCCCATCACGTGGCGATGCTGTCGTATCCCGGCGCCGGCGACTGACGGGGCCGGGCTCGGCGCGGGCCGCCGTGCAGCCCTCAGCCCGCGGCCCTCAGCCCTCGGCCATCGCCGCGCACGCCGCGTGCCGGAAGCAGCCGAGGAGGTGATCGTTGACCATGCCCGTCGCCTGCATGAACGCGTAGCAGATCGTCGGCCCGCAGAAGCGGAAGCCGGCCCGCTTGAGCTCGCGGGCCATCGCCGCGCTCGCCTCGGTCGCGGTCGGCACCGCGCCGATCGTCCGCCAGCGGTTGACCCGCGGCCGGCCGTCCACGTGCCGCCACAGGAAGTCGTGGAAGCCGCCGGGGTGCGCGGCCTCGATCTCGAGGAAGGCTTGTGCGTTGCCGATCGCCGCCTCGATCTTGGCCCGGCTGCGGACGATGCCCGCGTCGCCGAGCAGTCGCCTCACGTCGGTCTCGCCCCAGCGGGCGATCCGGGCGGCGTCGAAGCCCTCGAACGCCTCGCGGAAGCGATCGCGCTTGCGGAGGATGACCCACCACGAGAGTCCGGCCTGGAAGCCGTCGAGCACGAGCTTCTCGAAGAGGGCCCGCGGATCGTGCTCGGGCACGCCCCACTCGCGGTCGTGGTACGCGACGTAGGCGGGCTCGGTGCCGCACCAGGGGCAGCGGTCGGGGTCGCGGTTGCGCGCGCGGTCGAGCGGGCGATCGGGGGCGGCGGGGGTTCGAGGCGGCATGAGCGACTCCGGCGGGGGTCGGCGTCCGGGCAGGGTGCCACGCGAGCTTCATGATGCCGCAGCGGCGGGCCGCACGCCCGCGGCGGCGGATGAGCCACCCGCCGCCGCGGTGCAGCGGTCCGTCACGCGCCCGGGCCGACGCGGCGGAACGATCCCCGGTCCACGGCGGCGGGCCGCACGCCGGGATCGCCGCCGACGTCGGGCCCCTATCGTGCCGGTCCGATGACCACCGCTCCGTCCGGCCCCTCGTCCTCCGCCTCGCCGCCCGCCGACTCGTCCCCGGCGACCGGTTCCCCGGCCACGCTTCGGGTGGATCCGGAGGCCGAGCGATCGGCCCGGGCGCGGGCGCTCGCCGCACGGGTCCGCGGCGAGGTCCGCTTCGGCCGGCACGACCGGATGCTCTACGCGACCGACGCGAGCCTCTACCAGGTCGAGCCGCTGGGGGTGGTGGTCCCCGCGGACGCGGACGACGCGGTCGCGGCGGTGCGGGCCTGCGCCGAGCTCGGGCTCCCGGTGCTGCCGCGGGGCGGCGGCACGTCGCTCGCCGGTCAGTGCGTCAACCGGGCGGTGGTGCTCGACGTGTCGGCGGGACTGCGGGCCATCGACGAGGTCGACGTGGCCGCCGGGCGCTGCCGCGCCGGCGCGGGGCTGACTCTCGACGAGCTCAACCAGCGGCTCGCGGCGCAGGGCGTCTTCTTCGCCCCCGACCCGTCGACGGTGCGGCAGGCGGCGGTCGGCGGCTGCATCGGCAACAACGCGGCCGGCACGCGGTCGATTCGCTACGGACGGACGGCCGAGAACCTGCTCGGGGTCGACGTGGCCCTCGCCGACGGCACGCGGGTGCGGCTCGACGAGGGAGCGGCCGCGCGGGCTCTCGCGGCCGGCGCGGGACCGGACGATCCGGTCGTGCGCCTGACCGACGGCGTGCTGGCGGTGGTCGACCGACACGCGGAGCTCATCCGGGAGCGCTTCCCCCGCACGCTGCGGCGCAACGCGGGGTACGCCCTCGACATGATCCTCGCCCAGGCCGACCGCGCCCGGGCCGAGGGCCGCGATCCGCGGGAGACGGTCAACCTCGCCCACCTCGTCTGCGGCAGCGAGGGCACGCTCGCGGTGACGCTCGAGGCCGAGCTGCGGCTGCACCCGATCCCGGCCGCCAAGGGCCTCGCGGTGATCGGCTTCGACGACCTCGACGCGGCCATCGACTCGGTGACGTCGCTGCTCGAGCTCCGCCCCAGCGCGGTCGAGCTGCTCGACGACCTCATCATCGACCTCGCGCGGAAGAACATCGAGCAGCGGCGCTACGTCGAGCTCATGCCGCAGCCGACCGGCGGCGGCACGCTCCGGGCGGTGCTCTACGTGGAGTTCTGGGAGCACGAGGCGGCGACGGTGCGCGACCGCTTCGAGGAGGTGCGGCGGGTGATGGCGGAGCGCGCGGCCACCGCGACCGTCGCCGTCTACGACGCCCCGGAGCCGATGGCCCAGGCCCTGAAGCTGCGGTCGGCGGGCGAGCCGCTGCTGCACGCGATCCCGGGCGCACGGAAGCCGCTGGGCTTCGTCGAGGACAACGCGGTGCCGGTGGAGCGGCTCGGCGAGTTCGTGCGGCGGTTCCGCGGCATCGTCGAGCGGGAGGGCACGCGGGCGTCCTTCTACGCCCACGCCTCGGTCGGCGTGCTGCACGTGCGGCCGCTGCTGGACCTGCGGGACGAGGACGACCGCGCCCGCATGGAACGGATCGCGCTCCACGTGGCGGATCTCGCGCAGGAGCTCGGCGGCGTGATGTCCGGCGAGCACGGCGACGGGCGGGCGCGGGGGCCGCTGCTCGAGCGGTTCTACGGTCCCGAGCTGCTCGAGGCGTTCCGCGAGGTGAAGCGGCTCTTCGACCCCGAGGGACGGCTGAACCCCGGCAACATCGTCGACCCGCAGCCGATCGGCACCATCCACGAGCACATCCGGGTGCGGCCGGACGGCGAGGACGTGGCGGTTCCGCCGGTGCCGACCTGGTTCGCCTACGCGGACGAGGGCGGCTTCGACCATGCGGTCGAGCTGTGCAACGGCGCAGGGGTCTGCCGCAAGCGGTCCGGCGGCACGATGTGTCCGTCGTACCGAGCGACGCAGGACGAACGGCACTCGACCCGCGGCCGCGGCAACGCCCTTCGGCTGGCGATCACCGGACAGCTCGGCGCGTCCGCGGCGGGGCCCGACGGGCGGCGGCGCCCGGAATGGGACGACGCGGAGACGCTCGAGACGCTCGATCTCTGCCTCTCGTGCAAGGCGTGCGCGAGCGAGTGCCCGTCGAACGTCGACGTCGCGACCTACAAGGCCGAGTACCTCGCGCAGTCCTACGCGGCCCGCGGCCGGACGCCGCTGGCGGCGAAGGCCTTCGGCCGCGTCCGGGCGCTCAATCGCCTCGGGTCGGCCTTCGCGCCGCTGAGCAACTGGGTGGCCGAGTCGCCCCCGGTACGGGCGGTGACGAACCGGATGCTGGGGCTCTCGCCGAAGCGCTCGCTGCCGCCGTTCGCGCGGTCGCTGTTCCGCCGGCTGCGGGCGACTTCGCCGCGGCCGAACGAGGGGCTGCCGGCCGATGCGCCGGCCGTCGTCCTCTACGCCGACTGCTTCAGCACCTACAACGAGCCCGAGATCGGCCTTGCCGCGGTGCGGCTGCTCAACGCCTTCGGCTATCGGGTCGTGCTGCCGCGGATCGGCTGCTGCGGACGCCCGCCGGTGTCGACCGGTCTGCTCGCCGAGGCGGCGCGGTGTCGCGACTCGGCCTCGCAGGTCCTGGCCGAGACGCTGGAACGGGAGGGCGCCGACGTGGTCCTCGTGCTCGAGCCGAGCTGCCTGAGCGCGATCCAGGACGAGTGGCGGGACCTGCGGGACCGCCCGGGAGGCGAGGTTCCGCACGCCACGCGGCTCGAGCGCCTGTCGGCGGCCAGCGCGTTGGTCGAGGACTTCCTTGCCACGCGGTGGACCGAGCATCCCCGCCGTCCCGCGTTCGCGCCGCCGGAGGGCCGCGTGCTGCTGCACGGTCACTGCCACCAGAAGGCCCTCGGCGGGCTGGAGGCGGGGGCGGGCCTGCTGCGGCGGATCGCGGGCGACCGGCTGGAGGTGCTCGACTCGGGCTGCTGCGGCATGGCGGGGTCGTTCGGCTACGTCGAGCGGCGGTACGACGTCTCGATGGCGGTGGGGGAGGAGACGCTCTTCCCGCGGGTCCGGGCGATGGAGCCCGGGGACGTGCTGTGCGCCCCGGGGACGAGCTGCCGGCATCAGGTCCACGACGGGACCGGGCGGACCGCGGTGCACCCGGTGGCGTTCGCGGCGGGGCGGCTGAGGGCGGACTGAGCCGGGGCGGCGGCTGGATCGGACGTAAGTGAGTCGCAAGTGCCTGTCACGGCGATGCTTGCGGAATGTCGGTCGCGTCCGTGGCCGCCCCCGCGTCCACGGGGAGGACGCGGTCCCGGGCCGGTTTGCATAAATATGTGCATTGGTGCATACTCTTGCACCATGAGCCGCCCGCTGTCGCCGTCCCCGCATCCCGGTCCCGCCTCCGGTCCGTCCGATCGCCGCCCCGACGCGGTCCGAGTGGTCGTGGTCGGGGCCGCGGGCCTCGCCGGGGGCGAGCTCCTCGAGCACCTCGCGGGTCATCCCGGCGTGCGCGTGGTCGGGCTCTTCGGCTCCGAGCGGATCGAGCCGGGGGCGGAGCCGGCGGTGGAGACGCTGCATCCCCGCCTCGCGGGACGGGTCCACGGCCGGGTGGCCCGAAGCGACGTCGCGGCGATCGCCGCCACCGCCCCGGACGCGATCATGCTCGCCGTGCCCCACGGGGCGAGCGCGACCCTGGTGCCGGAGCTGCTCGCGGCGACGGACGCGGTGGTGCTGGATCTCTCGGGGACGTTCCGGCTCGGGACCGCGGAGCTCGCCGCCCGCCACTACGGCGTCGGCATCGATCCGACGCTCGCGGCCGAGGCGGTGTACGGCCTCGCGGAGCTCGCGCGGCACCGGCTCGCGGATCCCGTCTCGCCGCCGCGACTGATCGCGGTGCCGGGCTGCTACCCGACCGCGAGCGTCCTGCCGCTGCGGCCGCTCGCGGACGCCGGGCTTCTCGCTGGCGGTCGCTGCATGATCGCGGCCGCGAGCGGCGTCAGCGGGGCGGGGCGGGGGCCGAGCGAGCGGACGAGCTTCTGCAACGTGAGCTTCCAGCCGTACGGCGTGGGCACGCATCGCCACGCCCCCGAGATCGCCGAGCACGGCCGCGCCCGGGTGTCGTTCGTGCCCCATCTCGCGGCCTGGGACCGCGGGATCCTCGCGACGATCCACGCCCCGCTCGTGCCGGGGACCACCGCCGAGGACGTGCGCCGGCGGTGGCGGGATCGCGTCGCCTCGCCCTTCGTCCGCGTGCTGCCCGAGGGCGCGTGGCCGGCGATCGCGGACGTGCGGGGGACCAACCGCTGCGACCTCGCGGTGCACGTGGAGCCGGACGGCACCGCGGTCCTGGTGTCCGCGATCGACAACCTGCTCAAGGGCGCGGCGGGACAGGCGATCCAGTGCCTCAACGTGCGGTACGGCTTCGACGAGACCGCCGGGCTGCCGGGGGCGATGCGCTCCGTGCCGGCCATCGTGGAGGCCGGCGGGGCCGCGGCGGCGGCGACGGGCGAGGACGGCGTGGCGCCGGCACCGACGACCCCGGCGGCGGCCTCCGTCGCCGCTCCCGTTCCCGCGGGAGCCGCCTCGTGACCGGCGAGATCACGGCGACGGGGGTGCTCGACCGCGCCCCCGCGACGCCCGCGACGTCCGCGACGTCCGCGACGTCCGCGCCCGGGGCCGCGTCGACCCCCGCGCCCGCCGTCGACGCCGCGGCCGTCCACGTCGTCAAGGTCGGCGGCGCCGCGATCGATGCCGGCCCCGCCGCGACCGCGCTGTGGTCGGCCCTCGCCGCCCGGCACGCGGCGCTGCGGGCGCGGGGCGGCGGACTCGTCCTCGTCCACGGCGGGGGGGCGGCGGTCGATCGCCGGCTCGCCGCCCTCGGCCGGTCGCCGCGCCGCGTGGGCGGCCTCCGGGTCACGAGCCCGGCCGACGCCGAGGAGGTCGTGGCGACGATCGGCGGTCTCGTCGCCGGCCGGCTCGCCGCCGCGCTCGCTGCGGCCGGCGCAGCGCCGGTGCGGCTCGACCTCGCCGACGGCGGGACGCTCTCCCTCGCGTGCCCCGACCCGGACGGGCTCGGCCGCGTCGGGCGACCGGTCGGCGGCGATCCGCGGCTGCTGCGCTCGCTGCTCGCGGGCGGCTGGCTGCCCGCGATCGCGTGCGTCGGCCGCGACGGGGACGGGTTCCTGAACGTGAACGCCGACGACGCGGCGGCGGCGGTGGCCGCGGTCCTCGGCGCAGCCGAGCTCGTCCTGCTCACCGACGTGGCCGGGGTGCGGGACGGCGTCGGCGGGGGCGGCGACGTGATCGCGACGCTGGACGCCGGCCGGGCCGCGGCGCTCGAGGCGAGCGGCGTCGTCGCGGGCGGCATGGTGCCGAAGGTCCGCGCCGCCCTCGAGGCCGCCGCGGCCTCTGGCCGCCCGGTGCGCATCGCCTCGTGGGCCGAGCCCCGGTCGATCGACGGCGGCGGAACGGTGATCCTGCCGCCGGGGGCAGCCGCGCCATGACGTCGACCCGCGCCCCGATGGCGGCCCCGGCCGTCGCCCCGACCCCCGCGGCGGGTCCGATGCCCGCGACCCGCGCCGTCCCCGTCGCGCTCACCGTGGATCCCGCCATCGATCGCGCCGCGTCGCCCGCGGCGGCCGCCGCCACGCTCGCGGTCGAGGCCGAGCGGCTCGCCGCGTTCGCGGCCCGCGCGCCGGCCGCGCCTCGCGGGCCGTCCGCGTCGCCGCCCGCGGGCCTCGCGGTCCGCCCGGGCCGCCGCACCGACGTCCCGGCCGTCGCCCGCATCGTCCGGCACTGGGCACGGGCGGGGGAGAACCTGCCCCGCTCCGAGGCCGAGCTCGTCGCGGCGGCCGACGCGGGCGAGCTCGCGGTGGCCACGCGGGCCGGCCTCGCCGTCGCCTGCGCGATCCTCGCTCCGTACGACCCGCTGCTCGCCGAGATCCGGTCCGTCGGGACCGACCCCGCACGCCGCGGCGGCGGCGCCGGGTCCGCCGTCGTCCGCCATCTCGCCGTGACCGCCGCCCTCCGCGGGATCCGGACCGTCTTCGTGCTCACGCGCGCGCCGGGCTTCTTCGACCGGCTCGGCTTCGTGCGGACCACGAT
Organism: uncultured Isosphaeraceae bacterium; assembly: GCA_964385045.1. Lineage (GTDB taxonomy): Bacteria > Planctomycetota > Phycisphaerae > Phycisphaerales > SM1A02 > CAYLNM01. The sequence continues at coordinate 19,412 of CAYLNM010000080.1, forward strand.
CGACACGCTGCCCGACAAGATCCGCCGCGACTGCCTGCGGTGCCCCCGCATCGACCGCTGCGACGAGATCGCGATGGTGCGGCCGCTCGCCCCGGCCCCCCCGGCCGCCCCGCCCACCCC
>CAYLNM010000081.1:0-19393 GCA_964385045.1 uncultured Isosphaeraceae bacterium
CGCGGCGCCCGTGGCGAGGGCGGCCGTGCGCAGGCTCCACGCGGATCGATGACGTCGGTGGGACATCGGGCGGCTCCTCGGTTGGATGCGGGGTCCCCGGCCCGCCGGAAGTGAGGCGTTCGGATTCACCGTACCCGGGCGGCACGGCGATGCAAGAGGTGGTCGCGGAACTCGGCGGACGTTTCGGGTGACCGCTGGTTCACGCATTCGGCGATCATCGTCGCCGGCGGGTCCGGAAGAAGACGGCGGCGAGGCGGGGACGTCCGGAGACGGCGGGATCGCCGACTCGAGCACCTCGCCGGGGGTGGCCGTGCGTGAGCGTGGGCCAGCGTGCGTCCGGTTCACCGTCGAGGCCTGAACGCCTGATGACGCCTCGAGGTGCCGCCGCCCCCGACCGCGCGCCGCGCCGACGACGGCCCCTCGCGTCGGGACCGGCCGCGGGGTACGCTCGGTCCACACGCCTTCCGAGGAAGCATCCCGCGTGAGCCGAGCCCGGGACCTTCTCCGCATCGCGGCCGCCGGCGCCGTCGCCGTCGCGATGCTCGTCGCCGTCCCGCCCGCGAGCCGGGACGCATCCGCCGCCGCCTCCCCGCCCGGGGACGGGCGGCGCGAGATCGAGCGCATGGCGGGCGTCACCGACGAGCAGCTCGCGCTGATGGTGCGGGTGGCGCTGCCGATGCCCGGCGAGCCGCCCCCGACCGCGGCCGAGCGGGAGGCGGCCGACGAGGGGTGGCGAACCCTGGGGGGCTCGTACGGCGTCCGCACCCCGCTGCCCGATCACGAGCTCGCGCGGCGACTCGCGGCCGTCCTGCTCGGGCCGAGCGCGGACCAGTGGGCGGCGATGGAGGCGACGATCCTCGAGGCGACCGCCGAGGCGGAGCGGCGGTACGTCGGCCGCCTGCGCGAGGCCGCGCTCGCGGTGCACGTGATCATGCGCGACGAGTGGCGGACCGTGCTCGCGGGCCGGGCTCCCGACCCGCTCGCCTCGCGGCGACGGGCGGGCGACGGGCGGACGGCCGCCCGACGGGCGACGCTCGACTTCGCGGCCGAGCGGCAGGCGGCGGTGCAGGCGGTCGCCGGCTTCCTGACCGACGAGCAGCGGGCGGCCCTGCCGGTGGTGCTCGCCTCGGTGCGCGACGACCTGCACCAGCGCTCCCTGCACGCCGGGGAGCCGGACTCCGAGGCGAACCCGGTCGAGCGCGTGGTCGCGTTCCTCGAGGCCGAGGAGCACGCCGGGCGGGTCCACGACCGGGCCGCGGTGCGGGCCGCGCTGGAGGCGCGGGTCCCGGCGCGGACGGCGGCGATCCGGGCCGCCCTGGACGCCGAGGCCGACGCGAGCGCGCGCGGCCTCGAGCGGCGGGGGGCGATGGAAGCGGGCGAGCTCACCGAGACGATCGACCGCGCGGCCGAGGCGGCCGACCGCCGGCGGACGCGGGCGGTGCGCCGCCTCGGCGAGGCCAACGCATTAGTCGTCGAGGCCGTCGCGTCCGTGCTCGAGCCGGACGCCGCCCGACGGCTGCGGCGGGCCTGGTGGCGCCGCCACGTGTGGACGGCCATGCAGGTCACCCATCCCGCCGAGTGGGAGACGGCCCGGCGGCTGCTCGTGGAGGCGGACCCGCCCGCCGAGGCGAGCCGCGCCGTCGCCGAGGCCACCCTCGCGGTGGACGCCGCCCGCGACCGCCTGTTCGCCGCGTACGTCGCGCGGTGGCGGGAGCACCGGGGCGGGCTCGATCCGCACGACGCGGCACGGGGGACGGTGCTCCGCGCGCTCGCCCGGCATCACCTGGCCGCCGAGCGCGCCGCCCTCGAGGCCATCGACGGCGTGATCGCCGCGCTGTCCCGGTCCGCGGGACGGCGGCCGGACCTCGAGCCGCTGATGGCGCGGCTGGGGACGCTCCGGGATCGCGCGGCCGGCGCGGTCGCCGAGGCCCGCCGGCTCGCCGACGACGGTGCCGCCCCGTGGGCCCTCGGGCTCGCCCCGTTCCGGCCCGAGGGCTGGACCCGCCCCGGGGACGCAGCGCCCTGAGGCCGCCGCCGCGGCGCCGGGACCCCCGCGGGACCCGGCCCCGGCCTCAGCCCCCGAGCGCCGTCAGCGCCGTCCCGCCGAACCACACCGCCACCGCGAGCATGAGGATGCCCATGACCTGCTTGAGCAGCTCGCTGCCGGGGCCGGCCTTGGGCATCTTCTGCAGCAGCTTCGGGAAGGCGGTGAGCAGCACGTAGGGGAAGGCCATCCCGACGCCCATCACCACCAGGGTGAGCAGGGCGACGGCGGGCGGCTGCGTCACCGTCCACGCCACCGTCGCCCCGAGCAGGGGACCGGTGCACGGCGTGGAGAGGATCGCGGTGAAGACGCCCATGAAGAAGGAGCCCTTCGCGGAGTCGCTCTGGGGGCTGAAGCCCGAGAGGAACGCCGGCAGGCGGATCTCGAAGACGCCCATCATGCCGATGCCCATCGCGAGGATGACGAGGGCGATGATCGCGTTGAGCCACCAGTTCTCGAAGTGCTGGCCCCAGTCCAGCCGCTCGGCCCCGCCCACGAGCCCCGCCATCAGCACGCCGAGGGCGGCGTAGAGGGCGACGATCCCGAGGCTGAACACCAGGCCGAGGAAGAAGCACCGGGCCGGGTCCTTCGCGTGCGCCTGCAGCGAGAGGATCTTGATCGGGATCACCGGCAGCACGCACGGCGTGAAGTTCATGAGGAAGCCGGCGATGAACGCGAGGACCAGGATCAGCACCGTCGCCGCCCGGTCCACCTCGAAGCGGAACCGGCCGAAGACGTCGAAGACCTGCTTGGTCTCGTCGCCGCTGTCGACCGTCTCGCCTCGCAGGGCGCTGATCACCGGGCCCGCGTCCACCAGCTGCCCGCGGAGGGACACCGGCTCCTCCCGCTCGGGGCCGTACACCGCGATCAGCGGGATGCCGCCGCCGCCGAGGGTCTCCTTCCGCTCGTCGCCCTCGGCGTCCGGCTGCGTGAAGTCCACCTTCATCGCGGTGACGTCCGGCCGCGTGAGCTCCGCGACCGCGGTCTCGCTCGCGAGGATGATCCGCTCGTTGACCTGGCAGTTCGCGCACCAGTCGGCGGTGAACTTGATGAACACGGTGTCGCCGCGGTCGACCGCCTCCTCGAAGGATGCGTGCGAGTAGTCCACCCACTCGACCGCCGACTCGGCAGTGATGCCGCGAACGAAGAGGAACGACCCGTAGCCGACCAGGGCCGAGAGGACGAGCACGGTGAGGCGCACGCCGGTCCGCGTGGACGTGCGGAAGGTGCCGATCGTCGCCCACGCCAGGCCCACGATCACCAGCGCAAGGCTGAGCCACCACTTGTCCTTCTTGACGTCGATCGAGAAGCCGGCGGCCTCGTCGTCGTCCGCCGCCCCCGCCGCCGCGGTGTCGCCGTCCGCCGCCCGCCGGGCCGCCGCCGCGGTGAAGGTCTCGGCGAAGGCCTCGGCCAGGTCGGCCGGGAGGGGCTCCAGCGTCTTCGCCGTGGACTCGGCGTCCTCGGCCGCCACGAGCACCGCGGTGCCGGTCGTCGTCTGCGAGGCCGGCATCTCGCAGATGCCCGCCTCGTCGCAGGCCTGGTAGCCGATGGTGGCCGTGACGGCGTACTCGCCCGGCGCCGCGTCCGCCGGCGGCGTCATCGGCACGATGGCGACGGTCGTGTCCTCGTACCAGCCCTCCTCGGTCGCCTCGGGCCACATCACGTCGCCCGCGGTCCAGCCCTCGGGCAGCTCGAGGTCGATGGTGGTGGCGATGAAGCCCTCCGGCACGTCGCCCGAGCCCTCGCCCGCCTGCACGTGCCAGTCCGGGGCGACGTGCAGGACGACGCCGAGCGACGCCTCGCGGCCGGGCAGCACCACGCCCTCGTACCAGGCGAGCTCGGGGGCGAGTCGCCGGTCGCCGGCGAAGCGGTCGGCCGCCGCCGCCTCCCGCGCCTCGGCCGCCGCCTCGGCCGCGGCGGCCGAGACGGTGATCGTGCCGCGGGCACTGGTCTCCGCCGGGGCCTCGCAGTTGTCGGGGTCGCACGCCTGGTAGCCGACCGTGGCCCGGACCGGCACCGGTCCGTCGGCCGCGTCCGCGGGCGCGGTGACCGGGATGCGGACCGTCGCCGTGCCCTCGTAGCCGCGCAGCTCGACCTCGGCCCCGGGAGGGCCGAACGTGAAGGTCTTCGCCCGTGGCCAGACCGGCTCGCCCGCGGTCCAGCCCTCGGGCAGCTCGAGCTCGACCGTGGTCGGGATGTAGCCCGGCACCTCGTCGCCCGAGCCGGCTCCGGCCTGCACCTTCCACGTCTCCTGGATCGAGAGCCTGACCGCGACCTGCGTGGTGCCGCCCGGACCCACCGGCGGCGGAGCCTCCACGGAGGCGGTGACGCGGCCGATCTCGATCCCGCCGAGGCCGCCGGGGCCGCCCGGTCCCCCGGGTCCGCCGGGGAACTGGGCCGTCGCGGGTCGCGCGAGGGCGGGCAGCAGCAGGGCGAGGGCGGCGGTCAGCAGGCCCGCGAGGCGGCGGGCGGCGGGGCGGGAGCGGCGGAGCTCGTCGTGCATGGCGGGGAGGGGCCCATGGGGTGGCGGCGGGGGCGTGCCGCCGAGGACGGAGACGGGGGATGCGGGAGGGGGAGTGGCGCCCGCCCGCGGCGAGCCGGGCGGCAGGCCCGATAACGAGCGGGCCGGGAGTCCGGTCGGGATCAGAGGATAGATCCGGCCTCGGCCGATGCCGATACCGGCGGGGGCGCGGCGTGCGCCTCCGGTGCGGGCTCAACGCCGCACCGGGCCCGCTTCTTCCCGTCCCGCCCCGCTCCCGGCCCCGACGCGCGCCCCTCCGTCCTCCGTCCTCCGACCTGCCCGAGCCCGCCTCCGCCATGTCCGACACCCTCGATCAGTCCGACATCGACGCCCTCCTCAACGCGGTCGCGGACGGAGACGTCGAGGAGGAGCGGAGCGAGGCCCCGATCTTCTCCCGGCACCGGGAGAACCTCGACGACGTCGAGGTCCGCGACTACGACTTCAAGCGTCCCGAACGCATCTCCAAGGACCAGATGCGGGCGCTGCAGACGCTCCACGACACCTTCGCGCGGAACTTCTCCGCCCAGATGTCGGGCTTCCTGCGGACGATCGTCGAGGTACGGATCGCCACCGCCGAGCAGATGACCTACTCGGAGTTCATCGCCGGCCTGCCGAACCCGACGAGCTTCAATCTCATCGAGTCCGACGAGCTCGACGGGCAGGTCTGCCTCGAGCTCTCGCCGCTCATCATCTATCCGGTGATCGACCGTCTCCTCGGCGGCAACAACGCCGATCTGTTCATCCCCCAGCGGCCCATGACGCTGATCGAGACGCGGCTGATCCGCCGCATCCTCCAGCGGGGCATGGACGCCCTGAGCGAGGCGTGGGAGGGCGTGAAGACGATGAACTTCCGCCTCGAGGAGATGGAGTCGAACCCGCAGATCATGCAGATCGTGCCGCCCAACGAGGTGGTGGTCGTGATCGGCTTCGAGATCAAGATGTCCAACCGCGCGGGCACGATGAGCCTCTGCTTCCCGTTCAACGTGATCGAGCCGCTCATCGAGGACATCAGCGAGCAGAACTGGTTCAGCTCCGCCAAGCAGGCCGAGCGGGTGCGGCACCAGCAGGCCCTCGCCCGCCGCCTGAGCGACGTGCAGGTCGAGCTCTCCGGCGTCCTCGCCGAGACGCGGCTGACGATGGAGGAGTTCCGCTCCCTCGAGGTCGGCGACGTGATCGTCACCGAGAAGCGGGCGACCGAGCCCGCGGTCCTGATGGCCGAGGGGCGCCCCAAGTTCACGGTGGCCATCGGCCAGCACCGCGGCCGCCGGGCCCTGCGGGTCAAGGAGGCGGTCGAGCCGCTGGGCACCGCCGAGCAGCTGATCGCGGGGGAGGCCACCGAGGGCGGCGCGGGAGCGGCCCCCGCGGCCACTCCCGGGACCGGGACCGGGACCGGGGCGCGGGGCGGCGGCGGTGCGGCGGGCGGCGAGTCCCCGCTGATCGAGACCGGAGTGCCGGTCGAGGCGGCGGAGGTGGATGCCGGGGGGCGGGAGCGGCCCGAGGCGTGAGTCGCCCGGCGGAACGGAGGCCGGTCGGCACGGCGACGCCCGGCCGGCGCAACCGGGCGAGCCTCGTGCGCATCCACCGTCACCGATCGCCGGGCGGCCCCGACGCGGCGTGCCGACCGCGCCTCGGGCGTCCGGAAATCGTTGACAGTCTCGGGATGGCAGGGGTAGACTCCGCAATCCCTGCGGCGGCGTGGGCCGGCTGTCTCATGCCCGCCTCGACGTCGGAGGATGCTCGGACCTCGGTCCGGGCGACGGTCTCGGGCACGGTGCCCGGGATCGCACGGTTCCGTGACCTTCCGTTGGAGCCCGCGTGTCTCGACTCGTGCTCCAGCCTGTGATCCGCGACTGCCGTCATGATGGGTGAGTGGCGTCATGACGACGCCGCCCTCGTGACGTGGGCGTGGATCGGACCCGGGACGGGGCTCGCCGACGGCGGGTCGCGCCAGGGAACGGGAGCGCGGCGGTGACCTGACTGGCCCGTCCAGTTCGGTCCCGCCGGGAGCCGCCGCAACGAATGCGGCGGCGCGTCCCCGGCCCTCGGGTCACGACCGGTACATCGCGTACCGGGGCGTGATTTTCTTTTTGGCCTCCCCGCCACGGTCGGCGGGGGGCAGGGCCGGACTCGGGAGGCGCGGCCTCCCACCCCCGGCGACAACCCGACAACCCGAACCTCGGGTCACGGCATGCGCCGCGTCCCACCGGTCATCACCGAGATGAACAGCGAAACCCTCCGGATCCTCGACAGCATCGCCCGCGACCGTCACATCGAGCGCGAGGTCCTCATCCACGACCTCGAGCAGGCGATGGTCTCGGCCGCGCGCAAGCACTTCAACTCGCTCGACACCGAGGAGTTCGGGTGCCGCATGGACCCGATGACCGGCGAGCTCACGCTCTGGCGCAACCACCCGCCGACCGAGATCGGCGGCGAGACCACCCGCGAGGTCATCCCGCTCGAGGCGCTCGGCCGCATCCCGGCCCAGACCGCCAAGCAGGTGATGATCCAGAAGTTCCGTGAGGACGAGCGCAACAGCCTGCTCGACGAGTTCGGCAAGCGGCAGGGCGAGATCGTCACCGGCACCTCCCACCGCTACGAGGGCGGGGCGCTCGTGGTGCAGATCGACCGGGCCGAGGGCTTCATGCCCCGCTCGGAGCAGATCCCGACCGAGCAGTTCCACGCCGGCGATCGCGTCCGCTGCCTGATCCTCGACGTGCGCGAGGCGGGCAGCCAGGTCAAGATCGTCCTCTCGCGGCGCCACAACGACTTCATCCGCAAGCTGTTCGAGGCCGAGGTCCCCGAGGTCGCCGAGCGCGTCATCGAGATCAAGGCGATGGCCCGCGAGGCGGGCTTCCGCACCAAGATCGCGGTGTCCTCGATCGACTCGAAGGTGGACCCCGTCGGCGCGTGCGTCGGCGTTCGCGGCAGCCGCATCAAGAACATCGTCGACGAGCTCGGCGGCGAGAAGATCGACATCGTCCGCTGGAACGAGTCGAGCCAGATCCTCATCGCCAACGCCCTGAAGCCGGCCGAGGTCGAGGACGTGAGTCTCTGCTTCGAGCTCGGCCGCGGCACCGTGATCGTCCGCGAGGACCAGCTGTCGCTCGCCATCGGGCGCCGGGGCCAGAACGTGCGGCTCGCGGCCCGGCTCACGGGCTGGGACCTTGACGTGCTGACGCCGCAGGAGTTCTCCAAGGGCCTCGAGGTGCTCGAGGGCACGATCCGCGAGATCGCGGGCGTCACCCCGGAGATGCTCGACCGCATGGGCGCGCTCGGCCTCATCAGCGTCTACGACGTGGAGGAGGTCGGCCTCGACGTGCTGGAACAGGAGATCGGCATGTCGTCCGAGACGGCCGAGGCGGTGCTGGAGGCGTCCACCGAGCAGGCTCGGGTCCAGACCGAGCTGCAGCAGCGCGAGAAGGAGGAGGAGGAGCGCCGGAAGGCGGCCGAGGAGGCCGCGACGGCGGGCATCCTCGACGCGGCGCCGGGCGGCGCGGCCGGGGCCGAGTCCGCGGCGGCGTCGATCCTCGGCGAGGGTCCGGCGACCCCGCCGCCGGCCGAGGAGGCCGCGGCGTCGATCCTGGGCGAGGGGCCCTCGCCCGAGCGGCCGCCGGCCGGCGCGGCCGAGAGCCCGGCGGCTCCGGTCGCCCCGGCCGACGAGACGCCGGCGCCGACCGCGGAGCCCGCGGCGGAGGAGGCGGGGGACGAGGAGTCGAAGGCGCCGGGGGCGTCGAGCGATTCGGAGGACGCGGCGACGGCGCCGCGGGAGGAAGGGTCCGCGGCCACCGGCTGAGGCCGGACGCGGACGGATCGAACGGACCACTGGGGTCCGGGCGGCGAGACCGCCCGGCATGGAGCAGATCGTGGCGAAGAGCGGGAAGACGACGCGCGTCCATCAGCTGGCCAAGCAGCTGGGGGTGTCGTCGAAGGACATCATCGCCAAGTGTGAGGCCGAGGACATCCCCGGCATCACCAACCACATGTCGGCCGTGAGCCTGGGGCTCGCGGCGACCATCACCGAGTGGTTCAGTGGCGAGGCCGGTGGCGGTGTCGCCACCGCGGTCGAGAAGGCCGCGCCGGTCGACGTCGAGGCGGTCCGCAAGCGGGCGGCCAAGAAGAAGGCGGCCCCGCGCAAGAAGGCGTCGGCCCAGCGGACCGCGGCCAAGAGCGCGACCGCCGAGCCGGAGGCCCCGTCGGCCCCCGAGGCCGAGGCTCCGCCCACGACGACGCCGATGCCGAGCGAGGCGCCGGCCGCTCCCGCGCCGCCGGCCCCTCCCGCGAGCACGCCGGTCGAGCCGGCGGCTCCCGCGGCTCCGTCCGCACCCTCGACGCCCGAGGCGCCGGGGGCTCCGGCTGCCCCTGCCGAGACGCCGGCCGCCCCGGTCGCGCCGGCCGCCGCCGCTCCCGGAGCCCCGGGAGCCCCCTCGCCCCCCGCGGCCCCCGCGGCCGACGGTCCCGACCGCGGCGTCGACGCCGATCAGGGCGGAGCGGGCGTCGCCCCGACCGCGGCCGCGGCCGCGTCCGTCTCGGACCGCGGTGGCGATGCGGGCGGCGGCACCGGGGCCACCGAGGCCAAGGCCCGCGAGAACGTGCCCGATCGGCCCAAGGTCGTCACGCCCGCCGGCCCCATCCTCAGCCGGCCGAAGGAGACGAAGCTCGCCGGACCGAAGGTGGTCCGCGTGGAGGCGCCCGAGCCCGAGGCCGCCCGCCGGCCCCGCGGTCCGCGCGGTCCCCGTGGTCCCGCCGGCGGCGGCCCGATGGCGGGCAGCGGCCCGCGTGGCGGCCGCGGCGTGGGCATCCCGATGGAGCTGCCGCCGGGCGCCGGCAGTGGTGCCGGCGGTCGCGGGGGCGGCGGTGGCGGCAGCGGCCGGAACCGTCGCCGCACCGGCGCCGGTCGTCCCGAAGGCCGCAGCGGCCGGGCGACGCTCGGCCCCGCCGCCAAGCCGTTCAACTGGCGCGAGCAGGACCTCCGCGAGCGCGAGGCGCGCCTGACCCGCTCCTCCGGGTTCATCCGGCAGGCGCGCCGCGACTCGGCCAAGAAGACCGGCGGGGCCCATCGGGCGACCACCGCGGCCGAGACGGGCGGCAGCGTCCGCATCGAGGAGCCGATCTCGCCGAAGTCGCTGTCCGCGGCCACCGGCGTCCGGGTGAACGACCTCGTCCGCAAGATGGTGCAGGGCGGCCACCCGATCCTGCCGCCGGATGCGCCGATGGACACGCAGCTCGCGGTCGAGCTGATGCTCGACTGGAACATCGATCTGGACGTCGTCGAGCAGAAGACGGCCGAGGAGCAGATCGCCGAGGAGTTCGAGGCCCGCGAGATGGTGAACGAGCAGCCGCGCTCACCGGTCGTGACCATCCTCGGTCACGTCGACCACGGCAAGACGACCCTGCTCGACACGATCCGCAGCGCGAACGTCGCGGCGGGCGAGGCTGGCGGCATCACCCAGGCCACCAGTGCCTTCCGCGTGCCGGTCACGATCGGCGAGGAGGACGGCCGGGTCATCACGTTCATCGACACGCCCGGCCACGAGGCGTTCACCGAGATGCGGTCCCGCGGCGCGAAGGTGACGGACGTCGTGGTGCTGGTGGTGGCGGCGGACGACGGCGTCATGCCGCAGACCATCGAGTCGATCAACCACGCCAAGGCGGCCGAGGTGCCGATCATCGTCGCGCTGAACAAGGTGGACAAGGAGCAGGCCACCGACAGCAACGTTCAGCGCATCCTGGGTCAGCTCGCCGAGAACGGGCTGAACCCCACCGAGTGGGGCGGCGACACCGAGATCGTCCGCGTCAGCGCCTTGAAGGGCGAGGGCATCCAGGACTTGCTCGAGGTGCTCGACCTGCAGGCCCAGATCCTCGAGCTCACCGCCGACTTCGGCGGCCGCTCCGAGGGCACGGTCATCGAGGCCCAGGTCGAGGAGGGCCGCGGTGCGGTCGCCCGCATCCTGGTGCAGCAGGGCAAGCTCAAGAAGAGCGACTACGTCGTCATCGGTCGGGCCTACGGACGCGTCCGCGACATCATCGACGACAAGGGCCAGCGCATCAAGGAAGCCGAGCCCTCGACGCCGGTCGCGATCAGCGGTCTCAACGAGGTGCCGGACGCGGGCGACAAGTTCTACGTCGTCAAGAACCTCCGCGAGGCGGAGGCCGCGGCCGAGGAGCGCAAGCAGCAGGAGCGCGAGAAGTCGCTCGCGACCGAGAAGGTCACGCTCGACAACATCTTCGACAAGCTCAAGGAGCAGGGTCGCGCGGAGCTGCCGGTCATCATCAAGGCCGACGTCCAGGGCTCGCTCGAGACCCTCAAGGTCCAGCTGCCGAAGATCAAGTCGGACGAGGTGGCCACGGTCATCAAGCACGCGGCGGTCGGCGGCGTCAACGAGTCGGACATCCAGCTCGCGGAGGCGGCCGGGGCCATCGTGCTCGGCTTCAACGTCACCGCGTCGGGCAAGGCCCGCAAGCTGGCCGAGGCCAAGGGCGTGGACGTCCGCTTCTACGACGTGATCTACGACCTGACCGACGACATCACCAAGGCGGCCGAGGGCCTGCTCGAGCCCGAGCTCAAGCTCGAGGTCCTGGGCCACGCCGAGGTGCGGGCGGTGTTCAAGATCTCGAAGGTGGGCATGGTCGCCGGCTGCTACGTCACCGACGGCACCATCCAGCGGAACGCCCAGATCCGTGTCACCCGGGACGACATCGTCGTCGAGAAGGATCGCCGGCTCGTCGAGCTCAAGCGGTTCAAGGACGAGGTCAAGGAGGTCAACGCCGGTCAGGAGTGCGGCATGCGGATCGACGGCTACGACGACATCCGCGAGGGCGACGTGCTCGAGTGCTACCTGACCAAGGAGGTCCGCCGCACCCTCGAGGTCGGGGTCTGACGCCGGTGGCGGCGTGAGTCCCGGGACGGAGCGTCCATGGGCGTGACCCTCGAGAAGATGGCGGCCCAGCTCCGCCGCGCGATCCAGGCGGTCCTCGACCGCGGGCTGCACGATCCGCGCGTCAAGGGCATGGTCACGGTGACGCGGGTGGAGCCGAGCGCGGACTTCACCGACGCCACCGTGCACGTGACGGTCCTGCCGCACGAGCAGGCGGAGCTCACCATGCACGGGATCCGCAGCGCGGCCGCCCACGTGCGGGCCCAGGTCTCGCGGCGGGCGGACTTCCGCCGGGTGCCGACCCTGCACTTCCGCCTCGACACCGTGCGTCGCCGCGAGGCCGACGTCCTCTCGGCGATCGCGAGGGCGGTGGCCGAGGACGAGGCTCGCGCCGCCGGTGCGAGCGAGCCGGTGCCCGGGACCGACCCGCCGCCCGCGGGGGCCGCCCCGGATGCCGCGGAGGCCAGGGCGACCGCGGATGCCGCGGCGGAGGGCGCCCCCGACCCCGACGTGCTCGGGGTCTTCGACGCGTTCCTCGACGAGCGAGCGGGCGCGGGCGACGACGAGGACGACGCGACGACCGGGCCCACGACGCGGGGCGGCGATCCGGCCGCGGGCGCGGGCGACCATGACCCGGGCGCCGACGAGACGAACACCACGGACGACGCGCGGCCGCGGCCGCGCGCGGAGGATCACGCGACGTGAGCGCAGCGAAGGACGTGGCGGCCAAGGTCGCCGGGATCGTCGAGCCCCGGCTCAAGGACGCACCGAGCTCGGTGCCGGAGAGCCTGCCGGACCAGGGCGACCCGGTGGCGGTGCTGGTGCAGTCGACGCTGATGTGGAACGCGGGCACCGAGAAGGCTGCGGCCGCCTACGAGAAGATCCGCAAGTCCTTCGTGGACTGGAACGAGCTGCGGGTCTCGATGGCGGACGAGGTCGTCGGCGTGATCGGCCCGCGGTACCCGGAGGCCGACGAACGCTGTCGGCGGCTTCGGGCGATGCTCCGGAACCTCTACCTGCGCGAGCACGAGATGAGCTTCGCGTCGGCCGAGGCGGCGGGGAAGCGATCGATCCGCAAGTACCTCGAGTCGCTGCAGGGCATGCTGCCGTACGTGGCCGAGCGCACGCTGCTCGTGGCCTTCGGTGGGCATGCCCTGCCGGTCGACGAGCCGCTGCGGCTACGGCTGGTCGAGGCCGGCGTGATCGAGCCCGACGAGGACGCGGCGGCGGCATCGGCGGTCATGCTCCGGCACGTGAAGGCGAGCGACGCCCTTCGGACCCATCTGGCCCTGCAGGCATGGATCGACGAGGTCGGCCCACCCCGCGAGTCGGCGGCCAGGTCGTCGAAGAGCGGCGTGAAGGGGTCCGGCCGGAAGACGTCGCCGAAGAAGACCTCGTCCCGGAAGACCACTTCGAAGAAGACGACCTCTCGGACCACCGCCGCCCGCACCACCACGGCGAAGAAGACGCCGTCGAAGAAGACGCCGTCGAAGAAGACGCCGTCGAAGAAGACGGCCACGAAGAAGGCGCCGTCGAAGAAGACCGCTCGCACCACCACGGCCGCGGCGCGGAAGACCAAGGCGGCGGGCACCCGCAAGAAGTCGACGGCGCGGAAGAACGCCGGCCGCCGGACCGCGGCGGGCGGCTGACGGGGGCCGGACCCCCGGGGCGCCCCGGCGATCGAGCGGTGGGTCGCGGGCCGCCCCGCGGCCCTCGTGGCCGGACGGGACCCGGGACCGACCGCGGGGTCGCGGGGAGGGCGGGGCGTGGCGTCCCGCGGACGGCGGGGCGGACCCATGCGAGGAGGCTCGCGGTGGCCGAGCGCGAGTGCGAGCACGGGACGATCGACGGTCGACGACGGGCCGGGACGCGGCGGGCGGCCGCGCGCGGGGGCGGCGGTGCCGGAGCCGTGGTCGTCGTGCTCGCGGCATTCGGCCTCGGCGCCTGCGGGGGGCCGACGCCGGGGGATGACGCAGTCGCCGGCGACGGCATCGGGGCGACGCCTCCACCGTCGGCGTGGCTGGATCCCGACGTCGCGGCATGGGCCGCATCGGTGGATCCGGCCGAGGTGCGGGCGGCAGCCGCGGTCGTGCCCGGCCGTCCGGGGTGGCTCGAGCGTCTGACGGCGGAGCCGGCTGCCATCGGGCGGGCCCCGGTCGCGATGGCCCGTGACGACCTGACGTCGCTGTTCGCACGCGTCGCGCCGCCCGAGGGCGACGTCGGACCCCAGGTCGACGAGCGGCCGGTCGAGCCGGCGCAGCGGCGTGCCGCCGCCGAGCGGCTGGAGCGAGCCCGGGCCGCCCGAGCGGAGGGCCGGCTGCTGCGGGCGGTGCGCGACCTGCAGACCGCCGTCGAGCTCGACCCCGCGTCGATCGAGGCTCGCCGCGAGCTCGCGCGGACCGGTGAGCTGATCGGCAACCTCGAGCTCGCCGCGGACGCCTGGCGGGCCCTGGCCTCGCGACGCCCGTCGGATCCGGAGGCGGCGCTCGCGCTCTCGGTCGCCGCGCTGGAGGCGGGGCGTCCCCTCGAGGCGGTCTCGCTGCTGCGGCCGGCGTTGCACGGCCCTGCGGACCGGGGGAGCGACGGTGGGGCGTCCCTGATCCTCGCGCGGCCGCTGCGGCTCGCGCTGCTGCGGGCGTGCGAGGCCCTCGCGGCCGACGCGGCGGCGGCCGAGGTGGCCGGGATGCTGCTGACGGCGCCCGAGCGGAGGGCGGGGGGCGAGGACGAACGGCGGCGCGTCGCCCGGCGGAGCGGACGCACGATCGCGGCGATGCGCGGCATCGATCGCACCGACGCCGCGATCGCGATGGCGGCGGGCGACGCCCACCTGCGGCTCGGACGTGCGGGCGAGGCGCGGCGGGCGTGGGCGCGGGCGGCCGCCGAGCTGCAGGAATCGGCCGACGTCGCGGCTGGGAGCGCGAGCGCGGGCGCGGGCGCGGGCGCGGCCCGGCGACCCGAGCTCGCGGCGGCCCTGCTCGTCCGCACCGCGTGGCTCGAGCTGGTGTCGGGAGCGCTGCCGGCCGCCTGGGCCACGGTGATCCGTGCGACCACCGACCCCCATCTCGCCGGCTCGCCGGCGCCGCGGCGGGTGGCGGAGGCCATCGCCGAGGCGCTGGTCGGGGCCGACTCCCCGGGTGTCCCGGGTGCCCGGGTCGCCGCCGCGAGCGTGGCGGCCGCCGCGTCCGCGGAGTCCGGTCCGGCCGCGGCGGCGGATCGGTCCCGCGGCCCCTCGTCGCGGATCCTCGTGCAGTCCGACCGCGTCCGTGCGTCCGGTCCCGCGTGGCCGCACCCGCTCCCCGATGCCCGCGCCGAGGCGCTGCATCTGCTTCGGGCCCGGCCGGCGCCGCTCGGCCTCGACGAGGTCGACCTCGCGCTCCCGGCGCCGTCCGGCGTCGGCCCGGTCACGGCGGCGTTCGCGTTCGAGGCCTGCGGCTGGCTCGGCCGGGCGTGGCAGGTCCTCGACGACGCCGCCGAGGGGACGGGCGCGGCGGACCCGCGCCTCCACGTCGCCCGCGTGCGGCTGGCGGGGCTCCTGCGCGATCCCGCCGCGCTGCGGAGGGCGATGGCCGACGCGGCGACCGTGGGGCTCGCGCCGGCCGCGCCGCGACCGGAGGCGCCCGCCCCCCTCGCGCCGCCCGCGGGAGCGGCCACCGCCTGGCGGCCGGTGCTCGGCGTCGCGGCGGTGGCGGCCCTCGCCCGCGTGGGGCAGCTCGACGAGGCGGTCGCGTTCGCCGCCGAGCTCCGCGACGAGCTCGCCGCGGTCAGCGACGCCCGAACGGAGGCCGCCGTCGGCGTTCCGGCCCCGCTCGCCGCCGGCGTCCTCGACGACGACCGCGCCGCCGCCGATCCCCCCGACCTCGCGACGTCCGCCGACCTCATCGCCGCGGTCGACCTGGCGCTCGCCGCGGCCCGCGCCGAGCGTGCATGGACCGCCGGCGGCGACTCGCGCCGCCGCGAGGACGTGCGCGACGCGGTGGCACTCGCGGCCGCGGTGATCGAGCGGCGGCCGGACGCCGGGGTCGCGTGGGAGCTGCTCGACCGCATCCTCGCGCCCGGCGGCCCCGTCGCGGACCCGGCGGCCCGCGTGCGTCATCGCCGGCAGTGGGGGATCGCGGCCGCGAACGCGCCTTCGGGGGCGGCGCTCCGGCGCGAGCGGCTGCTCGCCGCCGGCCGGTACGAGGCCGCCGACGACGCGGCTCGCCTCGCACTGCTCGTCGACCCCGGGGACGAGGCCGCCCTCGAGCATCTCGTCGCGGCCCGCCTCCGCGACGGCCGCCCCGGCGACGCGGTGGCGTGGCTCGAGGACCGGCTCGCCCGGCGGCCGGCGGATCCCGTGGCCGCCACCGCGCTGTTCCGGGTCGAGGCGATGGGCGGGGCCCGCGACGCCGCGTGGGCGCGGCTCGAGGACCGGCTCGATCGCCGTCGCGACGACCTGGTGGCCCTGCGACTCGCCGAGACCGCGGCCGGCGTCGCGGGCGACGCGATGATCCGGCTCGTCATGGGCGAGCGTCGGCTGCTCACCCGCCCGGCGTCGCCGCACCGCGACCTGCTCCTCGCCCGGCTCGCCGCCGACGCGGGGCAGGACCGCGACGCGGTGCAGGCACTCCGCGGCGTCGTGGAGCAGGTCGACGACGCGTCCGACCGCGACGTGCTCGCCGCCTCGGCGGTGCTGCGGCGGCTCGCGGCGGGGGACGACGACGGGGCGGCACCGGGACCGCCCGTCGGCCCGCCGGCGGGGCTCGCGGGCGAAGGCGCCGCCGCGAGGACCGGTCGCCCGGACGCCTCCCTCGAGCCGTCCGAGGCGCTCGAGATCGAGCTGGCCACGCGGCTCGCCGCCCGGCCGGGCGCCCCGGTCGAGCCCGTCGTCCGCGGACTCGGTGCCCGTCTGCGCCGCGACGGACCCGACGCCGGCAGCCTCGCGCTGGTGGACGCCCTTGCCCGCGACGCCCGGGATGCCCGCAGCCCCGGGCGTCGGCCGGGCACCGCCGGCGTTCTCCGCGTCGTCGACCCGTGGCGGCCGTTCGCCGCGGACCTCCTCGCCGGCGGGCTCGCCGACCGGGCCGCGGTCGCCGTCGCCCGCCGACTGCTCCGCGGGGCGGAGACCGGCCGCGACCTGGAGGACCTCGTCGCCCTGCACGTGGCCCTCGCGGCGGCCACCTCGGCCGCGGCCGAGGGCGCCGACGGCGTGACGCCGATCGGGCGACCGCTCCACGAGCGGCTCGCCCCCGCCGCGATCCGGGCCGCGGCGGGCCTCGACGCCGGCTCCGGAGGTGCGGCTCCCACCGCGCTCGTGTCCGCGGTTCTCGCCCGCCTCGCTGGCGCCGGCCGCCTCGCCCCGTACGCCGCTCCCGACGCGGCGGCTCCGGGCCCCCGCGACGAGCGGCTCGCCGCCGCCCTGCTGCGGGCGGCCCAGGTCCACCGCCTCGTCGGCGCGCCGGCGGCCGCGGACGCGTTGCTCGCGCAGGCCCTCGAGCTCGCCCCGGACGACCCGGGCATCCTCAACGACCTCGGCTACACGCGGTTGGAGGCGGCCGACCGCGTCGACTCGGCGGCGGCCCGGCTGATCGAACGGGCCCACCGTCTCGACCCTGGCTCGGCCGCGATCACCGACAGCCTCGGCTGGCTCCGCTACCGGCAGGGCCGGCTCGAGGACGGGCCGGACGGCGAGCCCGGAGCCCTGGGCCTGCTCGAGCGCGCCGCGGCCGCCGCCGAGACGCCGACGGGGGAGATCCTGCTGCACCTCGGCGACGCCCGCTGGCGGGCCGGCGACCGGGCGGGGGCGGCCGAGGCCTGGCGGCGCGGGGCCCGCCTCGACGGCTCCGACGCCCACCGTACGGACACCGAGCAGCGGCTCCGCGTCCTGCAGGAGGGGGTCTGGGGCGTCCTCGTCCGCGACCCCGGGCGGATGTATGATGCGACGTTCGGACCGACCGCCCGAGCCCTCCGCGAGCGGCTCGCGGCCCTCGACCCCGCGGGCGACGGCACCCCCCCGGTGCGACCGACCGACGCGGAGGTCGCGAACGCGGTCGGCGCCGGCACCGAGCCGTCCGGTCGCGAGAACTGACCGGCGGCGTTCGCCTCCATCCCCGGGCCCGGCTCGCACTGGCGCCGACCGGGCCCACCCCGCTCCCGCGGCCGCGCTCGACCGGCGGCGGGAGGTCGTGCCCCCGATCGAGCGCGAGGACGCACCGCATGGCCGGTCACAGCAAGTGGGCGAACATCAAGCACCGCAAGGCCCGCCAGGACGCGGCCAAGGGCAAGATGTGGTCCAAGTGCGCGCGGGCGATCATCGTCGCGGCCAAGAACGGCGGCGGCGATCCGGCCACGAACCTCGCCCTCCGCTACGCGATCGACGAGGCGAAGGCGTGCAACATGCCGCGCGACACGATCGAGAAGGCGGTGAAGAAGGGGGCGGGCGAGCTCGACACCGGCGAGGTGTACGAGGAGATCCGCTACGAGGGCTACGGCCCGAGCGGCGTCGGCGTGATCGTCGACTGCCTCACCGACAAGACGACCCGCACCGCCCCCGAGCTCCGCAAGATCTTCGAGAAGTCCGGCGGCAACCTCGCCACCACGGGAGCGGTGAGCTTCGGCTTCGAGCGGCGGGGCGTCTTCCTCGTGGAGTCCTCGGCCACCACGGAGGAGCAGCTCATGGAGGTGACGCTCGAGGCGGGGGCGGAGGACATCGTCGAGTCCGAGGGTGGCTTCGAGGTCACCTGCGACCCGTCGAGCTACAGCACCGTCCGCGACGCGCTCGAGGCCGCGGGCATCGAGCCCGCGAGTGCCGAGATCGCCTTCCTGCCCCAGACGACGGTGGACTGCGACGCCGACACCGCGGAGAAGGTCCTGCGGCTGCTCGACACGCTCGAGGACCACGACGACGTGCAGAAGGTCTACCACAACGCCGAGATCCCGGACGAGGTCCTCAGCGGCACCTGACCAGCTTCCCCGGCCCGTCGGGTCCGCTCGGCCGCGGTCCCGACGCGCCGTCTCGCCGCTCGTCGGCGGGACGGCGACCCCTTCGCTCCGACGACAATCCGGTTCCGCCGCCCGCGGACGTCACGCTGCGTTCCGCGGTCGACCTCCGACCCTCGCCGAGCATGCTCGGCGGGGGCGGCGACGGTCGATCGCGCGGACGAGGAGCGGCGACCTCGCGGACGGGCCCCGGACCGGGACGCCGACGTCGGCCGTCGCCCCGTGCGGGGCGGGGTGTGGCGGCGGCCCACGGAGACGGAGGACGACGCCGCGATGAGGAGGGGACCGCATCCGAGAAAGGCGCCGCGACGCATGCGACGGCGACGGGATCCGAACGCCGGGTCGCGTGTGGTCGCGGCGGGCCGCATGGTCGAGCCGGGTGAGCCGGTGCCGGCGCCGGTGAACCTGCCGATCGCCCGCGACCGGCCCGCACCCGGGTTCCGACACGTGCTGATGCGCCGGGACGTGGTGCGGTTCCTCGAGCTGCTCGACGACTGGCACGAGCTGGCCGAGGGGCTCGAGGGAATCCGCCTCGCCGGCGGCGATCCCGACTGCTTCGGCTGGTACGAGCCCGGCATCGTCGTGCTCGGGGCGTGGCCGCGGACCAGTGCGATCATCCTCGACGAGGCGTGGGTCGAGGAGAGCCTGCCGGTGCTCGAGCGGCTCGAGGTGCCGATCGAGTCGCTGGGCGGGGGACGCCGCCGACTGGAGTTCGACGAGCGGAGCGCCCGCGGCTTCCTGCTGCTCGACGTGCTGCTGCACGAGCTGGGGCACCACCACGACCGCATGCACACCCGCTCGCAGTACGAGTGCTCGCGGGGCGAGCCGTACGCGATGGACTACGCCGAACGGCGGACGGAGGAGCTCTGGGAGCGGTACGTCGATGCGTTCGGGGGGTGAGGCGGCGGTTCGGCGAGCATGGGGACGGCGGGGTCCCGGTCCGGTCGGCGGGTGCGTGCGGGGTGGGCCGGCGGTCGC
>CAYLNM010000082.1:0-4243 GCA_964385045.1 uncultured Isosphaeraceae bacterium
GGGCGCGGGCGGGCGGAGTGGCCGGGCGGCGAGGCGAGCGCGGGTCGATGCTACGGGGGTTCGCCCCAGGCGTTCCACGGGTTGCCGGCGGTCGGCGGGCGGGAGGCGGCGGAGCGCGGAGCGGCGGACGCGAAGCGGCGGCGGCGGAGCCGCCGGGGCGATCGGGTCAGGGCTCGCGGGTCGCGGGTCACGGGCCGCGGGTCACGGGCCGCGGATCACGGGCCGCGCGGGCGACGGCCCGGCCTCGGCGCCCGCCCGGGGCCGGCGTGGTCCGTCTGCGGCGCCGGGCCGCCACCACCCGCGGGGCGGCCCTGACCGCCGCACCCGCCCGCGGGACGCCGCGGCCCCCCTGCCCGACGGTCCCCGGGCGCGCGACGACGCCCCGGCGGGGGCTCCGGGGCGTCGTCGTCGGATCGAGTGCCCGGGCGGACCCGGGCGTGAGGAGAAGGCTCAGTTGGGGCTCGGGGCGGGGCTGTCGTCCGGCACGCCGGACTCGATCAGCTGGCCCTCCTCGAGCCGCTCGCGGATCTTCTCGAGGGCCTTGTTCTGGATCTGGCGCACCCGCTCCTTCGTCACGCCGATGATCTGACCCACCTGCTCGAGCGTGAGCGGCTCGTGCGGTTCGTCGGAGCCGATCCCGAAGCGGTGGTGGATCACCGTCCGCTCCACCGTCGAGAGATCCGCATCGTTGTTCATCACGATGTGCTTCACCTCGTCGGCGGTCTCCCGCTCCTGCTCGGCCCGGACGTTCTCCACGTGGTTGGACTTCTCCATCGCGGGGTCGAAGTCCGTGGGGAACCGCTGGCGATACTTGCTCAGCTTCATCCCCTGCCGCGAGAACGCCTTGAGGATGGCCCGGCACGCGTAGGTCGAGAACTTGAAGCCGCGACCGCAGTCGAACTTGTCGACCGACCGCAGCAGTGCCATGTTGCCCTCGCTGACGAGGTCGGCGAAGTCCACCTCGCTCATCCGCGTGCGCTTGGCCATCGCCAGCACGAGCGCAAGGTTGGTCTCGGCGATCTGCTCGCGATAGGCGACCGCGATGCGGTGCCAGCGGAGGATCTCGTGGGCCTGCTCGTCGGTCGGGCCCGAGGGGCCGATCGCCTTCTGGATCTCGGAGATCCGGAAGCGAGCGTAGTTGTACTGGAGGAACAGGACCCGCTCCTGGGCGGCCGACAGCAGCACGGTGCCGTTCTGCCGGGTGCTGGAGTGACGGTTCCGATCCCCTGCGTGCGCGGTGAGGTCGTCCATGAGCGGGCGGTACCACGCGACGTCCGGGCGCTCGATGTCGTCCGGGTCGCGGTAGATCACCTGCTCGGCGTCCGGTCGCCGGAACACGTCGCTGTCGATGTAGTCCATCGGCTTGGACAGCAGCTCGGCGAGCAGGCGCTCGTCGGCCGCGGACAGGCCGGCGCCCGTGCGGCCGCCACTGCCGCTGGACTGCGTCGGGGTGGGACCGTCGAACCCCGTCCGCCGGCGGCGGACGCGGTCGAGAGGCGATCCGGTTCCGATCACGTTCTGAAGCATCGATGGATCCCACTGGAGGAGGGTGTGTCGGGACGGCGAGGCAGCCTGCCTCGTCCCCGGCCCGACGGCCGTCCGGGTCCCACCCGGCGTCGCGGCTGGACTTCGTGACAGACGTCACGAACTCCGAAAGACTATACGTCCAATCCGTTCAGATGTTTCCGTAGTCTGGAATCATTCTAAGGAACTGAAGGACCGAACGTCCGGGACCGGTCCGGTATTCCCGGCTCACCCGAGCATCGTCGCCCGTCCGCTCGCAGATGCGACCCGACATTCGCGCGGGAGACGGCCCCATCCCGGACGGGCCCGAACGCCATCCTACCACCTCGATCGGCCCGCCGGTCGACCTGGGGCCCTTCCGCCGAGGACGGCCCGCCGATCGCCACCCGCCCGCCCGCGATTCGGCCGGGAGAACGGCGCAGAGCCACAATTCCCTGCTCGGACTCGTCCGAGCGTCCGTGCCGGGGGCTCAGGACCGAGAACTCGGGCCCGAGCGGACAGGAATCGAGGTCGCCGGTGCGCAGATTCGGCCAGGGCGCCGCCGGGGAGCGGTCGGGCCCTGCGGGCCCTCGGTCACTCGGGGGTGCCGCCGGAGGAGTCGTACACCCAGCGATCGATGGGCCGCTCGTAGGCCAGGACGTCGCCGTCGGCGAAGAACAGGCTCAGCTCCCGCTCCGCGGCCTCCGGACTGTCGGAGCCGTGGATCAGGTTGAAGCTGTTCGACACGCCGAAGTCGCCGCGGATGGTGCCGGGCTCGGCCTTGGAGCCGAAGGTCGCCCCCATCATCTTGCGGCAGACCGCGATCGCCCCGATGCCGCGGACCGCGAGGATCACGACCGGGCTGCTCGTCATGAAGGAGACGAGCCCCTGGTAGAACGGCTTGTCCTTGTGCGCCTCGTAGTGGGTCGCGGCCGTCTCCGGCGAGATCATGCCGAGCCGCATGCCCACGATCTGGAGGCCCTTGTCCTCGAAGCGGGCGACGATGCGACCGACGAGGCCCCGCTGGACGGCGTCGGGCTTCAGGATGATGAGGGTGGTTTCCATCGACGACATGACCACGCTCCGGCTCGGGCACGGGGGGGAGGTCGCGCGGTCCGGGGGCGGCCGGTGCTCCCGCGCGGCGGGCCGCGGAGGATAGCGGCTCGCCCGCGGCAGTCAACGCGGGCGGTGAGCCGGGCGGCGGCGTCTCGGAGAACCTGCGGAGGCAGGCTCCCGCGCCGGCCGACCGGGCGACGCCCGCGGCCGGATCCGGCGTGGGGGTGCCGCGGAGTGCCGCGGGGCGTGACAGCAGACGGTCCGCGGCGGCCGCGATCGCGGGACGAGGCCGATCAGATCAGCAGCAGTGCGAGCACCCAGGTCACCGGCACCCAGAACGCGAGGCTGATCGCGATCCAGTCCACGGTGGGACGCCAGGTCGGGGGAATCCGCTCGAGCGGCCGCGCCAGCAGCTCCAGGGCCGACCGCACCGGAGGCTCGAGCCGGGCCGCGAGGCCGCCGCCCACCGGCTCCGCGGCCGTCTCGCCGGGCTGCCCGGCGGCCGGGCCCGCTCCGGTGGCGACTCCGGCGTCCGCGGGCATCGGCTCATCGAGGTCCACCGAGTCGAACTCGCCCTCGAGATCCTCGACCGCCGCCATCTCCGCCGCGGACTCGAGCGGGTCCTCCTCCGCGGCGCCCGCCGGGGCCGTGCCGCCCGCGTCCGAGCCCGACAGACTCGCGTCGTCGTCGATGAGCATGCCCGCGGGCACGCCGTCGTCGGACTCGTCCTCGGGATCCACGACCGAGGCCGACGGCTCGGCGCCGGCCGCGGCCTCGGGCGTGTCGGCGGTGTCGGACGGGACGTCGGCCGCGGCATCCGCCGGAGCCGGCTCCGTCGCCTGCGCCTCGTCCGCCTCCTGCTGCTCGCGGGCGAGATCGGGGCCGTCGTCGTCGGCCGGCAGCATCGCCTCGCCGTCCCCGGACGCGACGTCCTCGTCGGGCTCGTCCTCGTCGGGCACGAGGTCGGCCTCGGGCGGGGCCACGATCGAGTCCTCGTCGAAGACGCTGTCGAGCAGTCCCGCGATGGTCTCGTAGCTGCTGTCGAGGAGCGTGTCGACGCCGTCGGCGAGAGCCCGGTCGAGCTCGGCCATCATCTCCGCCATCTGCTCCGGGCTCAGGCTCGCCGCCGGATCGTTCGGATCCTCGTCGCCCCCCTGCCCGTCGGATCGGGCCTTGACCTTCGCGGCGAGCGCCGCGCGGACCTTGCGGAGCGCCGCGGCCTTGTCCACGCCTTCGGGAACGGTGAAGCCCATCGCCGCGAGGGCGTCCTCCGGGGCGCCCCCGCCACCGGCCGCGTCCGGGGCCGAGGCGGCGTCGCCGGCCGCGCCGACCACGTCCTCCGCGTCCGCCGGCGCCGCCCCCTCGTCGGGCTCGAACGCGACGTCGTCCTCGGCCACCGCGTCCGCCTCCTCGGCGATGGCCGCGTCCAGCGACGCGACGTCGGCGGGGTCGGCGGCGGGTCGGCCGAGCAGGTCGGCGTCCGGATCGTGAGCGTCCGACTCCGTGACGGCGTCGATCGACTCGATCGGCGCGGTCTCGTCCACGCCGCCGGACGCGTCGGGAGCCGCGGGCACGTCCGAGGCCGGTGCGCCGGCCGCCTCGTCCGCCGCATCCTCGGCGATCATCGCGTCGAGGGCCGCGGCAAGGTCGGGCTCGCCGTCGTCGGCCGCGGCGTCGTGCTCGG
>CAYLNM010000082.1:4343-19361 GCA_964385045.1 uncultured Isosphaeraceae bacterium
GCGCCTCGGCGGCGGCCTCGTCCTCGGCGATCATCGCATCGAGGGCCGCGGCAAGGTCGGGCTCGCCGTCGTCGGCCGCGGCGTCGTGCTCGGTCGCGTCGGTCGCGTCGCCGGCGGCCTCGTCGGCCACGTCCGTGGCCTCGGTCGGCGACTCACGCGACGCGACGGCATCGACCGCCGGCGCCTCGGCGGCGGCCTCGTCCTCGGCGATCATCGCATCGAGGGCCGCGGCAAGATCGGGCTCGCCGTCGTCGGCCGACGCCGAATCCGCCGTCGGTGCCGCGCCGCCCGGGTCCTCGTGGCTCGCATCGGCGACGGACGCATCGGCGGACATGTCGCCGTCGGATGCGTCGGCAGGATCCGCCGCCGACGCCTGCTCGTCCCCGTCGATCGACGCGTCCAGCGGCGCGGCGACGTCGGGATCGGCGCCCTCGGCCGCGTCGTCGGCCCGGTCATCTGCGGCGTCGGCAGCGTGGGCGGCGTGGGCGGCGTGGGCGGCGCCGCCATCCTCGCCCGCGGAGCCCGCCGCAGCGTCGTCGGCCTCGTCCTCCCCGATCATCGCGTCGAGGGCGGCCGAGAGGTCCGGCCCGCCGTCGTCGTCATCGTCGGACGGGAGGTCGGCCGGCGATGCGGCCCGGGCGTGGTCGGGGGCCCCCTCGGTCGTCGCATCGAGGACGGCCACCGAATCCGGCCCGCCGTCTCGCGCCGGCTCCGCATCGTCGGCCGCGTGCGCGGCGGCCGCTTCGTCGATCTCCTCCGGCGTCGCCTCGCCCGGCGCATCGGCGAGATCGGGAGCGGGCCCGTTCGCCGCCTCGGCGTCCATCACCGCCGACGCGTCGTCGCGCCTCGCAGCGGCCGGGGTCGGCGGCGCCTCGTCCGAGCCGTCGAACGCAGGCAGCGCGGCCTCGGCCTCCACGGCATCGGCGTCGGATGCCTGCGAGTCACCGGCCTCGAGCGCCCCCGGCGCAGATCCGGGATCGGCACCCAGCAGCGCGTCGGCATCGGCGGCGATCATCGCGTCGAGCGTTCGGGCGAGCTCGCCCGCCGGCTCCCGGGGCGACTCCGCGCCGACCGCGCCGACCGCGCCGGCAGCCTCGTTCGCCGCCGTCGGCGGAGCCTCGACATCCGAATCCGGTTCCAGCGCCTCGATCGCCCGGGCAAGCGCCTCGTCGCCTGCACGATCGTCCGGACCGCCGGTCGAGCCGGTCGGCGCCGCGTCGATCGTGTCGACGAACGCGTCGGCATCGAGGGGCTCGGCGCCGTCCGACGCGCCCCGCGGATCGGCCGCCGGCTCGTCCGTGTCGATCGCGGTGGCCGCATCCACGTCGCCGGGGGCGGCCTCCGCCGCGCCGGCGACCGCTTCCGCCGAGTCGGCTGCGCGCTCGCCGTCCGGCACCTCGATCCCGTCGCCGATCGCCGCGGCGAGGTCGGTCGCGTCCGAGGCGATCGTGCCCGCCGAGTCCGGTGCGGCATCGGCGGCCTCGGCAGGTTCGTCGGCGTCGTCTCCCCCGGGCACCGGGTCGAGGTCGCCGGCGACATCGAGAACGCCCTCGCCCTCGCCCTCGCCCTCGCCCTCGCCCGCTCCGGCGTCCGCCGCGACGTCGGCCGCCTCCGTCGACGACGCGACCTCCTCGGCGAGCTCGTCCGCGTCGTCGTCGACCGCGGCCGGCTCGGCGCCCTCGGACGACGTGACGTCGTCGGCGAGATCCGAGCTGCCGGCGAGCGCGTCGGCGGCCGCCGCGGGCTCGATCGCGTCGATCGCCCCCGCCGCCGTCTCGGCGGCCTCGTCCGGGACCTCGGCCAGGACGTCCGGCGCTTCATCCTCGGCCGGCGCGACGCCGACCGTGGGCTCGCCCTCGTCGTCGATCTCGGCGCCGGCCGCCACCTCGTCCACGCCGCCGGCACGGGCGTCGTCGACCCCCCCGACCGCCTCGGCCTCGGCCTCGGCCTCGGCCGGCGCGACGGCGACCGCGAACGCACGACCGTCGTCGGTCTCGTCGGCGCTCGATGTCTCGTCCACGGCGTCGGCGACGGCAGCCGGCAGGGCGCCCTCGGCCGTCGCGACGGCGACCGCGGGCCGGCCCTCGTCGTCGATCTCGTCGGCGCTCGACGCCTCATCGATGTCGTCGATCTCGTCGGCCGCGTCGAGCGACACGGACACGTCCTCGACGTCGGCATCCGGCACCGTGTCAGCGTCGGCCGGGCTGACGTCGTCGGTCGCCGACTCGGCATCGACCGGGTCCTCGGCGGCGGGCTCGACGCCGGCGCGGGAGGCCACGTCCGCCGTCGCCTCGGCCGCGTCGGCCGGGCCGCCCGCCGGCTCGGGCTCTCGGGCGTCGCGTGGCGCATCGGTCGGCTCGGGCTCTCGTGCCGCGCCGGCCGAGGCGATCGCGTCCGCCGCACCGGAGGCATCGACGGCGTCGAGCGCATTCGGCGACTCGCCCGTCGCCGCGATCTCGGGATCGCCGTTCGCAGGCACTGCGGGGACGCCATCGCCGATCTCGGGGGCACTCCCCGCAGCGTCGGCCCCGTCACTCGACGTGGCCGCGGCCCCGGGCGGGGCCACGTCGAGCTCACGGGCCGTGGTCGGCTCGTCGACCGCAGCCGCGGCCGACGCCATGACGTCCGCCGGAGCGGACGGCTCGTCGGGATCGACGGCGACCGCGGTCGAGCCGGTCTCCGCGACGACCGTCTCGACGCCTGCGGAATCGCCGGGATCCGCCTGGATCGCCGCGGCCGACTCGGCGGCGGCGGCACCGGCGGGCGGCATGTCCGCGGTCTCTTCGCCGGACCCGGGACCATCGGCCATCCGCATCGGCACGCCACCGGCCACCGGGCCTCCGACCGGATCGAGCGCACCGAAGTCCGGCACCGCCGCGGCCGGGCCGCCGAGCCGAGTCGCTGCGCCGGCATCCGTGTCGGCGAGATCGCGGCCGAGGACCGCCGCGGCGTCCGCGGTCTCGCCGGTCGACGGCGGAATCGCGGTCGACGGCGCGTCGGCACCCACGTCGACCGATGCGTCGACCGAAGGCGAGGACGATGGGACCTCGCGGTTCCGCGCCCCGACGCCGTCGTCGTCCACGGGGGGGCGCGTGGCCGCCCTCGCCGGTCCGTCCGGCTCGACCGCGGACGCAGGCGACGGCTCGTCCTGCTCGGGCGGCACGAGCCCGAGAGGCGCCGACGACGGCGCCGGCGAGTCGTCCAGCGCGCCCGTGCCGCCGGATGGATCCAGGGCCCCGAAGTCGGGGACCACGGCGTCGTCGGATCCGGCCTCCGCGGCCGATGCCGCGTTCGCGACCGCCCGCCGAAGCCCGTCGGCCTGGTCGGCGAGTCGATCGATCACCTCGAGGGCGACGTCGGGATCGCCGAACGCCGTCACGGCGGCGGGATCGTCGACGACGTCGGTCCCGTCGCCGTTCACCGGCGCCACCGCGGCGACGGACGGACCGGCCTCGGGGCCCTCGACCCCGGTGCGGGCCGGCGGCGGACTCGTCGCGGGGGACGGCGGGGCATCCTCCGCCCCCGCAACGGGCGGCGGGGGGGCGACCACGCCCTCGAGCGGAAGCGTGAAGTCCGGCGGGCCGGCGGCTGGACGCGCCCCGACGTCCTCGCCGCCGGCACCACCCGGCAGTTGCGGCGCGTTCGTGGCGGCCCCGCCGGGCCTCGTCGCCCGGTTCTGCCGGTTCTGCTCGCCCGCCCGGGCGACCCTGGCCGACGGCGAGGTGGCGGCACCCATCTCGCCGCCGCTCGCCGGCTCGTCGGACCCCGGAAGCGAGATCGACGCCGCGTCGTCGGCCGCATCCGCGACCGGCGCCGGTGGCGATGCGTTCGTGTCCGCAGGCCCGGCGACCGGCCGCACCGGTCCGCCGAGCACCGCCTCCATGCCCGCCTCGAACCTCGGGTCGGAGGCCCGGGCCCGGATCGCCTCGACGCGTCGCCGCAGGTCCTCGAGCGTGGTCACGGGGTCCGCCAGACCCACGCCGGATCCCGCGTCGGGCGACGCGAGCGCGGCGCCGGCGGCGAGCCCGGGTCCGGGCGATGACGCGTCGAGCCCGTCGGACGCGTCGAAGGCGTCGGGCGGACTGCCGGGCGGCGGCGTTGTCCCGGACTGCTGGTCCATGCGACGGACGGGCTCCCTTGGCCCCAGGACGGCATCGGCCCCCGCCGGCGGCGGCTGGAGCCCTTCGTCACGGGCAACGGCCGTGCCGCGCGACGTCGATCCGCGTCCCCCGGCCACGGACCTGCCAACGCGGATCCGCGCCGAGCCGGCCTCCGGCGTCCGCGCATCCGCCGCGCGGGCCCCCCACGCCCCGCGCCGCCGCTGCGCCGGCCCTCGCGACGCGTCCCCGGATCCCTCGCCGCCCCCCGCGGCGACCGGGGGCCAGCCCGCTCTCGACCGTCCTGAACCGCCCCGCCCCGCCCTCCACCGCCGGCGACGGTCCGAGGCCGCCCGCGACCGCCCGCGACCGTCCTCCACCGCCCGCGCGACTGCCCGAGGCCGCCCGAGGCCGTCCGAGCCCCACGGCGTCCGCCCCCGCCCGGCTTCCGGCCCGATGCCCGGCCCGACCACCGGGGCCGCCCCGCTCGTCCTCCACCGCCGCCCCGCTCGTCCTCCCCCCGCCGTCCCACCCGATGCCCGGTCCGACGTCCCACCCGGCGCCGCGTTCGACGCCTCATCCGGCACCCCGTCCGACGTCCCGGCGGGCGCCCCCCGGCCGCTGCCCCCCGTGTCCGGAAACGGGCCGTCAGCCGCCTTGCCCGGTCGCCGCAGACGGACCGACCGACGGTCCCCGCCGCGCCGTCCCGACCCAGCGGTGGCCGCGGGCGCAGCGCGGATCGGAGCCTTCACGCATGATCAATGACGCGGTACTCGACGCCAGGCTTCAGGGTGACGAGGCGAGCGAACGACGCCTCGCCCCACGCATCCCCGTGATCGGGGAGCTGGTCCTTCGCTGGATCGGCCACACCGGGACCAGCCATCGCTACCGGCTGGTGGACCGGAGCGAGCACGGCTACCGGCTCTACAGCACGCTGCCGATCCCGACCGGGACGACGGGGACGGTGGTCGCGGCGTTGGGCGACGCCGCCGACGGCGTGCCGTCGGAGGACCCGGTGGTCGTGGCCTGGTTCCGTCGGGCCGACGCGTCCGGCTACGACGTGGGCCTGCGGAGGCTCCAGCCGTGACGCGCGTGGGCCTGATCGTGACGCCGCGGCGGCGGCGGTGGACCGTCGAGCCCGCCTGCACCCAGCGGGGCCCGCCCCGGGTCGGCGGCGGCTCGCGGGGACGCGCGGCGAGGCGGAAGCGGGCGGGCCCCGCCCCGTCCCCACGCCGGCCGCGGCCGGCGACCGCGCGGGCGATCACATCCGCCGCCGAGGCGATGCCGGTGCGACGGTGCCCCCACGCGACACGGCGGGCGCGGCGGGGGCGACGGCATGCACGTCACCCCGCGGCGTCGTCCGGCCGCAGCACCAGCTCGCGATCCACGCCCGGCACCGGATGGGTCGTCTCCCTGCCGTCGGGCCACCGGATGCGAATCCGCTCGGGCTCGATCGCCGTGCCCAGGCCGAAGGTCGCGACCGGGGCGCTCTGGGCGAGATAGCTCCGCGTCGGACCGACGATGCGGCGCTGCATCCCCCCGTCCACCGTCTCCAGCGTCACCTCGGCCCCGATCGCGCCCGGTGCGATCGCGGTGCCGGTGGTGTCGAGCCGGACCCGCAGCCAGCGATGGCCGGTCGCCTGCTCGTTGGCGAGCAGCAGCGGCGCGCCCCCGGGCTGGGTCAGCAGCACGTCCTCGTCCCCGTCGCCGTCCACGTCGGCCGCGACCGCGGCCCGGCCCACGATCGGGCGGGCGAGGTCGGCCACCTGCTCGTCCGGCAGCACCACGAACCGGCGACGGGCGTCCGGACCCGCGTTCCAGAACAGCTGGGCCGGCTGACGGTACTGCTGGCTCGGCTGGATCTCGTTGATCTCGTCCTCGAGGTGGCCGTTGGCCTGCACCGCGTCGAGCCGGCCGTCGAGGTCGGTGTCGAGGAAGAGGAAGCCGAAGCTCAGCCGCAGCCGGCTCGCCGACCCGATCCCGTGCAGGGCGGCCATGTCCGCGAACTGCCATGGGTCGCCCGGCTGCTGCACGTAGAGGCTGCTCGCCTCGTTGGCGAAGTTCCCGATGCCGACGCACAGGTGGCCGTCGCCCGCGAGGTCGCCGACGTCCATGCCCATGGCGCCCGTCGCCTCGCCCATGCCGTCGTAGGCGAGCCCCGAGACGGCGCCGATCTCCTCGAAGGTGCCGTCGCCACGGTTGCGGAAGGCGAAGTTGGCGACGGTGTCGTTGGCCACGAGGACGTCGATCCAGCCGTCTCCGTCGACGTCGGCGAAGCAGAGGGCGAGGGCCTTGCCCATGGGCTCGCCGGTGGCGGGATTCGTCACCTCGATGCCCGCCTCGGCGCTGACGTCGGTGAACGTGCCGTCGCCGTCGTTCCGCCACAGCACGTTGTGGGTGCCGCGGAAGTTCATCGGCGGGCCGTACGCGCGATCGGCGCCGTTGAGGGTGAAGTTCACCTCCGCGTCGATCTCGGGGCTCCACTGGACGTAGCGCAGGACGAAGAGGTCGAGATCGCCGTCGCGGTCGTAGTCGAAGAACCCGGCCCCGGTCGACCAGCCGTCGTCCGGCCCCCCGACGCCGGCGGCGCCGGTGACCTCGGTGAAGCGGCCCGTGCCGTCGTTGAGGAACAGGCGGTCCCGGCCGAGACACGCCACGAAGAGGTCCGGGTCGCCGTCGCCGTCCACGTCGCCCACCGCCGGGCTGAACCCGTAGAACGGCACGTCGAGCCCGCTGCCCGCGGTCACGTCGGCGAAGCGGCCGCTGCCGTCGTTGCGGTAGAGCCGGTGCACCGGCGGATCGGCGAACCCCGGGTCGTCCGGCCACGGCATGCCGTTGACGAGCAGCAGATCGGGGTCGCCGTCGCCGTCCATGTCGAAGAAGGCGGCGCCGCCGCCCATCGTCTCGGGCAGCAGCTTGTCCCCGCGGGCCCCGCTCTCGTGCACGAAGTCGATGCCCGAGGCGGCGGTCACGTCCCGAAACGGGATCCGGGGCAGCGTCTCGGCCTCGGAGCGCAGGGCCTCGGGGGCAGCGATCGGCTGCCGCTCGAAGACCTCCTCCTCCTCGGGAACGGCCTCGCGGGTCAGCAGCACCACGGCGAGGACCACGAGTGCGATCGCGGCGAACGCGACGAGCGACCAGCGGAACGCCACGCCGATGACGGCGTCGTCGCGGACGACGTCGTCATCGTGGAACTCGGCGCCGGGCTTCGAGCCGGAGCCCGACCCGGGGCCCGGCCCGGATCCGCGGCCCGGGCCCGGGTCGGCCGGCCGCCGGGGGGTGGGGTCGCTCATCGCATCGTCTCCCGCCCGCGGAGCGCCTCGAGGACCGCCTCCCGGATCGCCGCACTCGGATCATCGGCTCCGACCGGCTCGCCGGCGGCGACGGGCCGGGTCGACGCCGCCGGCCCGTCCGCCTCCCCGCCGGCGTCCGCCACGTCGGCGTCGGAACGCTCGGCCCACGCTTCGCCGGGCAGCGCGTAGGCTCCGGGCCGGTGCAGGTCGTGGATCACCACGTCCTCGGCCGCGCGGTCCGCCGCCGGGTACCGCCGCCGGGCGAGGGTGATCGCCACGTCGCGGGCGTTGTCGTCGGGCCGGTAGGTCGCGTGCCGCTCGGCGTGATGGGCCTCGAGCTCGGCGTCGCCGAGGTCGCGGGCCACGAGCTTCATGCCCCAGTGGGCATTGAGGTTCTCGGGATCCATCGAGAGCGCCGCCTCGTACTCGGCCCGCGCCTCGTTCATCAGCTCGCGGCGGCGATCGCCGCTCGCGGCGAGCCCCAGCTGGTACAGGACCTGCCCCAGGGCGTTGCGCAGCCGATAGTCGTTGGCGAACTCGAAGCCGCGTCCCTCGGCCTGCGTGAAGCCGCCCCGCAGAATCTCGCGGAAGCTCTCGGCCGCCAGCAGGTAGTCGCCGTTGCGCATCGCCACCTGCCCACCGAACCACAGCAGCTGCCATTCGAGGGCGGGCGGGTCCATGGCCGCGGCGCGGGCGAGGGCGGCCGGGGCGTGGGTCTGCACCAGGCCCTCCTCGAGGAAGACCCGCACGAGGTTGATCGCGCCCTCGGGTCGGCCGAGGGCCTCGACCCGCTCGAACGCCTCGCGGGCCTGCCGCAGCTGGCCGCCGCGCAGCAGGCCGATGCCGAAGTCGTTCCAGCGCTGCCAGGCCGGCACCCGGCTCGGGGCCGCGGGCACCGCCGGACGCCCGTCCGCCACCGGGAGCACGAGCTCGGCGTCGGCGATCTCGATGATCGGCAGGTCGTTGACGATCTCCGGATCGCCGGTGAACAGCGCGTAGTACTCGGTGTCGAACTTTCGGTACTTCAGCCGCGCCCGCACCGTGATCGGACCCTTGGCGTCCTCGGGCACCGCCAGCCGGTAGTGCACGGTGTCGGCCGCCCCCGGGGGGATCTGGTTGTCGTAGAGCGGGACGAAGATGTCCTCGGCGTTGCGGCGGTTGATCCGGTGGCCCCGCCGGTCGATCACGAACGCGTTGACGAAGTGCGACCAGGGGTCGACCCGCCGCCGCTCGTCCATGCCGCCGCTGCGGCCGATCACGCGGTCGCCGTCGAGCACCTCGACGTCGAGCCAGATCTGGTTGGAGTCGGCGGTTCCCTGCGTGAAGTGGTGCCCGAGCGTCAGGGTCCGGATGACGACGTCCATCAGGTACGTCTCGCCCGGGACGAGCTCGGTGGCCCCGGAGCCGAGGGGGGCGACGAGCTCGCCGTCGATGGTGCCGCCGCGGCGGAGGGCGAAGACGTCGAGCCGCAGGGAGTCCTCGGTGAAGGCGCGGTGGGCCTCGATCGCCGCGTCGGGATCGTCGAGCAGGTGCCGCACGAGATGCGGGATCGCGGTGTTGGCGGAGGGGAACTGGTGGTCGAGCACCGTCCACGTCCCGTCCTCGCCGTAGTCGGCGGCGAAGTTGGCGCCATCCCCCGCCGGCCGGCGCTGCATGTGGCACTGGTTGCAGTTCTGCTCGGCCTGCGCCGGGTAGTAGAAGCTCGAGACCGAGTGGCCGCTGACGCCGCTGAGCCAGAACGAGTCGTGATGGTTCTGGCCACGGAGCCACTTGTAGTCGTTGAGCTCCTCCGGCAGGTGGACCTTGTGGCAGGTGCCGCAGAACTCGGTCGTCCGGTGCACCGGCTTCAGGAACGTGGTGCGATGGAACTCGGGCTTGGCCTTGACGAGCTGACGGTTGACCCACTGCAGCAGCGGAGCGTCGGAGTAGGCGAAGGGATAGTGGACCGGCTCCTCGATCACGTAGTCGGCGTTGCCGCGGACGCTGTTCACGTGGCTGATCGAGTGACAGACGGTGCACGTGATCCCGGCCTCGCCGAGGGGGTCGGTCGCCACGTCGTAGTGCGGGTCGTCCCACCGCGGGTCGTCGAACTCGCCGGCGAAGAACGGCACCGGATCGTGGCAGCCGGCGCAGAAGCGGGCCGCGTTGGTGTCGCCGTCCCGGGCGTGGGCGACCTGGCGGGTGTTGCGGACGCTGAAGGCGTACGCGGGGTTGTTGAACGACGCCCACTTGTGCACCGAGTGCGACCACGAGTCGTGCACGTCCTCGTGGCAGGTGAGGCAGTACTGGTCGTTCTTGAGGACGTGGGCGGGGATGAAGTCGCCGGTCGCGGTGCGGGCGAGCGACGGGTGGAAGTACTGCTCGCCGTCGGCCGGGGTCCCCCGCTCCTCCGCCCAGGGCAGGTCCCGCGGGTCCATCCCGTGGAGGACGACGCCCCCGGCGGCGGCCGCGGTGGCCACGCCGGCCCAGCCGAGGCCGACCTTCCACCTGATGCGGCGGCCGGCGAGCCGGTGCAGGATGAACAGCCACATCACCGCGACCGGGGCGAGGACGTGGATCCAGTACGCCGCCCCCCGGATCGTCGGGTGGTTGACGTCGAGCCGGACGCCGAGGAACGGGATGTCCATCCGGGTGAGGGCGAATCCGCTGACGAACAGCGCGATTGCGCAGGCGAACAGCGCGTACCCGGCCCGGATCGCGCGGCGGTTGGGCCGGTTGCGGGTGTTCCGGATGTGGACGATCCCGAACACGATGACCGGCACCACGATGGCGATGCCGAGCACCAGGTGGATGAGGAACATCCAGATGTAGAACTGGTTCTCGGGGACGCCGGTGACGGTCACGCCCAGCAGGTAGGCCGAGTTGACGACCAGCAGGGCGAAGCCGCCGAGCACCACCGCCAGCAGCACCTTCAGCCGCGGGCCGACCGGCCGGCGATAGCGCGGCCGCGGCGGGCGAGCGGCTCGGGGCGTCCCCGGCGCAGCGGCCGGCGTGCGCTCGTCCGCCGCCGACGTCCTCGACGCGTCGATGTCCTCGCCCTCGGACCCTCGCCCGTGCGCCTCGTGGGCCATGGTGCTCTCTCCACGCTTCCCCCGCTGCGACGGGGCCGTGTCCGAAACGTAGCGGTCGACCGCGTCCGACCGCAAGGATCGACCCCGAGAACGGGCCGAATCCGATCATTCACGACCATTCACGCGTCATTCATCGCCACCTCGGGGGGCGAGAACGTGGTTCCGGCCTCTGCGACGGGTGGCCCGTGCCCCATTCCGCCGGCGCGGGCCGGGCCGGGCCGCGCCGCAGGACCCCGGCGATCCGGCCGCGGTGCGGACGCTCGCCGGACCTCCCCGGACCTCGCCGGACCTCCCCGGACCCCGCCGGACCCCGCCGGGGCTGGCGGGGCCGACCGGGCGATCCGGCGGCCGCCGGCGATCCACGCTCGCCCCGCCCGGCGAGGGGCTCAGCCGCGGCCGGCGAGCCGCCCCTCGAGGTCCCGCGCGACCGCGGTGGACACCATCGCGACGAACACCGTGTCCAGCCCCGCCACGGTGCCGAGGACACCGTGCCACCCCGCCCCGTCGATGCGGGCGGCGATCCGGCCGGCCCGCCCGGGCTCGGTGCGAAGGACGAGCATCGGGCCGGTGCGGGCCACCGACCGCACGCCGGTGCCGAGGAGGCCGGTGCCCGGCCGGGCCGCCCTGACCGTCCGGTCGGCCCGGCGGCGGACGCGGCGGGCGGGCTCGGGGAGCCGGTAGCCGCCCGCGGTCTTCACCGCCCCGAGCTCCCGCAGGTCTCGGGAGAGGGTCGCCTGGGCGGCCCGCATCCCCTCGGCCTCGAGCAGGGCCGCGAGCTGGGGCTGGCTGTGGACCTCGTTGCGGTCCAGCAGCTCGGCCACGAGCCGCTGCCGCTCCCGCCGGAACGCGGCGGGGTCCGTCGCCGGGGCCATCAGCGGCCGGACCGGAACCGGGTCCGGGTCCGCTCGTCGAGCTCGACCGCGCGGGCCGACGGCCGGCCCTCCCGCGCCGGCATCGGCTCCACCGTGTCGCCCCCCGCGGTGAAGAGGTCCATGTCCTTGCACCAGCCGGCGACGTCGAGGACGAGTCGCCGCGACCACCCCGCGGGCGGGGCCGGCGGCGCCGCCACCTCGACCCGCACCTCCTCGCCCGGGCCGATGACCGCGGTCGCGTCGTCGATCGCCGACACCAGCTCGAGGACGTCGCCCTCGGCGGTGTAGAAGCCGCGGATCGCCCGCATGTCGTTGAAGGGCGCCCGGTCGTGGTAGTCGAACCGCGGGCGCCGGTGAGGACCGGTCGTGCGGTGCGGGAAGCCGGTGCGGCGGAGCGTCGCCGCCATCGGCTCCAGTCGCCGGTGGACCGGTGCCGGCTCCACCGCCTCCGCCGCCACCGTCGGGACCACCGACAGCCGGTCCCAGTGCACCTCGATCGTCGTCCGGAGACGCAGCGCGGTGCAGCCGGCGGGCAGGTCCGCCAGCGGGAGGCTCATGCGGCGCGGCATGCCGGCGGGGTAGCCGGCCTCGTCCGCGACGACGATCCACGTGCCGTCGGTGCGGCGGGCCTCCACCGTCACCGGGTCCCAGCTCACGCCCGCCTGCCAGCCGGCGAACCGGGTCTGCGAGTACGGGTACTCGACCCAGCCGTCGGCCACCAGGGTGGGGACGCCCCGCCCCGCCGGACCGCGGCCGTCGACCGGCCGATCGAACTCCAGCGTCACGACGTGCTCGGCGGTGAGCCGGCCGAGGAACCGCGGGTCGGGGGCCGGCGTCGGCGCCGCGACCTCGTCGAGCTCGAGCAGGCTCGCCAGGACGTCGCGTCCGGCCGCGTCGGTCGCCCGGACGGGCCGGCGCTCGTCCGCGAGCCGGAAGAACCGCGGCTCGCCGGTGGCCCGTGGCGGCGCCGTGTCCATCCGCTCGTCGGGGACGACGTCCCATCCCGGCGGCAGGTCCCACGCGTCGAAGGCGGCATGGTCGAGGTAGCAGATCTCCTCCTTGGGCTGGTGGATGCGGATCGACAGCCGCCCGTCCGCCGCCGCGGGCAGGCCGGCGGGCATCAGGAACCGCTCGCGCGGACGGGGCGGAGCGTAGAGGCCCGGCTCGAGCAGGTAGCCGAGCCCGCCGACGCCGAGGACATCGCTCACGAAGCTCCACCGCTCGCCGTCCCACGCGAAGATCACGGGGCAGCTCGAGAGCTGCCGCTGCGTCTCGACGATCTCGATGCGCCCCGCCGACAGGTCGACCGGCTCGCCCCCGGGATCCGCCGCCGCGTGCACCTCGCTCTGGAAGACGCCGTCGGGCCACTCCAGCTCGATGAAGTCGAGCCGGCCGCGGTCGCCGAGGCCGACGAAGCGCGGCACCCGCCCCTGCCCCGGTCCCGAGTGCGGGCGCAGGAAGCGGCCGGCGGTCCATGCGTCCCCCGCCCGGGCGGCGTACCGCGTGCCGACGCCGGCGGCGTTGGAGCGGAGGCTGTTGGCGGTGTCGACGCGGCCGCGGAGATCGACCGCGAGGAAGGGCCAGCGCCCGGGTCCCGCGTCGTGCAGCCGCGCGGTGCCGTCATCCCCGATCGCGACGACCGCGGGGCCGCGGCCGGGCTCCGACGCGGGCACGACGGCCCAGGCCGCGGGGGCCCACGGACTCGGCGGCGACACCGCGGGCGCGTCGTCTCCCGGCAGCGGCAGGACCCGGGGTCGCCCGTCGCCGTCGGCGACGAGGAGCTCCTGGCCGCCGTCGCCGTCCACGTCGAGGATCGCGAGCCGCGGCCGGGCGAGCCGCGCCGGCCGATCGGCGATGGGCGGCCGCGACCAGCCGTCGTCCGCCGTCCACCTCGAGACGGTGCCGTCCCGACCCGCCCCGTACAGCTCCGGGCGGCCGTCCGCGTCCGCGTCGGCGGTGACCGCGGCGAGCAGCCGCGCCTCGGCGAGGGCGGCGAGGGCGGCGTCGGCCGGGTCCGGGTCGCGCCAGTCCCACAGGCGGTCATTGATCCGGATCAACGTGCCCTCGTCCCGCAGCACCACGATGTCGAGGTCGCGATCGGCGTCGAGGTCCTCCACGAGGATCCGACGCGAGCCCGCCCCCGACTCGGCGAGCCCGCTCTCCACCGCGAGCGAGCGGAAGAGTCCGTCGACGTCGTGGCTGAACAGCTCGTCCGGGCCGTCGGCGTTGGCCACGAGCAGGTCGAGGTCGCCGTCGTGGTCCGCGTCGACCATCAGCCCGTCGACCGATCGGAACGGGCCGCCCGCGGTGCCGGACGCCTCGGTCGCGTCCACCCAGCCGCCGGGCGCCTCCGCGTCGCGCCGCAGCAGCACGTTGGGCCCCGTGCGCAGCAGGTACGCATCGACGTCGCCGTCGTCGTCGAGATCCTCGAGCAGGGCCGCGTTCACGTCCGTCACCGCGGCGAGCGGGGACTCGGGGTCGCCGGGCATCCACGACCCGCCCTCGCGGAGCAGGACGAGTCCGCGGGCGCCGGGGCCCCCCACCTCGCCGCCCGGGGCGGGCACCGCCCGCGGCAGGTAGAGATCCACGTCCCCGTCGCCGTCGAGGTCGGCCGCGACCGGCGGCACGCCGGCGGCGAACGCGGGCAGGCCGTAGGCGATCGCCACCGCGTCCGCGAACAGCGGCCCCTCGGGCGCGGGCACGGGCTCCCGCGGGCCGTCGGCGGGCCCCGGCGCGGTGACCTCGGCCTTCGTGCCCATGCGGGTGTAGACGAACTCGGCCGAGCGGGCCTGCGGGTTGTCCTCGAGCCGCTGGAAGAGCTCGAGCCGCTCGGTCGCCTCCTCGATGCGGCCGAGGCGCCGGGCGACGACCGCCGCGCGGTAGACGGCGCTGCGCTGGTACGGGTCCGCGGCGAGCGCCCGCTCGTACTCGGCCAGCGCACGCTCGGCGTCGAAGGGCTCGATCGCCTGGCCGTGGAAGTACGCCGCGTAGGGGTCGTCGGGATCGAGCTCCGCGACGCGGCCGAGCCGGCCCGCCGCCGACTCCACCTCGCCCGCCCGCAGCTCCAGCAGGCCGGCCACGTAGAGCGCCCGCACGTGGTCGGCGTCCTCGGCGAGGACGCCCCGCAGCAGCTCCAGCGCGATCGCCTCGTCGCCGTCGAGCTGCCGGTTGAGAATCGCGATCGCGAGGTTGGTGCGCACGTCGAGGCGGTCCGGCCGGGCCTCGGCGAGCTCCTCGAGCAGCGCGACCGCGGCGTCGTAGTCGTAGCGGCCCATGAGGCCGCGGGCCCGCACCGCCGCCTCGCGCTGCTCGGCGGTGAGCGGGCGCGGCTCGTCCGCGCCGGCCGCGTCGCCGGGATCACCGGTGCCCGCGACGTCCTCGGGCGCCGGTGGCGCCTCGTCCTCCGCCCCCCCGCCGCACCCCGCGAGCCCGCCGGCCATCGCCAGCAGCGCGGCGGCCGCGATCGTGGCCGTCGCCGCCGCGGGTCCGGGTGCCCCGTGTCGTCCTCGTCGCATCGCCCTGTCCTTTCGGCGCGTCGTGCGCCCCCTCGTGCCACGCCCGGCGCTCGTGCCGCCGTCCGCTCCGATCATGCGTCCGGGCCCCGGCCCGGCGCGGTCCCCCCGCGGCCGCCCGCGTCGCCCGAGCCGCCCAGGTCGCCCGCGTCGCCCGCGCCGCCCGCGCCGCC
>CAYLNM010000083.1:0-19341 GCA_964385045.1 uncultured Isosphaeraceae bacterium
GCCGTCGGGGGCGCCGGGGCCGTCGCGGCCGCCGCGGCCGCCGGGGGCCCGCGCGGCGGGGGCGGAACCGCCGAGCTCGGACGCGGCGGGTGCGGTCGACGTCCGCGGCGACGGTCCCGCGGCCGTCCCCACCGGCTGGCCCCGCCCCGCGCTCCCCGACGCCCACCCCGGCGCCGGGCCGCTCGCCGGCCTCGAGACGGCGCTCGTCGCCGCGCTCGACCGCGGTCGCGACCGCCTGCTCGTCGTCCCGTGCGACATGCCGTGGCTGACCGCGGACGACCTGCGGCGGCTGCTCGTGCACCCGCGGCCGCTCGTGCACCCGGACACCGGCGGCCTGCCGCTCGCGGCCGACGCCGCGCCGGCCCTGCTCGCCCGCGTCCGAGACCGTCTCCATCGCGGCGAGCGCCGCCTGCGCGACCTGCTCGCCGCGGCCGGCGCCGCGCCGCTGCCGGTCGCCCCGGCCGACCGCCCGCGCCATGCGAACGTCAACCGTCCCGAGGACCTCAGGCCAGGGCCGTGATCCGCTCCCAGAGCGCGTCCACGTGCTCCGGCCCCGTCCGCGCCTGCCCGACGCTGATGCGCAGCACGTACCGCCCGTCGAGCCGGGTGTGCGTCAGGGCCGCATCCCCCGAGGCGTTGATCGTCTCCAGGATCGACTGCGTGCGCTCGTCGCCGTCCACGTGCCGCAGGCACACGAGGTTCAGCGGCGGCTCGTGGGTGAGCTCGAGCCGCGGGTGGGCCCGCACCCGCTCGGCGAGGCCGCGGGCGAGGGCGACGTGCCGCCGCACCAGCATTCGCAGGCCCTCCACGCCGTAGTGGCGGATCACGAACCAGAGCTTGAGGGCCCGGAACCGGCGCCCCAGCGGCACGTGCCAGTCGCGGTAGTCGAAGACCTCCCCGGACGCGGTCGCCTCGTTCTTCAGGTACTCCGGCATCACGCTCAGCGTGCGGACGAGGGCCGAGCGATCCCGCACCCAGAAGCAGTCGCAGTCGAAGTTCGTCAGCATCCACTTGTGGGGATTGAAGCAGTACGAGTCCGCGTGCTCGAGCCCCGCGTGCATGCCGCGGTGCTCGGGGCAGAGGGCCGCGGTACCGTGCATCGCCGCGTCCACGTGCAGCCACGCCCCCGCCTCGCGGCAGATCGGACCGATGGCGGCGACGTCGTCGAGGGCGCCGGCCGAGGTGGTGCCGAGGTTCGCGCACACGAACGCGGGCACGCGGCCGGCGGCCCGGTCGGCGGCGATCGCCTCGGCGAGGGCGTCGGGGCGCAGGCGGTACGCGGCGTCGGTCGGCAGCAGTCGCAGCCGCTCGCGCCCGAGACCGGCGATCATCAGCGACTTCTCCAGCGAGGAGTGGGCCTGCTCGGAGGCGTAGGCGACGATCGGGGCGCCCGCCGCGTCCAGCCCGCGGGCGTTGCTCCGCCAGTCGGTCGCCCGCTCCCGCGCCGCGAGCAGCGCGCAGAGCGTCGCCCCCGACGCGGTGTCCTGGATCACGCCGCCGCCGCGGCCGGTGCTCAGGAAGGCCTCGGGCAGGCCGAGCATGCCGACGACCCAGTCCAGGACGTGCGTCTCCAGCTCGGTGATCGCGGGGCCGGTCTGCCAGAGCATGCCCTGCACGCCGAGGCCGGCCGACAGCAGCTCGCCGAGGATCGACGGACCGCTGACGTTGGCGGGGAAGAACGCGAACCAGCTCGGCGACTGCCAGTG
This sequence comes from uncultured Isosphaeraceae bacterium, assembly GCA_964385045.1. Lineage (GTDB taxonomy): Bacteria > Planctomycetota > Phycisphaerae > Phycisphaerales > SM1A02 > CAYLNM01. The sequence continues at coordinate 1,707 of CAYLNM010000083.1, forward strand.
GGCGAGGCCGGGCACGAGGAGCTCGTCCACGTCCGCGAGCATCCGCTCGAAGGGCTCGCCGTGCTCGGGCGGGGCGTCCGGCAGCGTCGCCCGCACGTCGCCGGGGGCCACGCTCGGGTACACGGGGTGCCGCTCGCAGGTCTCGAGGTAGTCCGCGATCCAGTCGATCACCGCCCGCCCCTGGCGGCGGAACTCCTCCGCGGACATGTGCGGCGGCGGGGGTGGCAGGTCCGGCCGGGGCGGGCCGCCGGGGGTCGCGGCGGGGCTCGCGGCGGGGCTCGCGGCGGGATCGGGCGACTCGGCCGACTGGGGGGTCGTGGCGTCCATGGCCGCGATGGTAGAACGCGCGGGGGCGCGGGCCGCCGCGTTCCGCCGCGTCCCGCCCCGCCGGAGCTGGGCGACCGGCGGCATCCCGGATGCGTGGGCGGGGCGAGCCGCGGCGCAGGAGCCGCGCGGTCCGCGGCGTGACGCGGGGCCGGCCGAGCCTCGGCCGCGGCGGCACGTCCGCGAACCGGCCGCCCGTCCCGCGTGGCGGCCGGGCCGATCAGCCCCGGGCCGGAACGCCGCGGTTTGCCACGCGGCCCCGCTTCGTCTGCAATGCCGATCCTCGCCGCCCCCTCATGATGCTCGCCCTCGTCATCGCGATCCTCGTCACCGCCGCCGCCGCCCCCGCGATCGCGGCGCGGCTCGGGGGACGCTCGGGGTGGCTGCTCGCGGTGGTGCCCGCCGCGTGCTTCCTCCTGCTGCTCGCCCGCATCGGCGACGTGGCCGAGGCCGCGATGCCGGCCACGGCGACCGCCCCCGCCGAGGTGCACGCGGGCGGCGCGACCGGCGGGCACCCGGCCGGGCCCGCCGCCGCCCCCGACCCGCCGGTCGGCACCCGCGTCACCGGCGACCGCCTCGCGGTCCCGTGGATCGACGCCGCCGACGTCGGCTTCGACGTCGAGCTGGCGATGCGGCTCGACGGGCTGTCGCTGCTGATGGCGCTGCTCGTCACCGGCATCGGCGCGCTCGTCATGGTCTACGCCGGCGGCTACCTCGCGGGCGACGCCCGGCAGCCGCGGTTCATGGGCGTGCTGCTGGCGTTCATGGCGTCGATGCTCGGCCTCGTCCTCGCCGACGACGTGCTCACGCTCTTCGTGTTCTGGGAGGGCACGAGCGTCACGTCGTACCTGCTCATCGGATTCGACCGCCACCGGGCCGCCGCCCGCCGCGCCGCGATGCAGGCGCTGCTCGTCACCGGCTCCGGCGGCCTGGCGATGCTCGCGGGGCTGCTCATGCTCGCCTCGGCCGCGGGCACCTTCAGCATCGCCGGCATCATCGAGGCGCGGGCCGCGATCGACGCCTCGCCGCTCGCCGGCCCCGCGATGGCCCTGATCCTCGTCGGCTGCTTCGCCAAGTCGGCCCAGCTGCCGTTCCACGCGTGGCTGCCCAACGCGATGGAGGCCCCGACGCCGGTCAGCAGCTTCCTGCACTCGGCGACGATGGTGAAGGCGGGCGTCTACCTGATCGCCCGGCTCAATCCCGTCTTCGCCGGCGGCGGCGGGGCGTGGGAGGCGATCCTCGTCGGCGTGGGCGGGGCGACCGCGATCATGGCCGCGGTGCTCGCGCTGCGGCAGTCGCAGCTCAAGCGGCTGCTCGCGTACTCCACCATCGCGTCGCTGTCGCTGATCATCGTCGCGATCGGGATCGGCACCGCCGCGTCGGCGGCGGCGGGCATGACGTTCCTGCTCGCCCACGCCCTCTACAAGTGCTGCCTCTTCCAGACCGCGGGCAACCTCACCCACGGCACCGGCGAGAAGGACGTCGCCCGCCTCGGCGGCCTCGGCCGGGCGATGCCGATGGTCGCCGCCGGCGGCCTGCTCGGCGGACTCGGGATGATGGGCCTGCCGCCCTTCATGGGGTACCTCGGCAAGGAGACGATCATCGCCGCGGGGTGGACGCAGGGCGGCGCGACGTCGTTCGCCCTCGCGGCCACGCTCGTGGCCGGCGCCGCCTTCGTCCTCATCGGGGCGGCCACCGCGGTGCGTCCCTTCCTCGGCCGGCGGCTCGAGACCGCCCACGCGCCGCACGACGCCCCGCCGAGCCTGTGGCTGGGTCCGCTCGTCCTCGGCGGCCTCGGGCTGCTGCTCGGGGCGGGCGTCCTGCTCGGCGACCCGGCCGGCCACCTGCTCGTGGGGCCGGCGGCCGGCGCGGTGCGGGGGGCGGCGGTGCCGACGCACCTGTCCTTCTGGCACGGGCCCGCGTACGTCCCGATGTGGCTCGACGTGGCGGTGCTGCTCGCGGGCCTGGCGCTGTTCTGGCGGCGGCCCCTCCTGCAGTCGCTCGTGGCCCGCGGCGACCGCGTCCTCGGACTCGGTCCCGACCGCGGATACGACGTGCTGCTGGCCGCGATCGGCGGCATCGCGGCCCGCGTCACCCGCACCCTGCAGGACGCGTCGCTCAGCGCGTACCTCGTCGTCATCACGGCGTTCGCGGTGGTGACGGTCGGCTGGGAGGCGTTCCGCGGCGTGCTCGAGTTCCCCGCGGTGGCGTCCCGCCGCGACCTGACCGGCTTCGAGCCGCACGAGTTCGTCACCGCCCTGAGCATCGTGCTCGGCTGCTTCGTGATGGTCCGCTCGCGGTCGCGCCTGTCGGCGATCGGCGGGCTCGGGCTCGTGGGCTACGGCGTCGCCCTGATGTTCGTGCTGCTCGGGGCCCCCGACCTCGCGATCACGCAGTTCCTCATCGAGACGCTCAGCGTGCTGCTGCTGGTGCTCGTCTTCTGGAAGCTGCCGTCGTTCCGGCTGGCGTCGGGGCCGTCGACCCGGCTCCGCGACGGCATCGTCTCGGGCGCGTTCGGCATGCTGATGGCGGTGGCGGTGCTCGTCGCGTCGCAGTCCGAGGTGGGCAGCCGCACGGTGCAGGGCTACTACGGGGCGACGAGCTACGAGGAGGCCCACGGTCGCAACGTCGTCAACGTGATCCTGGTGGACTTCCGAGGCGTCGACACGATGGGGGAGATCACGGTGCTGACGGTGGCCGCCCTCGGCGTGCTCGCGCTGATCCGCCTGCCGGGCGACGCCCGGCGGCGCGACGCCGGCGGCGGGCTCGAACGCCCGGGCGTGCCGGCCGTCCCCGGCGAGGCCGCCGTCGCGCCGCCGGGCACGCGCCCGCGCTGGGCCGCGCCCCCGTCCGGGCCCGCGGCGGAGGAGCCCGCCCCGTGACCCGCCACTCGGTCATCCTGCGCACCGCCGCCACCGCGATCCTGCCGCTGATGCTGGTGTTCGCGGTGTTCGTATTCCTCGCCGGCCACCAGGAGCCCGGCGGCGGCTTCATCGCCGCCCTGATCGCGGCCGCGGGCTACGCGACCTACGCCCTCGCCTACGGGGTGCCGGCCGCCCGCCGCCTGCTCCGGGTGGAGCCGGTGCGGCTGATGGCGGTGGGGCTCCTGATCGCGCTGTCGGCCGGGGCCGCGGGCCTGATCGCGGGTCGGCCGTTCATGACCGGCCTCTGGATCATGGCGATCCACCAGGGGACGCCGGTCCTCTTCGACCTCGGCGTCTTCGTCACCGTGCTCGGCGTGGTGCTGGGAGCCATCTTCACCCTGGCGGAGGACGAGGCGTGACCCTGCTGCTCGCGATCGTGATCGGCGTGCTCTACGCCACCGCGATGTTCCTCATGCTGCGGCGGAACATCGTCAAGATCCTCATCGGCCTCGCCGTCCTCGGGCAGGCGGGCAACCTGCTCGTCTTCACCGCCGGCGGCGTGGTGGCCGAGCGCGGGCAGGCGCCGCTCATCGCCTCCGACGAGACGGTGCTCACCCCGCCGGCCCAGGACCCGGTGCCGCAGGCGCTCGTCCTCACCGCGATCGTCATCGGCTTCGGCGTGATGGCCTTCGCCCTCACCGTCTTCAAGCAGGCGTACCGGGCCACCGGCTCCGACGACGTGCGGGCGATGCGGGACCCCGCCCGGTGACGCCCCTCGGCGACCTGGTCGTGCTGCCCATGCTGGTGCCGATGGTCACGGCCATCGCGTGCCTGCTCGCGTGGCGGCACGGCGGGCTGCAGCGCGGCCTGTGCGTCCTCGGCTCGGTGATCCACCTCGCCGTGGGCGGCCGTCTCCTCGCCGGCGTGCTCGAGCACGGCGTCCTCGCCACCAGCGTGGGCGACTGGCCCGTGCCCTTCGGCATCGTCTTCGCGATGGACCTGCTCTCGGCGATCATGGTGGTGCTGACCGGGATCATGGCGACCGCGGTGTCGATCCACGCGATCGCCGACATCGACGCGGGACGGCTGCACCACGGCTTCTGCCCGCTGTTCCAGACGCTGATCATGGGCGTGAGCGGGGCCTTCACGACCGGGGACCTCTTCAATCTCTACGTGCAGTTCGAGGTGATGCTCACCTCGTCGTTCGTGCTGCTCACGCTCGGATCGGGCCGGCGGCAGCTGATCGGCGGGATCAAGTACGTCACGCTCAACCTCGTGGCGTCGGCGATCTTCCTCGCCGCGGTCGGCCTGCTCTACGGCGTGACCGGCACGCTGAACATGGCCGATCTCTCGGAGACGCTGGCGGGGGAGCGAGCCGGGCTGGCCCCCGAGCTGGTGACGATGATCGGGACGATGCTCATCGTCGCCTTCGGGATGAAGGCGGCGGCGTTCCCGATGTTCTTCTGGCTGCCGGCCTCGTACCACACGCCGCCGGCGACGGTGAGCGCGATCTTCGCCGGCCTGCTCACCAAGGTGGGGCTCTACGCGCTGCTGCGGTCGTTCACGCTCATGTTCACCGTGCACCTCGAGTGGACGCACGGACTCATGCTGCTGCTGGCCGGGATCACGATGGTGATCGGGGTGCTGGGGGCGATCGCCCAGGGCGAGCTGCGGCGGCTGCTGGCGTTCCAGATCGTCAGCCACATCGGCTACATCCTGATGGGCCTGGGGCTGATGGTCGCGCTCGCGCGGGATGGGGCCGCGGGCGGCGACCCCGAGGCGGCGCGCACCGCGGTCGCCCTCGCCCTCACCGGGGCGATCGTCTACACGATGCACCACATCGTGACCGCCACGAGCCTGTTCCTCGTCGCGGGCACGGTGGAGCGGGTGGGCGGCACCGGCCGCATGACCCGGCTCGGCGGGCTGAGCCGCACGGCGCCGCTGCTCGCGGGGCTCTACCTCGTCGCCGCCCTGTCGCTCAGCGGCATCCCCCCGTTCTCCGGCTTCTGGGCCAAGGCGGCCCTGGTGAAGGCGGGGCTCGAGCTCGAGCAGGGGCTGGTGGTGACGGCGGCCCTCGTGACCGGGGCCCTGACGCTCTACGCGATGATGCGGGCGTGGTCGGAGGTCTTCTGGAAGCCCGCGCCGGCGGGGGCGGCGGGCGGACCGGAGGAGGGGGAGCGGCCGGGCCCGATGCACCCGCGCGAGCGGTGGCTGCGGCTGGGGCCGGTGATCGGGCTGGCGGGGCTGATCCTCGCGATCGGACTGGTGCCGGGACCGTTCTTCGGCCTCGCGCGGCGGGCGGCGGACCAGCTGCTCGACCCGGCGGCGTACGTGGCCGCGGTGCGGTCGATCGAGAGCCCGCGTCCGGGCTGGGCCGAGGTGCGGGGGCGGCTGGGCGGTGCGGGCGGGGAGGGCGCCGAGGCGGCGGACGGCGCCGAGGCCGCGGAGGGCGCCGAGAGCGCGGAAGGGGCCGAGAGCGCGGGCGAGGTCCGGCGCGGGGCCGGCGTGGGCGGCGAGGGCCAGCGGCGCGACGGCGACGAGCGCGGCGCGGACCGCGAGCGTGGCGAGGACGGGGCCGACGCGGCGCGCGGTGCGGCGCCCGGTGCGGCGGCCCGCCGACGCGGGGAGGCCCGCCCGTGACGTGGTTCCTCGGCAACCTGCTGCTCGCGATCGCCTGGGGGCTGATCACCGACGACTTCTCGACCGCGAACGTCGTCGCGGGGCTGGTCCTCGGCTACGGCGTGCTCTGGCTGCTGCGGCCGGCGATCCCCGACGCGCGGTACCTCACGAAGGTGCCGCTCGTGGCCCGCTTCGTCCTCTACTTCCTCAAGGAGCTGTGGATCGCCAACCTCCGGATGGTCTACCACGTCCTCACCCCGCACCGCACGATGCAGCCGGGCGTGGTGGCGGTGCCGCTGGAGGAGGCGAGCGACCTGGAGGTCACGCTGCTCGCGAACCTGATCACGCTCACGCCGGGGACGCTGTCGGTCGACCTCTCGCCCGACCGCCGCACGCTCTACGTGCACGCGGTGGACTGCCACGATCCGGACGAGGTGCGGCGCGACATCAAGGAGGGCTTCGAGCGCCGGGTGCTGGAGCTGCTGCGATGATCGGCAGCGGACGACCGGCGACGCTCGCGGCGGCCCTGCTGCTGGCGATGCTCCTGCTGCCGGGGCCGGTGAACGGCGGCGTCGGAGACGGCGGTGTGCGTGAAGGATCCGCGCGGGTGGCCGTGGCGACGGTCGGGGCGTTCGATGCGGCGGCCGGGGCGGGCCTCGGTCCGGGCTCCGTCACGCCGGCCACGCCCGCCGCGACGTCGGCGGAGGAGCGCGAGCCGGCGCACCGCGAGACGGCGGCGGCGGACGACCCCGACGACTGGCGCGACCGCATCGCCTCGCCCTTCCTGCGGGCGAGCGGCAAGTTCATCCTCGCGGTCCTCGCGTTCTCGCAGATCTTCGCCGTGATCCGGCTCATGCGGGGGCCGACCCTCGCGGACCGGGTGATTGCGCTCGACTTCATCGGGATCACCTGCGCGGCGATGATCGGCGTGTACTCGGTCGTGGTGGAGGAGCCGCTGTACCTGCGGGCGGCGATCGTGCTGTCGCTGGTGAGCTTCCTCGGGACGGTCGGCTTCGCCCTCTACTGCGAGAAGCGGGGGGTGCCCTGATGGCCGACGTGCTGCGATTCGTGATCGTCGACGCGCTGCTGGTGGCGGGAGCGTTCTTCGTGCTCATCGCCGGCATCGCGCTGGTGCGGATGCCCGACCTGCTGCTGCGGATGCAGGGCTCGGCCAAGGCGGGCACGCTGGGCGTGGGACTGATCATCCTGGGGGTGGCGGTGGCCTACGGCACCGCCGCGGTCTTCACCAAGGCTCTCCTGGTGATCCTCTTCTACGTCATCACCGCGCCGGTGGCGGCGCACGTGATCAGCCGCGCGGCGTACCGCTCGGGGGCGCGGATGTGGGAGCGGACGCGGCCGGACGAGTACCGCGGGGTGGTGGAGCGGGACGTCGCGGCCGAGGGCGGTCGGCGACCCGACGTCGAGGACTGACGGCGGATCGTGCGGCCGGGCCGGTGGTCAGCCCGGCGAGCGGCGACGCGGCCGGGCCGGCGGTCGGGCCGGCGGTCAGCCCGGCGAGCGGCGACGCGGGCGGGCCCGGCCGGGGCGGACGTCGCGCGCCTTCGCGGGGGCGACGGCGCGGTCCGGGATTCCGTCGCCCGTCTCGGTCTCGCCCGCCGACCAGTGCATCGCGGTGACGAGCCGCACCACCGGGTGGTCGGCTCGCCCCTCGGCGAGGATCGCGTGGAAGCGCTCGAGGAGGTCCGGCGCCTCCCCGATCCGCTCGACCTCGAAGCGGCGCTCCACGTGGCCGGCGACGAGGACGGGGGCGGTGAAGACGCCGTGGCCGCGGCTGCCGAGCGACTTGGTCATGCCGCTGTCGTCGAGCTCGGCGATGATCCGCGGCCGCAGGTCGCGGGCGCGGAGCCACCGGTCGAGCTGGTGCCGCAGCTCGATGTCGGGGGTGGGCAGCAGCAGCGGAGCCCCTTCGAGGCAGTCCGGGAACGGCCCCTCGAGCTGGGCCGCGAGCCCGGGCGAGGCGAAGAACGCGACCCGCGAGGTCGCGATCTCGTGACTGGTGATCCGGGGACCGCTGGTGGCCGTGAGGGGCGTGTCGGTGACGACGAGGTCGAGGGTGCGCTCGATCAGCATCGCCGCGAGCGGGCCGGGGCGGTCGTGCTGGATCACGAGGTGGACGTCGTCCGCCGCCTGGATCACCGGCTCGAGGAGGAGGCCGGCCACGAGCCGCGGGACGCCGGCGGTGAGTCCGACGCGGAGCCGGGTCGGACCGCCGGTCGGGCGATGGGCGATCGTGTCCTCGAGCTCCTGCCCGAGCGAGAAGATCTGCTCGGCGTAGCGGAGGACCATCCGCCCGGTCTCGGTGAGGGCGAGCGGGCGACTGCCGCGGATGAACAGCGGCCCGCCGACGGCCTGCTCGAGGGAGCGGATCTGGCTGCTGACCGTCGGCTGGGCGACGCCGAGCCGCTCGGCGGCGGCGGTCATGCCGCCCTCGATGGCGGTGACCCAGAAGTACCGCAGGTGGTTGTAGTTGAGCTCGGGCACGGGCGGGCTCGGGGTGGCGTGGGGAGCCGGGACGCGGCCCGGAGCATAGAGAAATTCTATGAGTCACGCAAGCCGATTCTTGTTGACTATGAGGCTCTGGCGAAGATGCTTGGGTCGCTCGGGGGCCGGCGTGTCCCGACGTCTCCGATCGGCGGAGGCCGCGACCGGCGCCCACCCAAGGACCCCCGACCGGAGGCGACCCATGCAGCTGGACGTGATCGGCCGTGACCTCGAGATCTCCGAGGCCCTCAACCGCCATGCGGAGCGCCGCGTCGGGTTCGCCTTCGACCGGGTCGCGGACCGCATCGAGCGGATCGTGATCCGGCTCTCGGACATGCGCTCGCCCCGCGGCGGCGAGGCGCGGCACTGCCAGGTCCGGGTCGAGCTCGACCGCGGCGGGGCCCTGGTGCTCGAGGAGCACGATCCCTGCGCCTACGCCGCGATCGATCGCACCGTCGGCCGCATGAAGCAGGTGCTCAAGGACCACCTGCACCGCGGCCGTGTTCGCCGCCGCGAGCGACGCTCGCTCCGGCATCCCGACTGACGACCGGCCGGGCGCGGGTCCGCGAGCGGCTCCCGCGGAGTCCGCACCACGTCCTCCTCTTCTCCGCTTCCCACGTCTTCTTTCCTCCTCCCGTCATTCCGGGGTCCCGGCGATCCGGTCTTCTCCTGCCGGTCACGACCGGGCGAGCCCAGCGAGGGCTCATCTTCGGACTCCGTGTTCCGTGTTCCGTGAGGTGGGCGGGGGTCGATCCACGGATCGGCCCCCGCCCCGCGCGGGGGACTGGGGGCCGGGGGATCGCGCGGCCGGCGGTACGAGACCGGGGGGGCCGCGATGCGGGGGTGCACGCGGCGAACCGCGGCCGGGGGCGGCGTACCGTCACCCATGGCCGTCCGCGTCGTCTGGTTCAAGCGCGACCTGCGTCTCGTTGATCACGCCCCGCTCACCGCGATGGCCGAGCGGGGCGTCGTCCTTGCGCTGTGGGTCTACGAGCCCGCGGTGCTGGGATCGGCCGAGTTCGACCGGCGGCACCTCGACTTCGTCAACGAGTCGCTCCGCGAGCTCGACGCGGCGCTGCGCGAGCGGGGCGGCCGGCTCACGGTCCGGGTGGGCGACATGCCGGCGGTGCTCGGCCGGCTCGCGGGCGAGCTCGCCCCCGCCGGCGGGCTCGCCGAGCTCGCGTCGCACGAGGAGACCGGCACCGCGGTGACGTTCGACCGCGACCGCGCGGTGGCGGACTGGTGCCGGCGAAACGGCGTGCGGTGGACCGAGACGCCGCAGCACGGCGTCGTCCGGCGGCTGCGCAGCCGCGACGGATGGGCGGGACGGTGGGCACGGCGCATGACGGCCCCGGCGGTCTCGCCGCCGGACCGCGTGGTGCCGGTGGACACGACGTTGCCGGAGTTCGACCACGGGCGGATTCTCGACGCGGACGAGCTGGCCGAGCGCGGGATCGCGGTGGCGGGCGAGCCGCGGCCGGAGCAGCAGTCCGGCGGTCGGGCGGCGGGAGTGCGCACGCTGGAGAGCTTCCTCGCCGACCGCGGGGTGAACTACCGCGCCGACATGGCGAGCCCGGTGGCGGGCTGGGACGGCTGCAGTCGCCTGAGCCCCCACCTTGCGTGGGGCACGATCTCGATCCGCGAGGCCCACCGGGCCGCGGCCGAGCGCACGGGCGCGCTGCGGGCGCTGCGTCCGTCGGAGCGGGACGCCCGCTGGCTGCCGTCGCTGCGATCGTTCCAGGGGCGGCTTCGCTGGCACTGCCACTTCATGCAGAAGCTCGAGACCGAGCCCGCGATCGAGTTCCACAACATGAACCGGGCCTACGACGGCCTTCGCACCGAGGACCCGGCCGACTGGACGGACGAGGAGCGGCGGCGGTTCGCGGCGTGGGAGGACGGGCGGACCGGCTACCCGATGGTCGATGCGTGCATGCGCTGCGTGACCGCCACCGGCTGGCTCAACTTCCGCATGCGGGCGATGCTGGTGAGCTTCCTCGCCTACCACCTGTGGCTGCACTGGCGTCCCGGGGCGATCGTGCTCGCCCGCCGCTTCCTCGACTTCGAGGCGGGCATCCACTACAGCCAGTTCCAGATGCAGTCGGGCGTCACCGGCATCAACTCGATCCGCATCTACTCGCCCGTCCGGCAGGCCGAGGACCAGGACCCCACCGGCGTCTTCATCCGGCGGTGGTGCCCCGAGCTCGAGGGCGTGCCGGACGAGCACCTGGCGCGGCCGGAGCGGATGCCGCCCCTGACGCAGCGGATGGCCGGCTGCGTGATCGGGGAGGACTCCCCCGAGCCGGTGGTCGAGCACGAGGCGGCGATGAAGGCGGCCCGCACGCGGATCTTCGAGCGCAAGGGCACGGCGGCGGCGCGGGCGGCTGCCCGCGAGGTCTACGTGCGTCACGGCAGCCGCAAGGGCCGGCGGCCGAGCCGGGCCGAGCTCGACACGCGGCTCGCGGGCGAGGACATGCCGGAGTTCCGCGGCGGACGTGGGCGCCGGACGGCGGGTGGCGGCACGCGTTCGCGGAGCGGGCCATGAGCCGGCGGGGCGGCGGGAACCGCGGGCGTGGGGGGCGCGGCGGACGCGGCGATGCGGGGGCGGACGGCGTGTCCGGCGACCGCCGTCCGAAGACCTGCGTCGCGTGCGGCCGGGCGATCGAATGGCGGCGGAAGTGGGCCCGCGACTGGGACACCGTGAAGTACTGCTCGCAGTCGTGCCGTCGCCGCGGCGTGCGGCCGGAGGACGAGCAGCTCGAGCAGGCGATCCTGGAGCTGCTCGCCGGCCGGGACGCCGGGGCGACCATCTGCCCCAGCGAGGCGGCCCGCCGGGTGGCAGGCCCCGGGGCGGAGGAGGCGGACTGGCGAGCCCTCATGGAGCCGGCGCGGCGGGCGGCCCGGCGACTGGTGGACCGCGGCGCCGTCGTCATCACGCAGCGGGGCCGGCCGGTCGATCCGTCGACGGCGCGGGGGCCGATCCGCGTGCGGCGGGTGTGAGGAGACCTGCCGACCGGGCCCGTGGCATCAGGCCACCTCGTGGGCCGCGTGCACGGGATCGGTCCTCACGGTCCGCCGACGGGCCGATCACCGAAGGCGCGTGACCCACGCCGCGCCGCGATCGCACTCCGGTCCTCGCTTCTCGCCTCGATCTCCGCGATCTGCGCGCGGAGCCGAGGCCATTCGCATGTCGTCCCCTCGTCGAGCCAGGCGCGGACCGCCGCGGCGAGCTCCAGCTCGGCGTCGAGCACCGCCTCGGCGCGGCGACCAAGGCGATCACGCATCTCCGCGGACGTGTCGGCGTCGATCGCCATCCGTCCGAGGAAGAGTCGATGTTCGTCGAGCATCTGCACCGCGAGGTCGTCGCGGGCGTCCGCAACCCGCTGGAGCAGTGGGCCGATCCGCTTCTCGAGTGCCTCCCGGTCCGGAGTGGCACATTCGCTCTCGCCCGTGCGAGCGATCGTCCTCACGCGATGCGAGGCCCATGGAAGTACGGCGGCGAGATCGGGCATCCCACCGATGACGAGCTCGTCCTCGAGACGGTGACCTTCGTCTCCGGTGATGTCGACGATCCGGGTCGCGATCTCCAGATTGAGCCGGGCGAGGTCGAACCGGGTGTTCGCCGAATCTTGGAGGGCCGGACGCAGCACCGTGAACGCTTCCGAGACGCGGGGTCCTCGCCCCGCCTGACGATCGACCATGCCCCGCACTTGGAGCGACCAGGATCCCCGCTGACGCGTGCGAAACGCCGAAACCGCCGCGTCGACGACCGCTTCGCGCTCGAGGATGGGGCGTTGCACGAGCTGATGGAGAAGCGCACCCATGGCCGCCGGTTCGCGACCGGATTCCGACATGGCGCGAAGCCCCGCGTCGACCGGATCCCACCGTGCGAAGGGAAGGGTGAACGTGAGCGTCGCGAGGCGAGCCTGTTGGCGGGCATGCGCCGCGACGAGGGCGAGACGATCCCGCTGCCGAGCGGTGCAGAGCTCCTCGAGCTCGAGGAATCGAAGACCTACCTCGGTCGCGAGCGTCTCGGCGGCGCGGCCGGCGCTCGCGTCCGCGGCCGTCATCTCGTTCGCCAGTTCCGCGGCGTTCAGGTCGCCGTGTCGAATGCGGGCGACGACTTGCAGACTCGTTGCGAGTGCGTCACGAATGCGCTCCTCGTACACCGCCATCGCGGGGCGAAGCGACTGCTCCAGTGATGATCGAAAGGCCACTCTCTGGTCGTCGCTGGGCTCGAGCAAGATCCACGACACTTCGAGCACGTCCGTCAGCTCGAACGGCGACGCGATCATCGTGGGCTACGAGCGAAGCTCGCCGAGCACCTCCGAGCCGCGCTGGGAATTGTCGGCATCGAGTGATTCCGCGCCGAAGAGGATCATGGTCGCGGCGAGCCGTGCGTCCGCGTCGGAAAGCGGCGATTCGTGAGCGAGTGAGTTGGAGGCGATGGCCCCGGCGAGCGCAAGTCCTCTCAGCAACCGGAGCGATTGCCGACAATGCGAAATTCCATCGTCACGACGGTACCGCACGCTTCGAGCCTCAATCCGGCGCGCCGATGCTGGCTTGCTCATGGATCACTCCTGGCGAGGATTCTCGCCTATCGGGGGTGTCCACGAAACCGGGGCAGGCTCACCACGAAACCAGGACGGACCCAGGCGGGGTCAGAACTCGAGTGGTTCGCCGCCGTGACCCCGCCGGCGGGCCTCCGCGAGGACCCTGTCCATGTCCCCGTGTCGCGTCGCGGGTATCACCGACCGGACGAAGTCCGTGAACGCATCGTTGAGGGCGCGTCGTTCGGCGGTGATCGGCCGAAGGCGTTCCGGTTCATCGCCGATGCGTCGTCGGAAGTCGACCATGCCCGGCGGAACACCGTCCTGCGTCACGCAGGCGATGAACGCCTGCCGCATTCGTCGCCGCAGCGAGCGACGGCGTTCGACGTGATCGGACCACGCGATGGTGAGCATGGCTCGCCGATCCGACGCGAACTCTTCCGTCGGGAGCGAACCGATCCAGTCCCAAACGACGTCGGCCGACCGGGGCTCGTGGAGCCGGGGAAACAGCGCGCGGTGGTAGGCATCCATCCAGGCCTGGGCCGCGGCCTCATCGCCGCCGAGAACGCCGATACGGTCCGCGACGGCTCGGGCGTACTCGTCGGTCAGACGATGCAAGGCGGTCCAGCGTCGCAGTGACGCCCGCTGGACCCGCTCGAGCGCGGCCGCGTCACGATCGAGCGCCGCCCGCACTCGCTTCAGATGCTCATCCGCCTGCTTCCACGCCGACTCGACGAGCAGGGCATCGAGGCGTTCGGCATATGCGTCGAGCACGATCTCGATGTCGGGATGACGGGGGACGGCGTCCGCGGCGATCCGGTTGGCATGGCGCGATCCGGCGACGGTCGGATCCGAGGCCGTGGCAACCGGCGGCGACTCGACGAGGCTCGGCAACTGGAGCCATGGACGGAGTGACGCATCGGTATCGGCCACGTCGATCGCGAGCACGAACAGGTCGACGTGGAGGCCCAGGTCCTGACGCGCTCTCACGGGATCGTCCGATCGACCGTTATTCAACAGGAGCACACGGCGCCACGTGCGAAGCGATCGCTCGAGAAGCGGCACCTGGCTGTCATCAAGGCATGCCCGCACGCGCGCTTCCAGTTCGGCGTCGGCTGCCGTGATGCCCTGGCGAAGACGGCGCAAGGCCGCATCCATCGCTTCTGCGAGGGTCCGCAGATCGGCGGGAGCAGGCTGCCGGGGACCGGCGGCCCGAGAGAGGTGGTCTTCGATCGCCGGTCCGAGGAGATCGCCGATCGAGTCGCGGATTCGGCCGATGTCGGCCTGATACGTCGCGAATGCCTCGCGCGCGAACTCGAACTGATCGGCGGAAAGTCGTATTGCCCGGCTGATCTCCACGAACGATGGCTCGTCCATCACGTACACGAAGAGCTCGTCGAGCGCGGATGAGGTCACCGGGGCGGTGCGCTCCAGCTCGATCGCCCGATCGCTTGCTGCCTCCCCGGCGGGCCGGTGAAGAGCAGGCGTGCCTCCGCTGCTTGCGGTCCCGGGCCCGCTGCAGCAAATTACGGTCGACGACACGAGCAACGGCGAAACGGCGGCGAATGCCGGAGACAGCAGTCCGCCGAGGATCACAACCGCGATCGGGACGTGCCGACCTGCGCGTCGCGGCCTCCGGCGGGGCCCCGCGGCCGGTGGCGAAGGGTAGCTCTTCATCGCTTGCGTTCCGGTCGGGCTGCGTCGGGAGTCAGGGCGTTCGAGATCGCCGGCACGGGGCGACCATCACGGAGTGACACCGTGACCGCGCCGAGCCCCTCGACGACGATCCGGAACTCGGTGGTCGTACGATCATCCGTCAGGCATGCCGTGGGATCGGACAGCAGCAGCGTCGTCTCCCATCGTGACGGCAGGCCTCGCTCCGGACACCTTTCCTGGAGCAAGGACCACGGGCGGGTCTCGAGAGGGCATCCCGGCGACGCGGCGACAAACCGGGGCATTGCTGGAGTCTCGTCACAATCATAGCGCATCGCATGAAGGCTGAAGCTCACCGGCGATCCTCCGGTCACCACGCGGTGCGACGGCACGGCCGTGAGGCGGTGAACTCTCCTGCCCACCGCCGAGATGAAGAGTCTCAGGACCGGAGACTCCGAATGGTCGGTCAGCACCGTGATCGTGCCTTGACGCGGGCCGGAGTCTGAAAGCTGCAGGCTGGTGGCGATTCGAAGTGGGTGACCGGGGGCCACGAACTCGTCCTCGATAGCGACCGCGGTGCACCCGCAGGAGGCCTTCACGTCGAGAACGTAGATTGGTTCCTCGCCGTCGTTCATCAGCGTGAACACGTGAGTGAGCGGGGGATCATTCCCAACGAGACTGACCAGGCCGAAGTCTCGAGTCCTCGTGCCCCGCCACGGTCCGCTTCGGACAGGCTCTCTTCGGGGCTTCGATACCGTCTCGGAGGGCGAGCCGTCCGGGCCGGCTGCGACGTCGCGCCCGGACACCCGGCTCGAGCCGGAAGGACCGCGCTCGTCGCAGGACGTGAGCACGCCGGCCAGCAGAATCCACGACAGCACTGCAGCGATGCAGGTGGTTCCGCTCGGCCCACGGCCGTCGAGTCGGCGCAGGATAGATCGTGACCGGATACCGCGGCTCACGTGACATTCCTTGCGTGGCTCAGACGCCAGAGTCCTGCACAGATGATGCCCACGATCAGGATCACGACGCCGAGTCGACCCACGAACGTACTCAAAGATTCGTCCTCCGGCGGTCCGGGACGGGCGTGGGTCGAGATCGCTTCACGGCGTACGACGTCACTCGGAGGGGTTCGAGCCGTCGCGCCACGCAGCAGCTCGCCGAGATTCCGGCCTGGATGCTCAAGTAGCGGCGCTTCGAGGTCGTACAGGATGCCGTCGAGTACGAGCCAGGGTTCGCCCACCCGGAACGAGAGATTCAGACGTTCGTCCGTCACGCCGGTCCCAACCGGCATCGGAACATCAAAGATGAGCGGATCGACCTCACCTGGATCGTGGAACAAGCGGAAACTCGTTCGATCCACCCGGGTCATCAGCGAAACAGGGCCAGCATCGTGTGGATCGACGCCCGTCGCACGCTCGCCTCGGATCTCGGCGGACTCCGGAATCCACTGACCAGGCTGGACCTCCCTCCAGGCCGTGACTACGTATGATTGAATCGAGCGTGGTGACGCGAGTCGATTGGTGCTTGGATCGAGCGAGAACAGGGTGATGGTCGATTCAAGAAGCCGGTGTGGTGGCTCGGCTTCAACGCGGATTTCGTATTGCGTTTGCTGATGCGGAACGCCCGCCAGCGAGAAGCGATGCGTGAGTACACCGTTGTGGAGGGATTGGTCGATCGTCGGGCCATCCTCGACGTGACGGGAAAGCGCATGAAAGCGGCATGGAAAGCGATCATCCATGACGTTAAATATGAAGCCATGTCCGAGCATATCTCCCGGGCCGGCGAGCGATCGAACAGTTAAGGAATTCTCTCCGTCAACCCAGGTAAAGTACGCCTCGCCGTTCCATACGCTAGTTGTTGCATAGTCGTCAGGTGCGGACTGGACGGTCTCCGGCGTGGTGCGGGTTTGATTGGCGGCAAAATGAGTACCAAGCGCGATATATCTGAAACGCTGCAGAAGCTCGAGATTGTCCGTCGAGAAATCCCAGGGGCCGTTAACGGAGGCAGGGCGAGGGCGTGCCGTCCGAACTTCGAAAGCTGTTTCAAAGTTCAGTCGTGTCAGGAAGTTCGATGCCTGCAACCATGCCGCGATCTGTTGGCGAGAGACTTTTCTTGACGCCTCGGGGATGGATGCGAGAGCTCGCGACTCGGCGGGCGTCGCAAGGCCGGCGGCCGAAGGGGTCTTGAGGATGAGGATAAGGAAGGGCAGTTGCAAGAGCGACGATCGCATGATGGTGCCCCGTCCGCGAAGGTGCATGAGGAATACAAAGGCGGGCTCGCGGCGTATGCATCGTTCGCGAATCTGCTTTGAAGCGATAGATACCAGTTTGACTGCACGAGATTGTCGCGTGCTCGCCAACTTGGATGCGTGCCGGTAATGCGATCGGGGGTCGGATTTCGAGCCGACCTCAACTTGAGTTGCAGAGAATGCGCTGGCAGAACCCGTCTCGCAGGGCATTGATACACGGTGAGTTTGCGCCGCCGGTACAATCCCCCACCCAGCGGCGCCCGCATCCGCTGAGCTTGATGTCGGGATCCCCGCCAAGGTCTGTGGAGACGCAAGTCTGGGTAAGGCTTGCGACGCACTTCTCCCGTGACCGCTGATAATCGCACATTTCGCAATCGAATCCTGGTACGCCTCCGTCACACCTTGGGTCCTGGTCTGGCGCATCTGGGCAATTCTTGTCTGGTACGCACTTTGAGAAGTTATGAGTCTCAAACTCACTCCTCGCAGTCGACTCAAGCCCGATCGTGGTCGCGATCAGTGCTGATGATAAGATTAGGAGCACGGCCGTGTGGCTCATGGTCGTCTTGATCTGGTACATGGTTAGGAGTCCAGTAGGGGGCTTGGTGCTCGGCAGTGATCCGGCTTTTGGCCGGCTACACGTGACAGGGCGAGTTCAGATCATCGAGGCCGTAATGGGGAATGTGATCGGGGGAATCAGTGAGAGGAGAATTGAATTGATTCGTCGGGCTCTTTCGCTCCTTTAGGGGCGGCTGGGGGACGGTCGCGGTGTGACCCTTTCCCGCTGAAGGAGTTTGGCCCGTTCAGGACGAGCTACCACCCCGAGTACCCCTTTCAGCGCCTGAGGACGGACGGTATCTGGGAACTCGAGGGCGATGAGC
>CAYLNM010000084.1:0-19235 GCA_964385045.1 uncultured Isosphaeraceae bacterium
GGGCGAGTCGGAGCGGCGAGCGGCCGGATGCCGCCACGGGGCCACCGGCCGGGCACCGGCGGAGCGGCCGGGCCTCGGGAGTCGCGCGGATCGGTTGCGACGAGGGGCGGGCGGCCGTCAGCCGACGGTGGGTCGGGGGCGGGGCGTGGTGGCCGTCGTCCGCGTGGTCATGGGCAGGAGGATAGACCGGGGGTCGCGCCTGTCAACCGAGACCGGTCGGCGGGGGCGGCGGGGGCGCGGCGCGGCGGCGACCGCGAGCGACTGTGGTGCGCGGGGCCGACGGGCCGACATATGGTGGAGTGCCGCACGGAGCCGGTGCCGTCCGGGCTCGCTCCGAAGGATCCAGCGCATGATCTGCCCGTACTGCGGGGCCGACGCCAGCAAGGTCATCGACAGCCGCGCCGCCGACGGCGGGGAGGCGATCCGTCGCCGCCGCGCGTGCGAGCGGTGCGGCAAGCGGTTCACGACCTACGAGCGGGTGGACGCGGCCCGGCGGCTGACGGTCGTCAAGCGGGACGGCAGCCGAGTGCCGTTCGACCCGCAGCGGATCCTCGCCGGCGTGCAGGCGGCCTGCGGCAAGCGGCCGGTCGAGGAGTCCGCCAAGCTCGCCCTGGTCCAGCGGGTGGCCGACTCGGTGCACCGCGACTTCGAGCGCGAGGTCCCCAGCGACGAGATCGGGGCCCGGGTGGCCCACGCCCTCCGCGACCTCGACCCGATCGTCTACATCCGCTTCGCGAGCGAGTACTACGCCTACGAGTCGCTCGAGGAGATGAACGAGGAGATCCGCCGCCTCGACCAGTACGTGCCGGCAGGGCGGGACCAGGCGTCGCTGTTCGGGGAGGACGGCGGGGGCTGAGCGGGGCGGGTGCGGCGCGGGCGTTCCCGCGGGGCGGCGGCGAGCGCCGCGACTCACTTGCCGACGAGCGCGCCCTTCACCTCGTCCTGCACGAACAGGATGCGGCGGCAGCTCGGGCACTGCACCACGTGCGAGACCACGCCCACGAGCGTCGAGACGACCTCGAACGGCAGGTGCATGTGGCACGAGCCGCAGGCGTACTCGCGGTGGCGGCGGCTGATCTCCTCGATCGGGGCCATCGCCTCGCCGTCGTGCAGGTCGGCCACGTGCTCGAACACGCCGAGGGCGTCGTCGGGGACGTCGGCGGCGGCCTGCGTGCGCTCCTGCTCGAGCTCGTGGAGCCGGTCGCCGACCTCGGCCGCCCGCTCGTCGCGGCGACCGAGCGCGACGTCGCGGACCTTGACCCGCTCCTCGCGGTCGCCGCGGAGCTCGCCGAGCTGGGTGCGCACCGTCTCGAGCACCTCCATCTCGGCGAGCGTGCGGTCGTCGATCTCGCGGCGGCGGTTCTTCACCGCCTCGACCTCCGTCAGCACCGCTTGGTACTGCTTCGTGTTGGCGGCGCTGTTCAGGTCGCGGCGGAACTTCTCGATCTTCTCGTCGAGCTGCTTCGCCTCGCCCTCGAAGTTCGCGATGTGGGCCTCGAGGTGCTTCTCGCGGGTGGAGAGCTCCTCGATCCGCTCGTCGAGGTGGGCCAGCTCGCGCTCCTGCTGGGCCAGGTACCGCTCCGCGGAGTCGAGCCGGGAGCGGAGCCCCCGGACGTTCGCGTCCACGCGGTGCAGCTTCAGCAGGCTCTCCATCAACGACATGCGGCGGGCTCCTCGCAGGGGGAGAAGGAGTGTAGCAGCGCTCCGCCGCCCTCCCTCGGGGTCCGGCCGTTCTTCGGCGCGGCGGTCGGTCCGGTCCCGGCCGGCGCCGGCGAGCCGCCGCCGCGTCGTCCGGCGGGGACCGGGGAGCCGCCGGGCACGGCCGCGGTGCGAGCGTGACGGCGTTGCGGCGAGCCTCACGGGGCCGCGGCGAGCGGCACCAGCCAGAACGCCAGCGGGGCGACGAGGGCCGGCGAGTCGAGCACGTCCATCACCCCGCCCATCCCGGGCAGCACGGTCGAACTGTCCTTGACGCCGGCGTCCCGCTTGAGCAGGCTCATCGCGAGGTCGCCGAGCTGGCCGGCGGCCCCGAACAGCAGGCCGAGGAGCAGTCCCGCGAGCAGTGGCACGTGGTCGGCGGGGGCGGGAAGCAGCGACGAGGCCGCCGCGAGCCCCGCGCCCACCGCGCCGGAGGTCGCGACACCGCCTCCGAGCCCCTCCCACGTCTTGCCGGGGCTGAGCCACGGGATGAGCTTGCGGCGTCCGATCGCGCGGCCCGTGAAGTACGCGCCGATGTCGCAGGCCTTCGTGGTCATGATGATGCCGACGAGCCACCAGGCCGAATGCTCGTGCCGAAGGGCCAGCAGCAGGCCGAGCGGCAGCGCCGGGTAGACGAAGCACGCGAGCGCGCCGGCCGCGGCGAGGGTCGCGCCCTGCACCCGCCGCCCGCGCACCGCGGCCAGCAGGGCGAGTCCGGCGACCGCCACCGGCACCGTGGCCATCGCGGCGCCGGCGGCTCCCGGTCCGTCGAGCATCGGCACCGCCCACGGCAGCACGAGGCCGCAGAGCCCCGCCGCCACGGCGATCGGCGGACTGGTGCGGGTGCCGAGGGCGCGGAGGACGGCCGCGATCTCGGTTGCCGCGAAGGCGATCGCGGCCGCCGCCACGAGCAGCAGCACGGACCCCGGCGGCACGAGATCGCGGCCCAGCCAGCCCGACAGCGGCTCGCCGAGCGGAGCCCGCGCCACGCGGCCGTCGAGCCACACCGCCGCGAGCAGCAGCAGGATCAGCAGGGGGCCGGTGACGAGGCGCTGGCGGAGCACGGTGGGGACCCGGGAGAAGGGGGCGGGCGGTCGGGTGGGGCGAGGGCCGCCGTGGCCCGCCCCGGGGTGCAGCGGGCGGCGGGCGAGGCTTCTAGTAGCGGGGAACGGAGGGATCGACGGCCGTCGACCAGCGGTCGATGCCGCCCGCGAGCGAGCGCACCGAGTCGAGACCGAGGCGGCGGAGGGCGGCGGCGACTCGCAGCGACCGAACGCCGTGGTGGCAGTAGACGACGACGGGCCGGCCCGGTCGCTCGGTGATCGTCTCCACGTGCCGGTCCAGTGCATCCATCGGGGCGTGCATGCTCGGCTCGATGCGGGCGAGCTCGCGCTCGAGGTCGGTGCGGCAGTCCACCAGCAGCAGATCCTCGCCCGCGTCGAGGCGGCGCCGCACGTCCTCGGCGGAGACCTCCCACTCGGGGTCGGGGGCGGGAGTGGAGGCGGGGCGTCCGAAGTGAGCCATGGAGGCGAGGATACCGGGTGGGTCGCGCGGCGGCGGTGGTGGCGCTCCCCGGTGCCTCCGGGGGCGGCTCAGCCCTCCCACACGTCCGCGAGCGGCACGCCCGCGCGGTCCAGGGCGCTCCGCACCGTGTCCTCGTCGAATCCCCGGCGGGCGAGCCGGGCCGCGATCCGGAGCCGCTCGCGCATCGTCACGTCCGCGGGGTCGCGTCCGCGCAGCCCGCGGCGGACCGCCGCCGCGGCGTCGGCGACGGGGTCGGGGACCGTCTCGGCCGCCACGCGGGCCGCGGTGGCGGGGTCCACGTCGCGGCGCAGCAGGTCCGCCTCGACCGTGGCGGGGGCGACCGGTCCGCGGCGGCGCAGTCGCCGCGCGCGGTCGCGGGCGGCCTGCCCCTCGTCGAGCCAGCCGCGGTCGACGCAGGTCTCGACCGCCGCCGTCGCATCGTCGGGGTCGAAGCCGGCCCGCTCGAGGGCCGCGACGAGCTCGCCGCGGCCCCAGCCGCGGCGGGCCAGCCGGTCCATCGCCGCCCGCAGGGCCGCGGCGACGGGGTCGGGGCCGGGGCCGGAGCCGGGGGCGGGAGCCGGGCCGTTCGGGTCGGCGCCGGCATCGGCGTCGGTGCCGGCGTCCGACGCGGGCTCGGCCGCGGGCCGCCGATCGGTCCGGCCATGGTGCCGGCCATCGGGGCGGCCCGGCGGCACTCGCTCATCGGCCCGCGTGTCCTTCGCCCCCGGCACCGCTCAGCCCTCGAGCTCGTCGGCGAGTCCCTCGAGCTCGCCCGCGGCCTTGGCGTCGCCGGCCTGCAGCGCGCGGCGGGCCTGCGCCCGCGCGATCGCCACGCCCTCGTCCGCGCGGTCGAGCTCCTCGAGCGACCGCGCCTTCTGGAACGCGGCGTAGTGGTGGTCGGGATCGCTCTCGAGCGCCCGGTCGAACCACTCGATCGCCTCGTCGTGCCGGTCGGCCTTGGCCAGCTCGTAGCCGAGGCTGTAGCGCAGGAACGCGTCGTCCGGCTCGGCCTCGAGCATCGTGCGGATGGTGTCGATGCGGTCGCTCACGCGTCCTCCTCTCGCGGGCCGGTCGGGTCGCGGCGGTGCGCCGCCGCGTTCGTCCCGCCGCCGCCGCCGATGGTACGGTCCCGCGATGCCCAGTGGTCCGATCGTCCATGACGTGTGCTCGCCGCGCGGTCCCGCGCCCGCCCGTCGGAATCGCCGGGGTCCTTGGTCCGTCGTGGCCGTCCCCGTGCTGACGTGGGCGTGCCTCGCGGCGACCGGCTGCGGAACGGCGCCCGACGCGACCGTGCCGCCGACGTCGTCTCCCGCGAGCGCGGCCGCCGACGCGCTGCGTCCGCTCGCGAGCACCGTGCTCGTGCCGGGGCCGGTGCGCGATCGGCTCGACCGGGCCGACGGCTCGAGCGTGCTCGCCCGCGGCGCCGAGACGTGGATCCTCCGGCCGTCGGCCACGGCCACGGCCACGACCTCGCCCCCGGAGCCGGCGGACGGGACCGCCCCCGCGGTCCGGCGCGTCGCCGCGGGCAGCCCCGCCCCGATCGTGGCCCTCGCCCGGCACCGCGGGCGGGTCCACGCCGCCGGCCGCGACGGCCGCGTGTGGCGACTCGAGGAGGCCGCCGGCGGCCCGCGGCTCGTCGCCCTGCCGATGCCGCCCGCGCTGCACGATGCCGCCGGGGATCGCGCCGGCCCGATCGCGGGACTTGCCGATGCCCGCACCGTCGGGCTCGTCTCCCTCGGCGGGTCCCTGCATCTGGTGCACGGCGGCCGCGTCCTCACCTGGGGCGACCCCATCGCGCCGCCGGTGGTGACGCCGCTGCCGGACGGCGTCGTCGATCCGCACGTGGTGCCGGGCGACGCGGGACCGCTCATCGCCGCCGGTCGGCGCGTGGTCACCGCCCGCGGCGGCGACTTCGTCGGCTCGGCGAGCCGCCTGCGGGCGGCGCCGGCGGGGGCCGACTGGCCCGGCCGGCTGCTGTTCGCCCGCACGGACGTGGACGGCCGCGGAGCGGAGGTGGGGGCGATGGATGGCCGCCTGCGGGAGCTCGACCGAACACGCCTGCGGCTGCGGCTCGACGGACCGGTGACGGGGCTGGCCTTCCACGACGGCCGGCCCGTCGTCGAGACGCCGGGGCAGGTGCGGCGCCTCGCGGTGCGGGACGGCCGCCTCATCGTGAGCGCGACCGTGGCCCTCGCGCCGGGCGAGCGGCTTTGGGCCGCGGGGCCCGACGAGGCCGCGATCCTCGGCCGCGACGGCCGCCGGCGCCCGCTGCCCGGCGAGCCGCCGCGGGCCGACCCCGTCGCGGCGCTGCTCGCGGACGCCGCCGCGCCGCGACTGCCGCGGCCGCGGGCGGCGACCTTCGACGGCCGCACGCTGCGGGTCTGGACGTCCGCGGGCGTGCACGAGGTGGGCCCGGCCGGGCGCGTGCGAGCACGGCCGGACGTGGACGGCCCCGCGGTGGACGCCATCCGCGTGCGGCCGGTGGTGACGACGCGGCGCGGGACGCTCGCGGTGCCGCCGGACGGCGGGCCGGGGCTGCTCGCGGGCGCAGCGGCGCGGGCGGCGACGGGGACGGCGACCGCGCCGCCCGCCGCCGGCGAGGCGCCCCCCGGCGCGAACGCCGCCGCCCCGGCGCTGCCGCACGTCGGCCGCGTGAGCGGGCTCGCCGCGATCGACGGCCTCGCGTGGGCCGGGGTCGAGGGCGGGCTGCTGCTCGTGGATCCGGACGGGCCGCGGGTGCTCGGGCGAATCCCGGTCGACGGCCGACCCACGTGGATCGCCCTCGCCCGCGGGGGCCGGGACACGATCGTGCTCACCGACGCCGGCGAGGTGCGCCGGGTGCCGCGACCCGAGGTCGACTGAGGCCGCGTCGCCCGCCCGGCGCGGCGCCGGGTTCCCGGAGACGCGCTTCCCGGCCCGCCCCGCCACCCCGCCCGCGGCCGCGGCCGGGCGGCCCGACCCTCGCGTCAGCCGCGTGCCTCGGCGCAGAAGCGGCGGCACACCGGATCCTCGCGGCACGTGTTGCCGCGGGCCTTGCACACCCGCCGCCCGTGGAAGATCAGCAGGTGGCTGAGCATCGTCCACCGCGGGCGGGCGAACCGGGCCATCAGGTCGCGCTCGATCGCGTGGGCGGTGGTGCCCTCGGACAGGCCGAAGCGATGGGCGAGCCGCGTGACATGGGTGTCGACCACCACGCCCATGTTCACGTCGAAGGCGTTGCCGAGCACCACGCCGGCGGTCTTGCGGGCGACGCCGCGGAGCGTCAGCAGGTCCTCCATCGTGTCCGGGACCTCGCCTCCGTACGCCTCCACGATGCGCGTGCACGCGGCGTGGATCGCCTTGGCCTTGTTGCGGAACAGCCCGATGGTGCGGATGTGCGGCTCGATGCCCTCCGGCCCGGCCGCGGCGTAGTCGGCGGCGGTGGGGAACGCGGCGAAGAGCCCCGGCGTCGCCTTGTTCACCCCGACGTCGGTGGCCTGGGCGGAGAGGATCGTCGCCACGAGCAGCTCCAGCGGCGTGCGGAATTCCAGCTCGCACCGCGCGTCGGGATGCCGCTCGGCGAGGGCGTCGTGGATGCGTCGCGCCCGGTCGCGATCGGCCCGCGTCACCTCGGGCAGGTCGAAGCCCGTCTTCGTCGTGCCGTGCGGGTCGATCGCCGCGAGGTCGTCCGGGGGCGGGCTCACGGGCGGCCTCCGAGGAGGGCGGGGGGCTCGCGCCGCGTGCCCGGCCCGCGGCCGCGGTCGCCCGCCGCTCCGGCGCCGGGGGCGAAGGCGCACGCCGAGGCGAGTCCGGCCCCGAGGACGCCGGCGAGGCTGACCGACATCAGCCGCGTCGACAGGACGTGCTCGTCGTTGAACTCCGCCCGCAGCCGTTCGGCCTCGGCCTCGTCGCCCGATCGGGCCGCGGCCCACTGCGCCCGCAGCGTCGCGTTCATGCCGGGGGCGATCGTGAACGCGTAGGTGCCGAAGGACCCGCAGGCCACGAGCAGCGCCGCGAGCTGCAGTCGCACGCTCCACCGTCGGAGCAGCCCCGGCACCGCGAGCAGCAGCGCGGCGGCGGCGACGATCGCGAGGGCGGCGGCCGCGAACTGCATCACGTCGACCACCCAGAACACGTCGATCATCACGCGACCGGCGGCGTAGCGCCAGTGCAGCGACTCCGACACCGGATGGTCGGGCAGCACGAGGCCCGTCTCCTTCAGGTTGCCGAAGGTGAAGGCGGCCGCGACGCCGGCGGTGACGATGGCCGCGAGCCAGAGCCCGAGCGCAAGCCACCACGCGGCGGCGGCGAGCCGGACGAGCAGGCTCATCGCGGGGCCTCCCCGTGCTCCGCGCGCGTCCCGTGCTCCTGGTGCTCCCCGTGCTCCTCGCCGTCGCCGCCCGCGCGGGCCCGGCCGCCCGCTTCGTCCCCGCCGCCGGCGCGGGCCCGGCCGCCCGCCTCGTCCCCGCCGCCCGCGGGATCCGCGGCGCCCGCTCCGCCGCCGGCCGCCGCCGCGGCGCCGGCCGGCGTCACCGGCACCCCCTCGGCCCAGCTCGTCCCGTCCGCCCAGCGCTCCCGCTTCCAGATCGGGGCCTCGCGCTTGAGCCGGTCGATGCCCTCGCGGCAGGCGGCGAACGCCTCGGCGCGGTGCGGGGCCGCCGCCTGCACGAGCACGCTCGCGGCCCCGATCGGCACCGGGCCCACCGCGTGGAGGATGCGGAGCCGGCGGCAGCCGTGCCGCTCGGCCGCCTCGCACGCGATCGTCTCGAGGACGCGGCGGGCGAGGGGGCGATGGCAGTCGTAGTCGAGGGCGAGCAGCGGACCGTGCTCGGGGTGCGTCTCGGGCCGCGTGCGGCCGAGGAAGACGGTCTCGCCGCCGGCGCCGTCGGGCACCGGCGCGAGGTCGCCGGGGTCGACCGGCCGGTCGAGGAGCTCGACGCTGACGTCCGCGGGAGTCATCGCTCGTATCGTACGACCGCCGATCGCCCCGATCGTCGGAGGAGCTGCGCATGCACGAGGAGACGATGCTCGATCCGCCGCCGCCCGCCCGTCTCGCACCGGCGACGGGCGGACTCGGCGGCCCGCTCCGCGACGCGCTCGAGCGGCTCCGGCGGCTCGGCGTGCGGGCGGTGCAGCTCGACGCGCGGGATCCCGCGCTCCGGCCCGCCGGGCTCTCGTCCTCGGGCCGCCGCGACCTGCTCGCGACCCTGCGGCGCCGCGAGCTCGCCCTCTCGGGGCTCGACTGCCTGCTGCCGCCCCGCGACCTGACCGGCCCGGCCACCAGCGACCGCGCGGTCGAGCACGTGCTTGCGGTGATCCGGCTCGCGGCCGACCTCGGCCGCGTCCCGGTGTCGATGCGGCTGCCGCGGGCGGCGGGGGCGGGGGCGGCGGGGGCGGCGGCGGCAGCCGCACCCGGCGCCGCGTCGCCGCCGCGGTCCCCGGCGCCGCGCCCGGGCGGCGGAGGGCTCGTCGTCGCCGCGACCGGGGACCCGGACGTCCTCGCCGCCGCGGCCGCGATGGAGGCCGGCTCGGGGGCGGCCGCCGGGCTCGCCGCGGCCCCGGCGCTCGTCTCCGGAGACCCCGCGGACGCCTCCGATCCCGCGGTGGTGGTGGCGGCCCTCGCCGCGGCCGCCGATCGCCACGGCGTGCCGCTGATCGACCACGCGGTGCCGCCGGCCGGCGCCGGCCCGGTGCGGCCGGGCGTCGACGCCGCCGCGTGCCTCGCCGCGGGCGTCGATCCCGTCTCGGCCCTCCTCGCCGCCGGGGACCGCCTCGGGGCGGTGCGGCTCGCCGACCTCACCGACGACGGCCGCCGCGTGCCGCTCGGCCACGCCGAGGGCCGGCTCGAGCTGCCGGGCCTCGCGGCCGCGATCGCGGGCGGCGGCCTCGACGTGCCGCTCGTCCTGGACGTGCGGCAGTGCGGCGAGCCGTGGGCCGCCCTCCGCGCCGGGGCCGAGCGCTGGGCGGAGCTGGCCCCGTGAAGGGCCGACCGCCGGCGGGGGCGGCGGAGGCGGCGGCCTCCGTCACCCGGGGCGTCCCGGCCACGGCCGGCGTGGTCGGTCACGGCGTCGACCTCGTCGCGATCGACCGCGTGGCCGAGATGCTCGAGCGGCACGGGGAGCGGTTCGCCGAGCGCTGCTTCACGAGCGCCGAGCGGACGTGGGCCGACGCCGGCGGTGCCCGGCGGGCCGAGCGCTACGCCGGACGCTTCGCGGCCAAGGAAGCGGCCGCCAAGGCCCTCGGCACCGGCATCGCCGAGGGCGTCGCCTGGACCGACCTCGAGGTGCTGCCCGACGAGCGGGGGGCCCCGCGGCTGCGGCTGCACGGGGCGGCGGCGGAGCGGGCGGACGCGATGGGGGCCCGCCGCGTCCACTGCTCGATCTCGCACGCCTCCGGGCTCGCCTTCGCCTCGGTGGTCGCATCCCGCTGAGGCGGGGGTCGTGGCCCGGCCCCGGCCCCGGCCGCGGCCCTCTCCGCAGCCTCGTGCGGGGCCGGCGCAGGGACGGGAGACCGCGGACGTCGCGCGGGCGGCTCGCCTCGGGCCCGCCGGCGGATCCGGCGGGCCCCCCGCGTACACTCTCCGAGCGCCCGACGTCGCCGGACGGACCCGGCGATCGCGCGATCCCGCGGGGCCTCCGCTCCCGGGCGCCCCGACGCGTCGCGGAGGACGATCCGGGACATGAGCCGTCGACCCACCCGCATGCCGCTGTACGAGGTCATGCGACCCGGCCTCCGCCGGCCCCCGGGCTCGGCCGCGTCCGGGCCGCCGGGGGACGACGTGCGCTTCGGCGGGGTGGTCCGGCTGCCGGTCGGCACCGCGCTGCTCGTCGCCGCCGGGGTGATCCTCGCCCTCGTGCTCGCCTACGCCGCCGGCTACAGCCGGGCCCGCGACGCCGCCCGCGTCGAGCTCGAGCAGGCCCTGCTCGACCAGCGGATCGACGTCGGCGACGACCAGCGGTTCGCGGCGGGGGCCGGCACCGGCCGGGGATCCGACCTCGGCGGCGGCCGTCCGGGCGGCCCCGCGGAAGGCGACGCCGGCCGCGTCCCCCGCGGCGACGGCGACGGCGACCCGCGGGGTCCGGGAACCGGCGGCACGCCGGAGGATCGCGGTGGTCCCCGCGACGACGGCCGCCCGGCCCCCGGCGGCGGCGGGACGTCCGGGGACGCGGCCGGCGACGCCGGGGAGGGGGACTCCGGGCCGCGGGCCATCCCTCGGGCCGACTGGCAGCGGCCCCGGTTCCAGTGGCAGGACGCCTACGTCCTCGACCCGATCGCGACCACCCCGGGGCCCTGGTACTGGACCCTGATGACCACGGATCTCGCCGGCGCGCGGCGGTTCATCGACTTCGCCCGGGCCCGCGGGCTTGAAACGTACGCCGTGGCCGTCAATACTTCGCGATCCCGGTATCGCGTCTACGTGGTGCCCGGCCTGCAGACCCGCTCCCCCGATCACCCGTGGCACGCCCCGATGGCGGCCGCCATCGAGGCGATCGGCCGCGAGTGGTCCCGCGAGCCCGGCAGCGGCGGCGAGGATCTCGGGGACGCCTACCTGCACCGCTACGACTGACCGCGGCCCCGCCGCCGGTCGCCCACCCGACGACTCACCCGCGGCCGGCTCCCCGGCTCGCCCACGGACCGCCGACCATGAGCCTCCACCGCAGCCTGAAGACCAAGCCCGCCGCGCTCAACCGTCACCGCAACGTGCTGACCCGCGCCGAGCGGATCGCCCGGCTCGAGGACAAGGGCGTGTTCAACCCGAAGAAGGAGTCGCCGCTCGGCCTCGTGAAGGTGGGCAACCGCAAGGCGGTGGCCAAGAAGAAGGTCAAGAAGACCGACGAGTGACCGGGCCGCGGGCCACGCGCCCGGGCCCCCGCATCCGCGACCCCGCCGCCCCGTGGCCGTCTCGACGACCATGGGGCGGCGGTGCGTTGCGCGAAGGCCCTGCCGCACGTCCGCCCGCCCGTTCCTCGATCGTTCCCACCGCCGGTCCCGCCGGCGGCGGACCGTCCCCGAGCCTCCGCGGCCCCTCGTCCCGCCATTCCCGTCCGTCCGTCCCCGGAACCGCCCCGTGACCACCCGTCCCACGCTCGACCCCGCCGCCCTCGTCGCCGACCGCGCCAGCGCGATCGACGTCTCCGGCATCCGCCGCGCCTTCGAGATCGGCGCCACGCTGAAGGACCCGGCCAACCTGTCGATCGGCCAGCCCGACTTCGCGGTGCCCGAGGCGATCAAGGACCGGGCGATCGAGGCGATCCGGGCCGACCGCAACGGCTACACGCTCACGCAGGGCGGCCCCGAGCTGCGGGAGGCCATCGCCCGCCACCTCGCCGAGGACGTGGGCTGGGTCGTGGGCGAGGACGACTGCGACATGATCGTCACCAGCGGCACCAGCGGCGGGCTGATGCTCGCGTGCATGGCCCTGCTCGATCCCGGCGACGAGATGGTGGTGCCGGACCCGTACTTCGTCAGCTACCCGACGCTCGCGGGCCTGTGCGGGGCGACGCCGGTCTTCTGCGACGTGCACCCCGACATGCGGATGACGGCCGAGCGGATCGAGGCCTGCCTCACCGACCGCACGAAGATCGTCCTGCTCAACAGCCCCGGCAATCCGTCGGGCGTGGTGCTCGACGACGCCGAGGTCGCTCGCATCGCGCGGCTCTGCGCCGATCGCGGCGTGGTGCTGCTCTCGGACGAGATCTACGACGCATTCACGTATCCCGACGCCCGCGAGGACGGCCGCTGCCCGAGCCCCGCGCGGCACGACCGGAACGTGCTGCTCGTGCGCGGCTTCGGCAAGACCTACGGCTGCACCGGCTGGCGGCTGGGCTGGGTGGCGGGGCCGTCGTGGCTCGTGGGCGAGATGCGGAAGCTGCAGCAGTACACCTTCGTGTGCGCCCCGTCGCCGCTGCAGGCGGGGGCGTCGGTCGCCTTCGACGTGGACATGGAGCCGACGATCGAGGCGTATGCCCGCAAGCGCGACATGGTGGTCGACGCCCTGGGCGACCTGGCCGCGATCCCGCGGCCGGGCGGGGCGTTCTACGCCTACGTCGAGATCCCCGAGCGGCTCGGGATCGACGCCGAAGGCTTCTTCGGGCGGGCGATCGAGCGGAACGTGATCGTGATCCCCGGCTCGGTCTTCAGCCGCCGCTCGACCCACTTCCGCATCAGCTACGCGGTGCCGGACGAGATGCTGCGGCGGGGGCTCGACGGCCTGCGGGCGGTGCTCGAGGCGGGCTGAGCTCCGGGCCGGCGCCCGCGACGGCGGCGCCCGGAGGCGGCCGCCCGCCCCGTGACCATCGCCCCCGCGCCCCCCCGCCCACACCATCGCCCCCGCGCCCCCTCGCCCACGCGGCGATCCCGGCGCGCGACGACGGCCGACACCGCGGGGGTGCCGGCCCTCGTCGGCGTGCGTCTGCGCCCGCGGCGGGTCGCGCCGCGGGGGGCCGGATCAGCCCTCCGGCGGGGGCGGCGGCTCCTGGCCCTCCGGGGCCTCGATGGCCTCGGGCTCGCCGATCGCGCCGCCCGGCGCCTGCTTGGTGGTCTCGGGCGTGAAGCGCTCGGCGTTGCGCTCCTCCTCGCTGACGCCTTCGGCCTCACCCTCGCCGCAGCCGGCGAGCAGGAAGGGCAGGGCCAGCAGCCCCGCTCCGACGATTCCAAGTCTGGTCTTCTTCATGGGTCCACCTCGACTGTGCCCGGCCCCGCGCGGGGGCCGGGAAGACATGATCGACGTCAGGGCCGCCCGCAGTCGGGAGGCGGCGGGCCGGGTCGGCCCCCTCGTGACGCCGATGCACTGAATACGTTCGCGGCCACGCGGCCGTTCGAGCGATGGTACCGCGCCGCGACTGAGCGGGGGACCGTCCCGTTCGGGGCCCGGCCGGGAGCCCGCGGACTCCGTCGACCGGAGGGGGCGGCGCGGCCGGGCCGAGGGCTCGGCGATCCGGCTCTCGCCCGGGCACGGCAGCGGCCGCGTCCGCACCGGGATCGGGGTCGGGGTCGGAGTCGGAGTCGGGTCAGGGTCGACGGAGCGGGCGCCGCTCAGTAGACCTCGAGCATGCACCGCTTCGTGGGCCGGATGCCGCGGCGCACGTCCTCGTGCGTCCAGGCCCGCGGGTCCTGCTCCCGCAGGGCATCGTTGCGGAACGTCAGGTAGTGGTCCGCGAGTCCGTGGGCCGCGAGCACGCGGAAGAGCCCGACCTGCATGCCCGCGAGGCCGCAGACGTAGACGAGGGTCCGATCGCTCGCGAGCAGCGAGCCGAAGAGATCGTCCATGCGCTCGTCCACGTACCCGTCCACGTACAGCCCGCGGCGCCCGTCGGGCCGGGCCTCGCGGCTGATCGCGGTGTGGTAGTGGAAGTTGTCGAACCGCTCGGCGAAGCCGCGCATCTGCTCGTCGTAGAGCAGGTCGGTCGTGTACGGCGAGCCCATCACGAGGTGGACCTGCGAGGACGTCGGCCCGGCGGTCCGCTCGAAGAGCTCCATCGCCATGCCGCGGAACGGCGCGATCCCGGTGCCGGTGGCGACGAAGACGTAGTCGTGGGCCTCGGTGTCCTCGGGCAGCAGGAACGAGCGGCCGTTCGGACCCGAGACCAGGACCTCGTCGCCCTCGGAGAGATCGCACACGTAGTTGGAGCCCAGGCCCAGGAAGAGCCGGTGGTTCGACGGATCGTCGTCGGCCCGCATCGGCTTCCGCTCGTCGATCACCCGCTTGGGCGTGGTCGAGATGATCCGGCCGGCGCCGTCCTCGCCCCACGAGGGACAGCTCAGCGAGTACAGCCGGACCTTGTGCGGCTTGCCGTCGGGGCCCTCGCCCGCCGGGATCACGCCGAAGGACTGGCCGGGCAGGAAGGAGCCCTCGAGGGGCGTGCCCGAGACGTCGATCGACACGTGCCGCACGAACGAGGCCGACTTGCCCTTCATGCAGAGCTCGCTCGACGCCACGCGGGCGACGACGGGCACGGTGGGCTTGACCAGATGCATCTTCGCGGCCGGCAGCACCGGCTCGCCGATGGTGGCGTGACTCATGTCGCGATCGTAGCAGGGCCGGCCCGGGGTTTCCCTCGTCGACGCCGTTGCCGAGGCCCGCGGCTGGTGGCGCGCCCCGCGGCCCGCGTCCCTCCGCCGACCACGTGCCGTGGGCCGGCCCGGCGCGAACGCCGGACCGGCCCGTCACAGGCACGAGGAGGTCTGCGGTTGGCGGCCACGCGGCCATGTCCCCGAGGACTCCGCGGCGGAGCCCAGACCCCTGAGGGCCGCGGGAGGCCGCCACGTGGCACGATCAGTCGTAGGCCGCGAAGACGCTGAGCGCCGGGAGCGGCTCGAGCTCGATGTTGGTGGTCATGCGGAAGTTCGACTGGGTGCGGTGCCGCTCGGCGAAGAAGAACGACAGCGGGTAGCGGCCGCCGTCCGTCAGTCCGAGGCGGTTCAGCTCGACGGTCTGCTCCATCGCGCCGTGCACGCCGGCGAGGTCGATGACGAGCCGCCCGTCGATGAACACCCACACGTCGTCGTCGCCGCGGAAGGTGAAGACCTGGTCGGCCGAGGCGTCGTAGTCGAACGTCGTGTGCAGCTCGAAGGTGAAGTGGAAGTTGCGGTCCGGCGTGCCGCCGGAGTTGCCGAACAGCTGCTCGTTGATCGGGAAGAAGCCGCCGAGCTCCGAGTAGAGCGGATCGTGGCGATCGTCGAAGACGTACGAGCCGTCGTCCTGTCGGTGCAGGGTCAGGGTGAGCGGCATCGACAGGTTGACGCCGGGGACGTCCTCGAACCACTGGGCGAACGAGTCGGCCGACTGGATGCCGCCGGGGTTCGAGACGCCGTGGCTGCCGGCGCGGTCGCCGCGGCTCGGGTCGTAGAGCGTCCAGCAGATCGGTCGCCCGGCGGCGTCCTGGTACTGGCTCGTGAGCTTGAAGCCCGCGCCGGTGAAGACGGGGTTGCCGTCCTCGCCGAGGATCGGGTCCACGTTGCCGACGTAGTGGCCGAAGCCCGCGCTGGGCCGCCGCTCGAAGTCGGGGTGACCGAGCTCGTGCGATCGCTCGTGGAAGTCGCGGACGACGCCGGTCAGCTCGATGGTGGCCGGCGGGCCCTCCTCCTCGGAGGAGACGGCGACGGCGGCCGGGGCGGCGAGGCCGACGAGTGCGCCGGCGGCCATGAGCCGGGAGATCATCGTTCGTTCAGGTACGTGTGCCATGACGGATCCTCTCGTGACGAGGTGCCTCCGGGACCGACCCTACGAAACCCCCCCCGCCCGCCGGGGACGGACGGTGGACAACCGGCGGGAGCGCGTGAAGCGGTGACGGTCGTGCGGGCTCGGGGCGTGGACGCCACGCTGCCGGGGCCTCCGTCGGGGCGACGGTCGGGGGCGCGGACGGCGATGCCGGACGAGCGGCGGCGCACGGCCGCCGGTCGGCCGGCCCGGGACGCGGCCGGCGTGGACGTGGTGGCGCGCCGCCGGGGGCGGGGACGGCGAGCCTCCGCGGGCCCGGTACACTCCGGCGAGCGGCTCGATCGGGTCCGAGAACGGCCCGCGCCCCCTCGGCGCCGGCCGGCGAGGACCCGGTCCGGCGCGGCGGACGGACCCGCCGCGGCGATCCGCCGCCCCCCGTGGCCGGGCCTCGCGCCCGGCCCCGTCCCCGGAGCCACGCGCATGGATGCCTTCCGGATCACCGGCGGCGCTCGCCTCAAGGGCGAGCTCGAGATCGACGGGTCGAAGAACGCGGCCCTGCCCATGATGGCGGCGGGCCTGCTGACCGACGAGCCGCTGGTCCTGCGGGACGTGCCCGAGCTCAGCGACATCGAGAGCATGGGCCGCCTGCTCGGCGAGCTGGGCTGCCGGGTGGACCGCGACGGCACGGAGACCGCGATCGAGGTCGTCGACGACCGCCCGGTGCACGCCCGGTACGACCTCGTGCGGACGATGCGGGCGAGCATCTGCGTCCTCGGCCCGCTGCTCGCCCGCCGCGGCGAGGCCCGCGTCTCGATGCCCGGCGGCTGCTCGTTCGGAGCCCGTCCGGTCGATCTCCACCTGCGCGGCCTCGAGGCCCTCGGAGCGCGGATCGAGCTCGACGGGGGCGACATCGTGGCCACCGCCCGCCGGCTCCGCGGGGCCCGCGTCTTCCTCGGCGGCCCGTTCGGCTCGACCGTCCTCGGCACCGCGAACGTGATGTCCGCGGCCACCCTCGCCGAGGGCACCACCGTCATCGAGAGCGCCGCGTGCGAGCCCGAGATCCAGGACCTCGCCCGGCTCCTGCGATCGATGGGGGCCCGCATCAGCGGCGAGGGCTCGCCGCGGATCACGATCCAGGGCGTGCCGCGGCTCGGCGGGGCGACCCACCGCGTCATGCCCGACCGCATCGTCGCGGGCACGTGGGCGATGGCCGCGGGCGTCACCAACGGCACCCTCGTCCTCCGCCGCTTCCCGCTCGACAGCCTGCTCGCGGTGGTCGACCTGCTCGGCCGCGTGGGCGTCGAGGTGCGCCCGATCGCGGGCGACCCCGACGGCACCGCGTGCACGGTCGAGGTCGCCAGCCGCCGCCGGCTCGAGCCCGCGGTCCTCACCACCCAGCCGTACCCCGGCTTCCCGACCGACCTGCAGGCCCAGGCGATGGTGCTGCTCGCCCACGCCGACGGCAACTCGATCGTCACCGAGAAGATCTTCCCCGAGCGGTTCCTGCACGTGGCCGAGCTCGGCCGCATGGGCGCGATGCTGCACCGCGAGGGGCCGACGGTCGTGATCCAGGGCGTGCGCCGCCTGATCGGCGCGCCGGTGATGGCGAGCGACCTGCGGGCCTCGGCCAGCCTCGTGATGGCGGGACTCGCCGCCGACGGCGAGACCACCGTCAGCCGCGTCTACCACCTCGACCGCGGCTACGTGCGGATGGAGGAGCAGCTCGCGAGCGTCGGGGCGACGATCGACCGGTACGACGCCGACGCGCCGGTGGAGCGGGTGCCCACGGTCGAGGTCGGGGCGGCCGGCGCGGTGCGTCCCGCGGCCGCGAGCCCGGCGGTCCCGGCGGGGGGCTGAGGTCCGGACGGTCGCCGGGGCCCGCGTCGCCCGGTCGCGCCGCCGCCTACCCTCCGCCCGTCCATGCGCACCGACGAGCTCGACTACGACCTGCCGCCCGACCGTGTCGCCACCGAGCCCGCGCGGCCGCGCGACGCGGCCCGGCTGATGGTGATCCGGCGCGGGGCGGAGGCGGTCGAGGACCGCCGCGTGCGCGACCTGCCGGAGGTCCTCGAGCCGGGCGACGTGCTGCTCGTCAACGACACCACGGTGCACCCGGCGCGGCTGATCGGCCGCAAGGCCGGCGGCGGCGGCCGCGTCGAGGGGCTGTGGCTCGCGGCCCCGGCCCCCGCGCGCTGGCGGGTCCTGCTCCGGGGCGGCCGTCTGCGGGCGGGCACGGTGGTCGAGCTCGAGCCGGTCGACGCGGGCCGCGGCGGAGCGTCGATCGAGCTGCTCGAGCGGGACGCCGAGGCGTGGATCGTGGCGGTGCGGGGCCGCGGCAGCGCGGCGGAGGCCGGCGCCGCTCCCGGCGACGAGGACGCGGGCGCCGCCGGCGTCCTCGACCGCGTCGGGCGCACGCCGCTGCCGCCGTACATCCTCGCCGCCCGTCGCGACGCGGGGCTCGACGTGCCGGACGAGCGCGACCGCGACGACTACCAGACGGTCTACGCCGACGCCGCGCGGGCGGGATCGGTCGCCGCGCCCACCGCCGGGCTGCACTTCACGCCGGCCCTGCTCGAGCGGCTCGAGGCGATGGACGTCCGTCGCCGCCGGCTCACGCTGCACGTGGGCGAGGGAACGTTCCGTCCCGTCACCGCCGAGACGCTCGAGGAGCACCGCATGCACGCGGAGTGGTGCGCGATCCCGCCGCCGGTGCTCGCGGCCCTCGGCGAGCGCCGCCGCACCGGGCGCCCGCGGGTGATCGCCGTCGGCACCACGTGCGTGCGGGCGGTCGAGTCGCTGCCCGAGGATCCGCCCGACCCGGCGGACGGCCCGTGGACCCGGGAGACCGACCTCATGATCGGCCCCGGCTGGCGGTTCCGGCACCTCGACGGCATGCTGACCAACTTCCACCTGCCGCGGTCGACGCTCATCGCCCTCGTGGCCGCGATGCTCGGGCTCGACCGCACGCTCGCCCTCTACCGCCGCGCCGTGGCCGAGGGCTACCGCTTCTACAGCTACGGCGATGCGATGCTGATCCTCCCGTGACCGCCGCCGATCCCGATCCCGCCCCGCGTCCCGACGGCGACGACGGTCCCGACGCCGCGGCCGGCGGCACCGACGAGTCGTCCGCGGGCGCCCCCGCGCCGCTGGTCCCGCCCGCGTCCTTCCTCGAGGCGGCGGACGCCCTCGGCCTGGCGTTCGAGCCGGACGAGCTCGAGCGGCTCGGGGCGTACCTCGCCCGGCTGATCGACGCCAACCGCCGCTTCAACCTCACGCGGATCACCGACCCCGAGGAGGCGTGGACGCGGCACGTCCTCGACAGCCTCACGCTCCTGCCGTGGGTGCTGCAGTCCGGGGCCGAGCGCCTGCTCGACGTCGGGTCCGGTGGCGGCCTGCCCGGGATCCCGCTCGCGATCGCGGCCCCGCACCTCGCGGTGACGCTGCTCGAGTCCACGGGCAAGAAGGCCCGCTTCCTCGAGGAGACCGCGGCCGCGCTCGGCCTCGACCACGTGGCCGTGGCGTGCGAGCGGGCCGAGACCCTCGCCCACGATCGGCACGGTCACCGCGAGGCGTACGACGTCGTCACCGGCCGGGCGGTCGGCCGACTGCCGGTCCTGCTCGAGCTCACGGTTCCGTTCGTGCGCCGCGGCGGCCTCGTCCTCGCGATCAAGGGCGAGCAGGCCCCCCGGGAGATCGAGGAGTCGGCGGGGGCGCTCGGCATCCTGATGGCGCGGACCGTCGACACGGTGCGCACGCCGACGGGCACGATCGTCGTGATCGAGAAGACCGGCCGCACGCCGCGGATCTACCCGCGGCGGCCGGGCGAGCCGAAGCGCGTGCCGCTGCAGTGATCCGACGGGCGCGGGGGGGCGCG
>CAYLNM010000085.1:0-7288 GCA_964385045.1 uncultured Isosphaeraceae bacterium
CGGCGACACCGCGGGGCACGGCGACACCGCGGGGGCACGGCGACACCGCGGCGGCACGGCGACACCGCAGACGGGCATGCCGACACGCCCGGCCGCGCACGCACCGACCGGCACGACGCGACGACGCGACGACGCGACGGCCGCGGGCCGCCCGCTCCGGGACGGATCAGTCCGGGCCGGACGGCCCGCCGTCGGCCGGCGGCGGCTTGTGCTCCATCGTGCGCAGCCACGACACCACCACGAAGCCCAGTGCCGTCACGGACAGACCGAGGACGTACGCCCCCATGCCGAAGGCCACCCCGATCGCCGCGGTCAGCCACATGCCGGCCGCGGTGGTCAGGCCCCGGACATTGCCGCCGGAGTGGATGATCGCTCCCGCCCCGAGGAAGCCGATGCCCCCCACGATCGCCGCCACGATCCGGCCCGGGTCGAAGCGGATGGCATCCGCCCCCTGCGCGACCGCCTCGGCCGCGAGCCGCTCGCCGAGAAGCACGAACGTGGCGGCCCCGAGGGCCACCAGCATGTGCGTCCGCAGGCCGGCGGGCCGGCCGCGGGCCTCGCGGTCCCAGCCGATGCACCCGGCACAGATCCCCGCGAGGACGAGGCGGGCGGCGTCCTCGAGGTGCGAGGCCGCGGCCGCCGCCGTGAGCAGCAGGTCCATCGGATCAGGCGGGGTTCTCGACCCACGCCACGGCGAAGCGCGCGAGCTCGGGGGCGTTGTCGATGCCCAGCTTCCGCTTGATGTTCTCGCGGTGGGTCTCGACCGTCTTGATGCTGATGCACAGGCGGTTGGCGATCTTCCGCGTGCCGAGGCCGCTGCCGATCATCTCGAAGACCTCGAGCTCGCGGTCGGAGAGGCTGCGCACGCCGGAGGCCTCGGTGCTGCCGCCGCGGACCGCCTGGTCGACCAGCCGCTGCGTCATGCCCGAGGTCAGGGCGGTGCCGCCCGAGAGCACGGTGCGCACCGCGTCCACCAGCTTGCCGAGCGGCTCGCTCTTGCGGAGGTAGCCGTTCGCCCCCGCCCGCAGCGCACGCTCGGCGTAGAGCTCCTCGTCGTGCACCGAGACGACGATGATGCCGAGGTTCGGCCACTGCGACCGCATCTGCTTGATCAGCTCGAGCCCGCTGCCGCGGCCGAGGGAGATGTCGATGGTCACCAGGTCGGGAGCGTGCTGCCGGACGAGGTCCATCGCCTCGCTCGCGTCGGTCGCCTCGCCGACGACGTCGAAGCCCGACTCGTCGGCGAGGGCGTCGCGAATGCCGCGGCGGACGAGCGGGTGGTCGTCCACCACGCCGAGTCGCCAGCGCTTCATGGTCGCCCTCGCCCGAGTCGCCTTGGCCTTCGCCCGGACCGGGGGGGACGCGATCGCGGCCCCGCCGGCGGCGGCGGCCTCATCGGGTGCAGCCGTCGTGCTCGGCGCGTCGGTGGTCATGGTCGGCGTCGCCTTGGTGGCCTTGGGAATGGTCTGCATGATTGGGAACCTCGCATCGGACGGTGGTGCCGCGTCCGGGACTGGAGGAGATGGAGAAGCGTCCGCCGAGGGCGGAGGCTCGGTGCCGCATCAGCGACAGGCCGAGACCGAGGCCGGGCGCATCGCCCGGTCTCATGCCCACGCCGTCGTCCTGCACCTCGAGGACGGCGACGTCGGGGGCGGTGGCCCGCAGGTCGACGTGGATGCGCCGGGCGCGGGCGTGCCGGGCCGCGTTCGACGCGGCCTCGGAGGCGATGCAGAACAGCTCTGCGGCGCAGTGATCTTGGGGCACCTCCACGTCGCAGGAGGACGTGCAGGAGATGCCGTGCATGGTTCGGACGCGCGACGCGAGGTGCTCGAGGGCCATCGCGATGCTGCCCTGCTGCAGGCCCGGGGGCACGAGGCCGCCGATCGCCGCCCGCAGTCCCTCGAGGGCATGGCGACTGCCCGCCGCGATCGCCTCCACGCTCGCGAGATCGGCGTCGCGGCCCGTGTTCATCCGGCGCTCGAGCCGCCCGGCCGAGAGGCAGATGGCGGCGAGCTCCTGGCAGGTCGTGTCGTGCAGCTGCTGGACGAGCCGGGTGCGCTCCGACGCGGCCGCGAGCCGGACCGTCCACTCCAGTCGCCGTCGCTCGGCGACGCGGCCGATCTGGATGCCGACCGACTCGATCGCCGCCCGCTCGGACTCCGGCAGATCCGGCCGGTTCGGACCGAAGAGCTGCAGCGCCCCGACCACGGCGCCGTCGACGCGGATCGGCATCACCACTGCGTGCTCCCGGTGCTCGTGCGGCTCGGATCGAGCCGAGGCCACCGGCTCGGCGCTCTCCGCCGAGTCCTCCTCCGCGAACGGGTGGCCCGGCGTCTCGTCGCCGCCCCGGCCCGCCCGTTCACGTTCATCAGCGGGCCGGCCACCGGGCCGCCGGCGCCGGGCCGCGTCCGAGCGATGCTCCGAGACGAGCTCGAGGCGGCTGCGGTCGTCGGCGGCGAGCAGGTAGACCCGGCCGGTGTCGAAGCCGTTGAACTCGCAGACGCGGCGAACCGACTCGTCGACGATCGACCGCAGGCTGCCCCCGCGCCCGCACAGGCCGGCGACGTCGCACAGCAGCCGGATCAACCCCGCCCGGCGGGCGTCGGACCGGGCGTCGTCGCCATCCACGGCCCGTGGGACCTCTGGGGACTCGTCGCGCATCGATCGCGAGCCTACGGGGGGGCCGGTGGATCCACAACGGGAACCACTCCGCTCTCGCGGCAGATGAGGGCAGGTTCACCGGCGGCTCACGTGCACCGGCGCAGCGATGCGCCGGCACGGCCGGACCGCGCCGACGCCGCCCCGCCGGAGACGGTGGCATGGGGGAATCACCCATCGCGCCCGCGGGCGGCCGCCTTCCGAGGTTGGGGCGCGGCGCCGATGCGGCGGCGGGTCGCTCGGCGCCATGCTTCTCGTGCGTCGACGAGCAGGCGCCGTCGCCGGGAGGGTCCCGGTCGGCGGCGTCCCCGGCCGGGATCGGACGCCCGGCCGGGCCGCGCATCGACGCACCGAGACACGGAGCTCACCCATGGCCACCGCCCCTCCCGCCACCGAGCACGTCGGCGAGACCGCCGGCATGCGCAACCACGATCGCGATCTCGTGAACGAGCTGAGCAAGCGGCTCGACTGCCTCTGGCGCTGCGATCAGTACATCGCCAACGCCGAGGGGCACCAGCAGCTCGAGTCCTTCTGGCAGGACG
Source organism: uncultured Isosphaeraceae bacterium (assembly GCA_964385045.1). Classification (GTDB taxonomy): domain Bacteria; phylum Planctomycetota; class Phycisphaerae; order Phycisphaerales; family SM1A02; genus CAYLNM01. Next base: position 3,201 of record CAYLNM010000085.1, read on the forward strand.
TCAAGCGCCAGGAGGAGCAGAACATCGACCGCCTCCGATCGCTGATCCGCTCGGAGATCGAGGAAGACTGCTTCTGATCCCCGCGGCCGCCGCGCGGGATCCTCCTGGGATGCTCTCCCGGATCCGCCGGCGCCCGCTCCCGTCATCCCCGAGGAGCGACCATGCAGACCATCGACGCCGAGAGGCTCGGCTCCATCCTGGACGGCGACGAGGACTGGCTCCTCGTCGACACGCTCCCTCCACGCAGCTACGAGCGGCACCACATCCCGGGGGCGGTGAACGTCCCCGCCGACGCGGACGACTTCGTCTCGCGCATCGACGAGCTGGTCTCCAGCCGCGACGACCCCGTGGTCGTGTACTGCGCCGACGAGGACTGCCCGCTCTCCCCCGAGGCGGGTCGTCGACTCGAGCGATCGGGATTCTCCAACGTCCTCGACTTCGAGGGCGGCCTCGAGGAGTGGCGCGAGACCGGACGTGCGGTGACGCCCGACGGAGGCCCCCACTGAGCGCGACGCCCTGCGCCTCGCTCCACCTCGTCGCGCCGCGCCGTGCCCGACGGCCGGTCGCGACGGTCCGTCCCCCGCGCCGCCGGTCCGCCGGCGGACGGGGGTCGCGGGGCGTCGGCGGATCGTTGCCGGCTCGCCCGGACGGGACGGACGCGATCCGATGACGTGGGTCACGCCCGTCCTCGCGGTGCTCGTCGCCCTCGCGTTCGGCCTCGTGCTGGTGCATGCGGTCGGCTGGCGCCACCCGGCCCGTCCGGAGCCCGGGCCGAGCGCCCTGTTCCTCTTCCTGCTGCTGTTCCCGCTGCTCTGGGCGGCGGGACTGTGGCTCGTCCCCGCGGGTCCGCGGGTGCTCGGCGCACCCGTCCTGCCCGCCCTCGTCACGGGCTTCCTGCTCGTGCTGCTCGTCTCGATCCTCGCCGACCACCGGCCCCGCGACGTGCGGGCCGCGGCGGGTCAGACGAGCTCGGCCGACCTCGCCGCGACGCTCTTCGGCGTCGTCTTCTGGCTGCTCCTGATGATGGCGGCCGGCGCGATCGTGGCCGGCTATCTGCTTCCTCACTCCGAAGGACCATTCCCATGACCATCTTCCCCCGAGCCCCGTTCGATCCCGCTCGTCCCGGCCGGTCCACCCGCTCCGCCGGGAGCCGCCTCCGGGCCCACCCGCTCGCCGGTGCCGCGGCCGGGCTGCTCGCCTGCCTCGCCCTCGGCTGCGGGGGCGGCTCCGAGGAGGAGGGCGACGGCGCCGGCGGCGAGGGCCCCACCGCCGCCGACGTGGCCGACGAGACCCGCGAGGCCGCGGGCACGGCCGGCGCCTACGCCGAGCGCACGCTCGAGGAGGTCCGGGCCGACATGCGCGACCGACTCGAGGCGGCGGACGAGCGCATCGAGTCGCTCGAGGCCCGGGCCACGGAGCTCACCGGCGACGCGCGGAGCGAGCTCGAGGAGACGCTCGACGGGCTGCGGCGGCAGCGCGAGCAGGTCGCCGACCGCCTCGACGCCCTCGGCGACGCGAGCGGCGACGCCTGGCGGGACGTCGCGGCGGGCGCCGAGCGGGCGTGGAGCGAGCTCGATGCCGCCGTCTCCAGCGCGGTCGATCGCTTCGGCGGCGAGGGCGGCGAGGGCGACGGGGGCGACGCATCGCCCGGCGGCGCCTGATTCCCCGCGACCGGCTCCGTCCGTCCCTTCCCCCGCGAGACCCGACATGACTCCCGACGGCACCACCTCCTCCCCCGACGCTCCGCCCGCCGTGCTCGTGCGCCGGCTCGAGGACCTCGGCTCCGGCGACGTGGCCGAGGTCGGCGGCAAGAACGCCTCCCTCGGGGAGATGATCTCCACCCTCGGCGGCGACGGTGTGCAGGTCCCCGGCGGCTTCGCCACCACCGCCGCCGCCTACCGACGCTTCCTCGAGGAGGCGGGCCTCGAGCCGCGCCTGCGCGAGGAGCTCGAACGCTACGAGCGGGACGACCGCGCCCTGCCCGAGGTCGGCCGCGCGATCCGCGAGGCGATCGAGGCGGCCGAGCTGCCGCAGGATCTGGCGGAGGCGATCCGCGCGGCCTACCGCGAGCTCGCCGAGCGCCGGGGCGAGGAGGATCCGCCGGTGGCGGTGCGCAGCAGCGCGACCGCGGAGGACCTGCCCGAGGCGAGCTTCGCCGGGCAGCAGGAGACCTTCCTGCACGTCCGCGGCGAGGCCGACCTGCTCCGGGCGTGCCGCCGCTGCTACGCCTCGCTCTTCACCGACCGGGCGATCAGCTACCGCACCGAGCGCGACTTCGACCATCTCGACGTCGCGCTCTCGGTGGGCGTGCAGGCGATGGTGGAGGCGAGCGAGGCGTGCAGCGGCGTGCTGTTCACCCTCGACCCGGAGTCGGGCTTCCGGAAGGTGATCGTGATCGACGCGGCCTGGGGCCTCGGCGAGACGGTGGTCGGCGGCGAGGTCGAGCCCGACGCGTTCGTCGTCTTCGCCCCGCTGCTCGATCGCGAGGACCGGGTCCCGATCCTGCAGCGGCGCCGCGGGGCGAAGCGGGTCAAGGCGGTGCGGGCCGAGTCCGGCCCCGACCCGGTGAAGCGGGTCGAGACGAGCGATGACGAGCGCCGCCGACTGTGCCTGAGCGACGAGGAGGTCCTGCGGCTCGCCCGCTGGGGGGCGGCGATCGAGCGGCACTACGACCGGCCCATGGACGTGGAGTGGGCCAAGGACGCCGGCAGCGGCGAGCTCTTCATCGTGCAGGCCCGGCCCGAGACGGTGCAGTCCCGCCGCGAGGGCGGACTGCGGACGTACGAGCTTCGGGAGCGATCCGAGGCCCTCGTGACGGGGCTGGCGGTGGGCGACGCGATCGCCACCGGCACGGTGCGGGTCCTGCACCAGCCGTCCGACGCCGAGGCGTTCGACGACGGCGACGTGCTCGTGGCCCCCGTCACCGACCCCGACTGGGGTCCGATCATGGCCCGGGCCGCCGCGGTCGTCACCGACCACGGCGGCCGCACCGCCCACGCCGCGATCGTCAGCCGCGAGCTCGGCATCCCCGCGATCGTCGGCGCGGGCGACGCGACCGAGCGGCTCGAGGACGGCATGGCGGTCACCGTCTCCTGCGCCGAGGGACCCGAGGGCACGGTGTGGAAGGGCGAGCTGGAGTTCGAGACGAGCGACATCGACCTCGACGACCTGCCGGAGACGCGGACCTCGATCCTCATGAACGTCGCGAGCCCGGACGCCGCCTTCCGCTGGCACCGGCTGCCGGTCCGCGGCGTGGGCCTCGCCCGCATGGAGTTCATCGTGATGAGCTCGATCGGCGTGCACCCGATGGCCCTCGTGCGACCGGACGCGGTCGACGACGAGGACGAGCGGCGCCGGATCGCCGAGCGGGTGGGCGACGAGGACCCCGAGGAGTTCTTCGTCCGCGTCCTCGCCGAGGGCATCGCCCGCATCGCGGCCTCGCGCCATCCGGACCGCGTGCTCCTGCGGACGAGCGACTTCAAGACCAACGAGTACGCCCAGCTCCTCGGCGGCGCGGCCTTCGAGCCCGAGGAGGAGAACCCGATGCTCGGCGTTCGGGGGGCCTCGCGGTACACCCGCACGATCTACCGCGAGGGCTTCGCCCTCGAGTGCCGGGCGATCCGGCGGGTGCGGGAGACGGTCGGCCTCGACAACCTCATGGTGATGATCCCCTTCTGCCGCACGCCGGAGGAGGCGGACGCCGTGCTCGCGGTCCTGAAGGAGGAGGGTCTCGAGCGAGGGCGCGACGGCCTCGAGATCTGGGTGATGGCCGAGATCCCCTCGAACGTGATCCTCGCGGAGGACTTCGCCGAGCGGTTCGACGGCTTCTCGATCGGCAGCAACGACCTGACGCAGCTCGTCCTCGGCATCGACCGCGACTCCGAGGCTCTCGCCGACCTCTTCGACGAGCGGCACGAGGCGGTGCGGCGGTCGATCCGCGAGCTGATCCGGCGGGCCCACGAGGCGGGCCGCCCGGTGGGGATCTGCGGCCAGGCCCCGAGCGACCATCCCGACTTCGCCCGATTCCTCGTGGAGAGCGGCATCGACTCCATCTCGCTCAACCCCGACTCGGTGGTCCGGGTGCTGCG
>CAYLNM010000085.1:7388-19223 GCA_964385045.1 uncultured Isosphaeraceae bacterium
CGGTCCCCCCGCCTCGCGGACGCCGAGCGCCGCCCCATCCGCCACGCCCCCGCTCCGCTCTCGAGCCTGCGGCCGCAGTCGGAGGTCTTCCGCACCGGCATCAAGGCGATCGACCTGCTGGTGCCGCTCGAGCGCGGGGCCAAGGCGGGTCTCTTCGGCGGGGCCGGGGTCGGCAAGACGGTCCTCGTCACCGAGCTGATCCACAACGTGGTCGAGCGGCACGAGGGGATCAGCCTCTTCTGCGGGATCGGCGAGCGCTGCCGCGAGGCCGAGGAGCTGCGCCGCCAGGTGGAGGAGGCGGGCGTCCTCGACCGCACCGCCCTCGTCTTCGGCCAGATGAACGAGCCGCCCGGGGCCCGGCTCCGGGTGGGGCTGACCGCGATGACGATGGCCGAGCACTTCCGCGACCGGCAGCGCCGCGACGTGCTGCTGCTGATCGACAACATCTTCCGCTTCATCCAGGCCGGGGCCGAGGTCTCGGGCCTGATGGGCCGGCTGCCGTCGCGGCTCGGCTACCAGCCGACCCTCGCCACCGAGCTCGCCGAGCTCGAGGAGCGGATCGCCACCACCGAGGCGGCCGCGATCACCTCGGTGCAGGCGGTCTACGTCCCGGCCGACGACTTCACCGACCCCGCGGCGGTCCACGCCTTCGGCCACCTGTCGGCGTCCGTGGTGCTGTCCCGCAGGCGGGCGAGCGAGGGGCTGTACCCGGCGATCGACCCGCTGCAGTCCAGCTCGAACCTGCTCGTCCCGCACGTGGTGGGCGAGCGGCACGAACGAGTCGCCCGCGACGTCCGGGCCACGCTGTCGAAGTACGACGAGCTCAAGGACCTCATCGCGATGCTCGGGCTCGAGGAGCTCTCGGCCGACGACCGCCGCACCGTCTCGCGGGCCCGGCGGCTCGAGCGCTTCCTCACCCAGCCCTTCTTCACCACCGAGGCGTTCACGGGGCAGGCCGGCCGGGCGGTCGAGCTCGAGGACGCGATCGAGGGCTGCGCCCGGATCCTCGCCGACGAGCTCGAGGACGTGCCCGAGCGCGAGCTCTACATGATCGGCTCCATCGACGAGGTGGGCTCGTGATGCGGGTGCGCGTGCAGGCTCCGGACCGAACCCTGCTCGAGCAGGAGGCCGACCGCGTCGTCGTGGAGTCGGTGGCGGGATCGTTCTGCCTCGAGCCGCGGCACGTCGACTACGCCGCCGGCATCGTGGACGGCATCCTCACCGTGGGCCGCGGGGGCGAGGAGCGGTTCCTCGGCACCGGCGAGGGCGTGCTCGTGAAGGTCGGCGACGAGGTGCTGGTGTCGGTGCGCGACGCCGTGACCGACGCCCCGCTGGGGCGGCTCCGGGAGGCGGTCGAGCGCCGCGCCCGCGATCGGGGCGGCCGGGCCGACGCGATGCGCCGCGCCGCGGATCGCCTCGAGTCGGCGCTCGTCCAGCGGTTCGCCGAGCTCGCCGACGAGCGGGGAGGCCGCGCGTGAGCCCCCGCCGCGCCGAGTCCGGCCCGCCGGCCGCCGACCGCGTCGGGGCGAGCGAGCGCCGAAAGCTGCGGGCCCGCGCGGGCCGCGGCGAGCCGCTGTGGTTCGGCCTCGGCATGTTCGGCCTCGTCGGCTGGGCGGTCGCGATCCCGATGCTCGTGGGTCTGGCCGCCGGGGTGGCGATCGACGCCGCCCGTCCCGAGCCGCCCTCGTGGACGCTCATGCTGCTGCTGCTCGGCGTCGCGCTGGGCTGCCTGAACGCCTGGTACTGGGTCGGTCGCCAGCGGCGCGAGATCGAGCGCGTCCGCCGCGACCCGGAGAAGACGCCGTGAGTCCGCCCGACGCCCTCATCGTGGCCTGCCTCGGCGGCGCCGCCTGCGGAGCCGCCAACGCCGCCGGCCTCTGGTGGACGACGCGCCGGATTCCCGGCGCCCGCCGTCCCGCCAGCCTGCTGCTGGCGAGCTTCCTCGTGCGGGCGCTCGTGACCCTGCCCCCGGTGGTGCTGCTCGGGGCCGGCGAGGTCGACCGGCTGGTGGCCGCCCTGGCCTCGTTCGTGATCTTCCGGCTGCTGGTGGTCCGGGGACTCACCTCGGCCGCGGCCCGCGCCGCCCACCGCCGCGCGGCCCCCGGCGGCAAGCCGCCGGCGATGAGCGGCGGCGTGGCCCCGTGAGCGGCACCACGATCAGTCCGGACCAGCTCGTGTGGCTCCAGTGGCGCGGCCTCGAGCTCAGCGCCACCATCGCGTACACGTGGATCGCGATCGCGGCGATGACGCTCGGCTCGTGGGCCGTCACCCGCCGCCTCGCCACGGGTCCCGACGTCCCCCGCTGGCAGACCGCCCTCGAGGTGCTCGTCGAGGGCATGCGCGATCAGATGCGGCAGATCGCGGGCCGCGACCCCGGCCGGTACCTGCCCTTCGTCGGGACGATCTTCCTCTTCATCCTCGTCTGCAACGTGCTCATGGTCGTGCCGGGCTGGATCCCGCCCACGGCCTCGCTCTCGACCACCGCCGCCCTCGCCCTGCTCGTGCTCGTCGCGGTGCCGGCCTACGGCGTGGCCGAGCGCGGACCCCTGAACTACCTCAAGCGGTACGTCCGGCCGACCTGGCTCATGCTGCCCTTCAACCTGATCAGCGAGCTCTCGCGCACCCTCGCCCTCGCCGTCCGCCTCTTCGGCAACGTGATGAGCGGCACCAAGATCGTGGCGATCCTGCTCGCGATCGCCCCCCTGCTGTTCCCCGTGCTCATGCAGCTGCTCGGCCTGCTCACCGGCGTGGTGCAGGCCTACATCTTCGCCGTCCTCGCGATGGTCTACATCGCGTCGGCGAGCCGCCCGCGGGACGAGGCCGCCGATCCCGGGGGCGACGACGGCGACGCGCCCGCCCGGGCGGCCTCCGCCCGCGACCGGCGCCGCGACCACGCCCGCGACCACGCCCCCACTCACGACCGAGAGGAGTCGCCCGCCCATGGATGACGCGACCATCGTCGCCATCGTCTCGATCGCCACCGCCGGCCTCACCATCGCCATCGGCTCGATCGGCCCCGCCCTCGGCGAGGCCCGGGCGGCGGCGGAGGCCCTGCGGTCGATCGCCCAGCAGCCCGACGAGGCGGACACGATCACGCGCACGCTCTTCGTCAGCCTCGCGATGATCGAGTCCACCGCGATCTACTGCCTGGTGGTCGCCATGATCATCGTGTTCACCAACCCGTTCTGGAACCAGGTGACCGGCGGCGGCGGAGCCGGGGCGGGGGGCTGAGGCGTGCCCATCGACTGGCTGACGGTCGCCGCCCAGGCGATCAACTTCATCGTCCTCGTGCTGCTGCTGCGGCACTTCCTCTACCGGCCGATCGTCCGCGCGATGGACCGGCGACAGGAACGGGTCGCGGACCGCCTGCACGCGGCCGAGCAGGAGCGCGAGGCGGCGGAGGACGAGCGGCGGCGGCTCGCCGAGGAACGGGCCGAGCTCGAGGACCGGCGCGACGAGGTGCTGCGGGAGGCCCGTGCGCAGGCCGAGGACGATCGGCGGCGGACGCTGCGGGAGGCCCGCGAGGAGGCCCGCCGGCGCGAGCGGTCGTGGGCCCGCGAGCTCGAGCGACGCGGCGAGCAGGTGGCCCGCGACGTGGTGGAGACGATGGGCGCCCACGTGGCCGAGGCGATGCGGCGCGGCTTCGACGAGCTGGCGGGGGCCGACCTGCGGGCGGCCGCGACCGACCGCTTCCTCGAGCGCCTCGCCGCGCTCGAGGGCGAGGAGCGGGAGCGGCTCGCCGAGGCGATGCGCGGCGCGGACGTCGAGGTCCGGGTGGCGGCCGAGCCGTCGGACGAGGAGCGCGAGGAGCTCGTCGCCGCGCTCGAGGGCCTCGGGGCCGAGGCGGGACGGATCTCGTTCCGCGACGACGCCGGGCTGATCGCGGGCGTGGAGGCGCGGGCCGGCGGACGGCGCGTGGCGTGGTCCCTCCGCCGGTACGTCGACGAGCTCGAGCGGGCCATGCACGGCGTGATGGACGAGGCGGCGCGGGCCACCGACCCGCCGCCGGAGGAGGGTCGGGACGCCGGGTCGGCCGGGGACGCCGCCGGCTCCACGGAGACGCCCGACGAGGCGGAGGACGCCGAGCGCGGCGCCGGGGCGGCGTCGGGCGACGATCACGATCGTGACGGCGCCGGCGACCGCGACCACGACGGCGACGGCCGCGGCGGTCGCCACGGACGGCGCTCGGCCCCCGGTGACGCCGGCCGCCGCGAGGAGGCCTCCCATGCCTCCTGAGCTCGCCGCGCCCGATCCCCTGTCGGCGGTGCACGCGTGGGCCGAGGCCGCGGGCCGCCGCCTGCGCGAGCCGGGACCGGGGCTCCGCGTCGAGGAGCACGGATCCGTGGTCGCGGTCGGCGAGAGCATCGCGACGCTCGAGGGCCTGCCCGACGTCCGCTCGGAGGAGCTCGTGGAGCTCGGCCGCGGCGTGCCCGCCCTCGCCCTCGACCTCCGGGAGGACCGCGTGGGCGTGGCCCTGCTCGGCGAGCGCGGCGACCTCGCCCCCGGCGACGAGGCGCGGCGGACCGGGCGCGTCCTCGACGTGCCGGTGGGCGAGGAGCTCCTCGGCCGCGTCATCGACCCGCTCGGCCGGCCCCGCGACGACCGCCCCGCCCCGCGGCCGGGCGAGCGCCGGGCGATCGAGCAGGAGGCGCCCGCGATCATGGACCGGGCCCCGGTCACGGTGCCGCTCATGACGGGACTGAAGGTGGTGGACGCCCTGGTCCCGATCGGACGCGGCCAGCGCCAGCTGCTCGTGGGCGATCGCCAGACGGGCAAGACCGCGATCGCGATCGACGCGATCATCAACCAGCGGGACACCGGGGTCCGCTGCGTGTACTGCGCGATCGGCCAGCGGGCGTCGGCGACGGCCGGGGTCGTCCGCGACCTCCGCACGCGCTCGGGGCTCGATCACGTCGCGGTGGTCGCGACGTCCGAGGAGGATCCGCCCGGCCTCCGCTACGCCGCCCCGTACGCGGCGATGGCGATCGCCGAGTGGTTCATGCACCGCGGCGAGGACGCGCTGCTCGTCCTCGACGACATGACCCGTCACGCCCGCGCGTGGCGCGAGCTCTCGCTGCTGCTGCGGCGGCCGCCGGGGCGCGAGGCGTATCCCGGCGACGTCTTCCACGTGCACGCCCGGCTGCTCGAGCGGTCGACCCACCTCCGGGACGAGCTCGGCGGCGGCTCGCTCACCGCCCTGCCGGTCGTCCAGACCGAGGCCCAGGACGTCTCCGCGTACATCCCGACCAACCTGATCTCGATCACCGACGGACAGGTCCTGCTCTCGCCCCGGCTGTTCCGGGAGGGCGTGCTGCCCGCGGTGGACGTGGGCCGCTCGGTCTCGCGGGTGGGCGGCAAGACGCAGTTCCCCGCCTACCGCGACGTCGCCGGCGACCTGCGGCTGGCCTACTCGCAGTTCGAGGAGCTCGAGTCCTTCTCCCGCTTCGCCTCGCGGCTCGACGAGGAGACCCGGGCCACGCTCGAGCACGGCCGGCGCGTGCGCGCGATCCTCGAGCAGCGGCAGTACGACCCCATGCCGGTGCTCGAGCAGCTGGCCCTGCTGCTCGCGGTGTCCGAGGGGCTGATGGACGAGCAGCCGGTCGAGTCGGTCGACCGCCTCGCGGAGGGCATCCGCGCCCGGGTCCGGGAGCGGCACCGCGAGATCGGCGAGCGCATCGAGGCGGGCGAGGATCTGCGCGACCAGGACCGCGAGGCGCTGCTCGACGCGGCCCGGGCGGTGATCGCGAAGGGCCACGAGGACGACGGGCACGGCGAGCACGGCGAGCACGGCGCGGACGGCGGGGACGGCGGGCACGAGGGGGCCCGCCAGGATCGCGGGGACGCCGGCCCCCGCCGGGACCGGAGGACCCGCCGGGACGCCGAGGACCGCGGAGACGGGCGAAACCGCCGGGACGCCGAGGACCGCGGGCCCGCTACCGCCCGCGGGAGGGACGCGGGCGGCCGCACCGGGGACGCAGGCGGCCGCGGCGAGGACGACGCCGTCGAGGGGGGAGGCTGACGTGCAGACCGCCGAGGCCCTTCGCCGCCGCATCGACGCGGCCGAGGACCTGCAGTCCGTGGTGCGGACGATGAAGGCCCTCGCCGCGGTCGGGATCCGCCGCTACGAGGACGCGGCCGCGTCGCTGTCCGAGTACGACCGGACCGTGCGGCTGGGGCTGCGCATCGTGCTCCAGGGAGCGGTCGGGCCGCACGATCCCGCCGCGGCCGCGGGGGCGGACCACTCGGGCGCCGGAGCCGCCGACGGCCCGGGCCTCCTCGTGGCCTTCGGGTCCGACCTCGGCATGTGCGGCCAGCTCAATGACCGCGTGGCCCAGCGGGCGGAGCGCCTCGCCCCCGCCGGCGGCGAACGCGCGGGCCACGCGAGGGAGCCGGCCGGCTCCGGGTCCACCGCCCGTGCCGCCGCCCCCGACACCCCGAACGCCCCGAACGCCCCGGACGCCCCGGACGCCCTCGTGGTGGGCGATCGCCTCGCGGGCATCCTCGCGCGGACGCACCTCGCGCCCGCCGACCGCTTCCGAACGCCCGACGCGATGGACGACGTGGCCCCGGCCGCGGCCCGCCTGCTCGGCGCGATCGAGGAGCGCCGGACCGATCGCCCCGAGCTCCCGGTGCGGCTCGTCTTCCCGCGCCGCACCTCCGCCGCGGGCTACGAGGTCCGCGTGCGCCGCGTGCTCCCGCTCGACCGCCGCTGGCTCGCGGCGCTCGCGGACGAGCCGTGGCCGACGCGGTGCATCCCCGACTGGCCGGGCGACCGCGCGCCGCACCTGCGGGCCTTCATCCGCGAGTACCTCTTCGTCGCGCTGTGCCGCGCCCTCGTCGACGCCCTCGCGAGCGAGCACGCGGCCCGGCTCGCGTCCATGCAGTCGGCCGAGCGCTCGGTCGCGGAACGACTCGACGAGCTGCGGGGTCGCCATCGCCGGCGGCGGCAGGCCGCGATCACCGGCGAGCTGATGGACGTGGTCTCGGGCTTCGAGGCGCTCGGCCGCGACGCGGAGTCCGGCACGTCCGAGGCCGGCGACGCGGAGGCCGCGACGTGACCGCATCCGTCCCCACCCCCCGCCGCCGACGCGTCGCCGGCGTCGGCGGTGACCCCCGTCCGCCCGGAGCCTTCCCATGAACGCGACCCGCCCGAGCGTGCCCGATCCCGCCGAGGCGATCGTCCTCGACCTCGACGGCGTGGTGACCGACACCGCGTCGCTCCACCGCGCGGCGTGGAAGGAGACCTTCGACGCCTTCCTCCGCCGGGCCCGGCCCGAGCAGCCGCTCTTCGACCCCGAGCGCGACTACCGCGACCACGTCGACGGCCTGCCCCGGCACGAGGGGGTGCGGGCGTTCCTGGCCTCCCGCGGCATCGAGCTGCCGGAGGGACGCGACCGCGACACCCTCGCCGACGGGACCGTGCGCGGGATCGCGTCGGACAAGAACGACCGGTTCCGCCGGCTGCTCACGGTCCGCGGGGCGGACGTCTTCCCCGACGCGGTCGACCGGATCCGGGCGTGGCGCGACGCCGGGCTGCCGGTCGCGGTCGTCTCCTCGAGCCGCAACTGCCGGTCGATCCTCGACGCCGCCGGGCTCCGGCGGCTCTTCGACGTGCGGGTCGACGGCGAGACGATGGACGAGCTCGGCCTCCCCGGCAAGCCGGACCCGGCCTTGTTCCTCGAGGCCGCCGATCGACTGGGGGTCGATCCCGCCCGGGCCGCCGCGATCGAGGACGCCACCTCCGGCGTGCGGTCCGCGGCCCGCGGCGGCTTCGGCCTCGTCGTCGGGGTCGACCGCGAGGGCACGCGGGGGGACGCCCTCCGGGAGCACGGCGCGGACGTGGTGGTCGCCTCGCTCGAGGGCCTCGAGGCCGATCTCGCCGCGGGCACCGGCCGGCGGGACGCCGCCGGCACGGGCTCGGGGACCGCGGACGGTGCCCGCGACGCGGCGTCCGAACGGGACCCCGCCCCGGCCCTGCTCCAGCACCTCGACGCCCTGGCCGAGCGGCTCGACGGCCGCCGCCCCGCGGTCTTCCTCGACTTCGACGGCACGCTCTCGCCGATCGTCGCGCGGCCGGGCATGGCCGAGCTGCTGCCCGGGATGCGCGACCGGCTCCGCCGCCTCGCGGACCGGGTGCCGGTGGCCATCGTCAGCGGACGCGACCGCGAGGACGTCCGCCGCCGCGTCGGCCTCGCCGACCTCGTGTGCGCCGGCAGCCACGGCTTCGACATCGCGGGTCCGAACGGTCTGCACCTCGAGCACCATTCGGCGGAGGCGGCGCTGCCGGAGCTCGACGTGGCGGAGGCGGCGCTGCGCGAGGCGGTGGCGTCGATCGAGGGCGTCGAGGTCGAGCGCAAGCGATTCGGCATCGCGGTGCACTACCGCAACGTCCCGGACGCGGACGTCCCGCGGGTCGAGGACGCCGTTCGGGCGGCCGCCGCGCGCCAGCCGTCGCTTCGGCGGTCCTCGGGCAAGAAGGTCCTCGAGCTGCAGCCCGACCTCGAGTGGGACAAGGGCCGTGCGGTTCGGTGGCTGCTCGAGGCCCTCGAGCTCGATCGCGACGACGTGGTTCCCTTCTACGTCGGCGACGACGTGACCGACGAGGACGCGTTCGCGGCCCTGCCCGAGCGCGGCGTCGGCGTGCTCGTGGCCGAGGAGCCGCGCGCCACCGCCGCCGCCTTCCGCGTCGACGGACCGGGCGAGGTCGGCCTGCTGCTCGACTGGCTCGCCGATCGCGCCGCCGGCCACGGCCCCTCGGCGACCGCGACGACCGCCCCCGCCTCGACCCCCGCCTCCGCCCCGACCGCGGCCACGACCACGACCCCATCCCCGGAGGACGCATGAGCGACTGGAGACTGGTCTACGACGCCTGGGCCCCCGAGCGGCAGCCGCTGCGCGAGGCCCTCTGCGCGCTCGGCAACGGCTTCATGTGCGTCCGCGGCGCCGCCGAGGAGTGCGACGCCGGCGGCGTGCACTACCCCGGCACCTACCTCGCCGGCGGCTACGACCGGCTGACCACCGAGATCTCGGGCCGCGGCATCGAGAACGAGGACCTCGTCAACTGGCCCAACTTCCTGCGGATCACCTTCCGGCCCGAGGACGGCCAGTGGCTGTGCCTCGCCGACGCCGACGTCCTCGACTTCGAGCAGGACCTGGACCTGCGCCGCGGCGTCCTCACCCGCCGGCTGAGGATCCGCGACGCGGACGGGCGCACCTCGGTCGTCCACGCCCGCCGCTTCGTGAGCATGGCCCGGCCGCACGTGGCCGCCATCCGCTGGTCGCTGACCGCCGAGGACTGGTCGGGCCCGGTGATCGTCCGCTCGGAGATCGACGGCGAGGTGACCAACGCCGGCGTGGAGCGTTATCGCGAGCTGCGGGGGCACCACATCGACGTCGAGTCGACCGACCGGCCCTCGGACGACGTGGTCCGGCTCGTCTGCCGCTCGGTGCAGTCGCGGCTGCGGGTCGCGATCGCCGCCCGCCACCGGCTCGAGACGCCGGACCGGGCGGCCGACGGAGCCGCCGAGCACGACGGGCCGGCCGCGCGCCGCTCGCTGGTGGACGAGCCGGCCCGCGTCGGCCAGGCCTGGTCGCTGCCGATCCGCGAGGGCGAGACGGTGTCGCTGGAGAAGGTCTGCGTGGTGCACTCGCACCGCGACCACGCGATCAGCGAGCCGGCCCACGACGCGGCCCGCACCGCCCGGCTCGTCGGCGGCTTCGAGCAGCTCGTCCACGAGCACGAGTCGGCGTGGGAGCGGCTGTGGGAGCACGCCGACATCGAGCTGGAGGCCGACGAGTTCACCCGCCGCACGCTGCGGCTGCACGTGTTCCACCTGCTCCAGACGGCCTCGCCCAACTCCATCCACGGGGACGCCGGCGTTCCGGCCCGCGGCTGGCACGGCGAGGCGTACCGCGGGCACGTCTTCTGGGACGAGCTGTTCATCATGCCGTTCCTGACGCTGCGGGTGCCGGAGATCAGCCGGGCCCTCCTGATGTACCGCTTCCGCCGCCTCGAGGAGGCCCGCCGCAACGCGGCCGAGGCCGGCCACGCGGGGGCGATGTACCCGTGGCAGAGCGGCAGCAACGGCCGCGAGGAGAGCCAGACCCTGCACCTGAACCCGCGCTCGGGCAACTGGGTCCCCGACGAGACGCACCGGCAGCGGCACATCAATGCCGCGATCGCCTGGAACGTCTGGCACTACCACCAGGCGACGCTCGACGAGGAGTTCCTCTCCTTCTACGGGGCCGAGATGATCCTCGAGATCGCCCGCTTCTGGGCGTCGATGGCGAGCTGGAACGACGAGCGCGAGCGGTACGACATCGTGCGCGTGGTCGGGCCCGACGAGTACCACACCGACGACCCCAACTGGGAGGGCTCGGGGCTCCGCAACAACGCCTACACCAACGTCATGGCGGCGTGGACGATCCGCTGCGCCGAGCGGGTGCTCGGCCTGCTGCCGCACGACCGCGCCGACCGGCTGCGACGCGACCTGGGGATCGACGACGCGGAGCTCGAGCGGTGGCGGGACGTGCGCACGCGGCTGCACGTGCCGATCTCGGACGGGATCATCGAGCAGTTCGAGGGCTACGAGGACCTCGAGGAGTTCGACTGGGACGGCTACCGCGAGCGGTACGACGACATCCAGCGGCTCGACCGCATCCTCGAGGCCGAGGGCGACTCGCCCAATCGGTACAAGGCCTCGAAGCAGGCGGACGTCCTGATGCTGTTCTACCTCTTCTCCGCCGAGCAGCTGGTGGAGCTGCTGGGCGAGATGGGGATCGAGTTCGACCCGGAGTGGATCCCGCGGAACATCGCCTACTACGAGGACCGGACGTCGCACGGCTCCACCCTCAGCCGCGTCGTCTCGGCCTGGGTCACCGCCCGCTCCCACCGCGGCGACTCGTGGGACCTCTTCGACGGCGCCCTGCGGAGCGACGTGGAGGACATCCAGGGCGGCACGACGTCCGAGGGCATCCACCTCGGGGCGATGGCGGGGACGGTCGATCTCGTGCAGCGGTGCTACGCGGGGCTCGAGCTCCGCGACGACACGCTCTGGCTCGATCCCGCGCTGCCGGAGGAGCTCCGCGAGATCCGCTTCCGCCTGCGGTACCGTGGCCACACGCTCGGCGTCCGCGTGAACCACGAGGAGATGGTGGTCTCCTCGTGCCGGGACGGGCCCCGGCCCATCTCGGTCGGGATCCACGGCGCCGTCGAGCCGCTTCACGAGGGGCAGACCCGCCGCGAGCGGATCGGAGGGGAGCTCGTCGCATGATGCAGCTGCACAGCCCGGCGTTCGAGGACGGGGGCGAGATCCCACCGCGGCACACCGCCGACGGCGAGGACGTCTCGATCCCCCTGCAGTGGCTGGGGGTCCCGCCAGGCACGGCGGAGCTCGCCCTCGTGATGGACGACCCCGACGCCCCGGGCGACCGCCCGTGGGTGCACTGGGTCGTCTACCACATCCCGGCCGGCATCGACCACCTGCCGGAGGAGATCCACCACGAGGAGTGCCTCGCGTACCCGCCCGGGGTCACGCAGGGCTGCACGTCGTTCGGGCCGGACTGCATCGGCTACCACGGGCCGCAGCCTCCGCCGGGCGACGGTCCGCACCGCTACCGGCTGCGGCTGCTGGCCCTCGACCGGCAGCTCACCCTGCCCCCCCGGGCCGACCGCGCCGCGCTCGAGGCCGCGATGGAGGGCCACGTCCTCGCCCACGCCGAGCTCGTCGGGACGTACGCGCGCTGAGCCGTGGCGGCGGGGTGGGCCGGCCGCGGGGCGGCGGCAGGGGCGGCGCCGGGGCCGAGGACGCCGCGGCTGCCGGCCCGCGGGCGCCA
>CAYLNM010000086.1:0-19216 GCA_964385045.1 uncultured Isosphaeraceae bacterium
ATCGCGAATCGGGGGTCGGGGGGCGGGGGGCGGCATGGACCGTAGCAGCGGGTGCGGCCGCACGAGAGATCCTGCGCACGGATGATGCCCCGGAAGGGATCCTGCGTCACGGTCCGCCTCGTCGTGGACGGACCCCCACGTCTCCGTAGGATGGCCCCGGAGGATGCGGCATGTCGCACGGGGGTTCCGGAGCGCCTGGCGGAAACGGACAGGACGAGCTCACCGCACTGATCAACCGCGTGGCGGGTGGGGGGCCGTGGCCCGCACCGGCCACGACGGGAGGGTCCGCCCCGGACCGCGCGGGGACCACCGATCGGGATCCGCCCTTCGACGCGACGGTGGAGCAGCTCTACGGACTCGTCCGGGACGTCGTCCGGCGGGTGCGGCGGCCGCGCTCGAACCACCACACCCCGGAGACCACGGACCTCGTGCACCGCGTGTGGGAGCGGACGGTGCTCGCCGGCACGTCGCCCGGCGGGGCCGACGGCGCCCCGGGGCCGGAGGCCGCGCCCGGGGCCGACGCCGACGCCCGCGCTGCCCCCGACGCGACGGACCCGTCGAGCGACGCCGCACCCGCGCGTCACCCCGACCCGCCTCGCTGGCAGAGCCGGGAGCACTTCTTCAACCTCGTGGCCACCGCGACCGTCCAGACGCTGATCAACGAGCACCGTCACCGGACCGCGGCGCGTCGCGGCGGCGACGCGATGGTCCAGTCGCTCGACGCCCTGCCGCCGACCCGCCATCCCGCCCTGGCCGACGCCCGCTCGCCCGCGGACCTCGACCCCCACGTGCTGGCGGATCTGCTCGAGGCGCTCGATCGCTTCCGGCTCATCGAGCCGCGCGGCGCCACGATCGTCACGCTGCGCTTCCTCGCCGGGCTGACCATCGAGGAGGTCGCGGTCGCGACGAACTGCTCTCCGTCCACCGTGAGCCGCGAGTGGCGGGCGGCCCGGGCGTGGCTCTTCGACCAGCTGGCCGAGCAGTGGCCCGAGCTGGCCCGGCGCGGCGGCGCGGAATGATGGTGTCCGGACGCTTCGAGTCCGCCGCGCGGGTTGGCGGCGCGGACGCCGAGACGGCGCCGGGCGCGAGGGCGGACGCGGGCGCGGACGCCAGTGCGGACGCCACCACGCCGTCCGCCCCGGCGGACGAGGTCGCGCGCTGGCGACGCGTCAAGGCCGCGTTCCTGATGATGGCCGACGACGCGGAGGCCACCGACGGGTGGCTGGCGCTCGAGGACGACGCCCTCGACGAGCCGAGCCGCGACATCCGCGCCCTGCTCGCGGCGGACCGCGCGGCCGACGGGTTCCTCGGCGGGACCGCGCCGGCCCGCGTCGCGGCGCCGAACGGCCAGCCCGACGCGGGCGCGGAGGCGGGCGGCGAGCTCGGGCCCGGCGATCGCTTCGGCCAGTGCCGCGTCGTGCGGCTCGCAGGCCGCGGCGGCATGGGCGAGGTGTACGAGGCGATCGATCTCGGCCTGCTCATCGACGAGACGAGTGCCGCGAGCGATCCGCCGCCCACGCCCGCCGCGACGGCCGCGCCGACGGGCTCCGCGGGGACGGCCGCCCCCGCGGGGGGAGGCGACGCCATGCCCGCCGCGCCCGCCGCGCCCGCCGCGCCCGCCGCGCCCGCCGCGCCCGCCGGTCGCCGCGTGGCGGTCAAGATCCTCTCCCCGTGGTGGCTGGGGCCCCGGGGCGGCACCGCACTGGCGGCCCTGCGCCGCGAGGTGGCCACGCTCGCGCGGCTCGACCACCCCGGCGTGGCCCGGATCCACCGGGCGGGCGTCGACCGACTGCCGGGCCGCGTCCGGCGGCTCGCCTACGTGGTGCTGGAGTACGTCGACGGGCGACCCCTGCTCGAGCACGTCGATCGGACGGCGGGCGACGACCCCGCGGCGCGGGCGCGCGTCGCGGTCGACCTCGGGCACCGACTCGCGGGCGCGGTCGCCGCGGCCCACGCCGAGCGGATCGTCCACCGGGACCTCAAGTCCTCGAACGTGCTCGTGCGGGCCGACGGAACGCTCGTGGTCGTCGACTTCGGGATCGCCCGCGTGCTCCGCGACGAGTCGGAGACGCCCGGAGGGGCGGGGGGCGGCGGGTGGGGACACCCTCGCGACGCAGGTCTCGGGCGGCCTCGACGCCGCCGGCACGATCGGGGCCATCAGCCCCGAGCGGGCGCGGGGCCACCGCGGCGGCACCCGCGAGGACGTGTGGGCGATCGGGGTGCTGCTGTTCCGCACCGCGGCGGGAAGGCCGCCGCTGGATCTCGACGGACTGCCGACCTTCGAGGCGCTCCGGCGGGTCGCCGACCGTCCGCCGCCGCCGATCCGCAGCGTGGCTCCCAAGGTGCCGCGCGATCTCGCCACGGTGATCGACCGGTGCCTCGCGTTCGACCCCGGGGACCGGTATCCCGACGCCGCCGCGGTCCGCGACGAGCTCGACCGGGTGCGGTCGGGCGTCGCGCCGCAGGCCCGGCCGGTGAGCGCGGTGGGACGGGCGGTGCGGGCGGCCCGCCGTCACCCCGTGCCCGCGGCCCTGCTGCTCGTCATCGTGCTCGGCTCGCTGGCCTCCACCGCCGTCATGGCTCGACTCGTGGGCATCGCCGACGCCCAGCGGGCGCTGGCGGCCGAGTCGGAGCAGACGGTGCAGCGGGTGGCCGATGAGCTGCTGTTCGACGTCGCGGATCTGCTGGAGGGGGAGCCCGGGACGCTCGCGGCCCGGATCCGGCTGCTCGAGATCGGCCTCGCGTACGCCGACGACGTGGCGCCACCCGACGCGGAACTTGCGCCGGATCGAGCGCTCGACCTCGCCGAGGCCCTCGTGCGCCTCGGCTACTCGCACGGACGTCGCCGACCGGCACCGGACCCGGAGCGCAGCGAGCTCGAGCTGCCCCCGGGGGCGATCGCCGCGGTGCGCCGCGGCGTCGAGCTCTGTCGACTCGCCGCGGAGGCGGCGCCGGACGACGCGGACGTCCTCGGACGCGCCGCGGTGATCGTCCGCCGCGCCGCGTGGTCCGGCATGATCCACGGCGAGGACAAGCGCCGGCTGTACGACGACCTGCTGCCCTCCCTCATCGAACGAACGCTCGCCCTCGATCCGGACCAGCTCGACGCCCTCGCCGCGCGCGTCTGGTTGACGCTCAACCGCGCCAACCGCGACCGGCTCGAGGCACGCCGGCTCGAGGCCATCGAGCAGCTCGAGTCCATCGTGCCCGACCTCGAGCGGCTGGTCGCGGCCCGGCCGGAGGATCCCGAGACCGCGGAGCTGGCCGCGATCATCACCGGGGCGCTCCTGCAGCATCGGCTCTGGGCCAACGACGCGGGCGTCGTGCCCGCGGACGAGCCGTTGGCCGTCCTGCCCGTCGCCGAGGCCCACGTCCACGCCGCGGACCGGGCCGCCCGCGTCGTGGGCACGACGCAGGCGATCATCCGGCGGAGCACGGCCCGGAACCTGCTCGGCCTCGCGCTCGTGCGGGACGCGCCCGGGCGCGAGACCGAGGCGGTCGAGCTCGTGGCGAGCTCGATCTCCCGCGTGGAGGGGATCGCGGCGAGCGAGCCGTCGGACTGGTGGCTCCGCCGGCTCGTCTCGGTGGCCCACTACGTCGCGTCCGTCACGCGGGCGGAGCTCGCGTACCACCACGAGGCCGGGGACCCGGATCGTCGCCGCGCGCACCTGCTCGCGGCGCGGGACCATCTCACCCGGTTGACCGACGTGCTCGCGGTGCGGGCCGCAGCCGGCGAGCTCGTCATCAACGACGACAGCATGGTGGGCATGGCCCGCGAACGGCTCGCCCACATCGACGCGGCCCTGGGCGGGACACGGCTGCCGGGGGACGATCCCACCCGGCACCTCAGCGACGGCGTGCGGTCGCCGGAGCCCTGAGGCCGAGCCAACGGTCGTCGCCCCTAGTCGTCCTCGACGCGGCCCGCGCGCTCGCCCAGCCGCTCCTCGATCCGCAGCAGCGCATCGCGTATCTCCACGAGCACGGCGCCGTCGACCGCGGTGTGCCCGCTGGCCCCGTCGCCCTCGGTCCGCCCCGTGCGCCGCCCTCCGCCGTCCTCCGCGTCCTGCATCTGGTCCCGGCGCTCGAGCACCGCCTGCCGGAACGCCGGTGCATCCACGATCCCGACGATCGACAGGAGGGCCCCGGCGGTGTTCGTCTGGCCCGCGGTCTCGACCTTGAAGCCCCGCAGGTCGAAGGCCCGCATGATCGGTCCCTGGAACATCTGGAGGTCGGTGATCTTCTCGAGCGGGATCGTGCTCTCGACCCGGTTGAGGATGCCCTTGCGCACCTCCAGCGTCCGCGTCGTGAGCGTGCAGCCGAGGTTGTCGAGGTACTTCCGGATCAGGGCCCGGCCGATCAGCCACACGATCGGGATGAGCGGGATGCCGACGATCGTCACCACGCAGACGATCATCGAGCTAATCATCCAGTAGGTGGTGACCTTCGGATCGAACTCGGCGGTTCGGAGGACGGTGTGCTCGGGCATGGAAGGCTCCGCGCGGCTCGGTGAAGCACGGGATGGATCGAGTCGACCGCTGGGGGGCGGCGGGCGAGCGGGGCAGCGGGGGCAGTGAGCACCCGAGCCGACGTCGGCCGCCGCGAGCCGCCTCCGGCCGCGGCCCGCCCCGGCCATCATGACACCGCCGCCGGGCGCGCGTCGCCCACGGCGGGCCGAACCGATTGCGCACACCGGCGACCGCCCGCGGTTCCATGCGTGCACCCGCGGGGCGGGCTGCCGGCCCCCGTCCCCCGTGTCCCCGGTCCCTCGGCCCCGGGCCCCACCTGCCCGGCCGCGGGCCCCCGGCGTCATGTCCCCCAGCCGCCGGCCCTCGGCCCCCATCTCCCCCGGCCGCGGGCCCCCGACGTCATGTCCCCCGGTCAGGGCCCGTCCCGCCACGCCCCGGCCACCTCCCGCCTCGGCTGAGCCCCCGGCAGGGCTCCTCGGCCGAGCCCCCGCCCAGCCCCCGCTCAGCCCCGGGCTGGCGGCGGGGCGGAGCGGCTCGGGTCATCCCCTGACGGCGCGGCCCGGCCGACCCCCGATTCCGCCTCGTCAGGCCCGATTCGGGGCCGATCTCCGGGCACGTCCGAGTCCGGGCACGCCGCCTCGCTAGACTGCGACCGCGGAAGACCGGGTGGCGATGGACGCGGCCGATCCGTCGGCCCAGCCGTCGGCCCAGGCCCACCGCGCGTGCCGCGGCGGCCGACCTGCGGCCCGCCCGTGTCGCCACCGACGTCCTGCGGATCGCCTCGCACCCATGATCACCACGCCATCCGCTCGCAACGGGGACGGTTCGACGGCCCCCGGGGACCGTCCCGACCTCGCCCCCGACCGGGCCGCCCCGTCGGCCGAGCCGCCGCGCCGCTCCGCCGTCGCCGGACTCGGCGCCCACCTCCCGGCCCACGAGATCACCAATCGCGATCTCGAGGAGCTGGTCGAGACCAGCGACGAGTGGATCCTCGCCCGCACCGGCATCCGCACCCGCCGCCGCGTCGCCCGCGAGGACGCCACGAGCGATCTCGCCGCCGCCGCCGCCCTGGCCGCGATGGCCGACGCCGGCATCGGCCCCGCCGACGTGGACCTGCTCCTGCTCGCCACCGCCACCCCCGACAACCCGGTGCCGGCCACCAGCTGCCGGGTGCACGAACTGCTCGGGCTCGGCGAGACGGGGGCGATGGACGTCGGCGCCGGCTGCTCCGGCTTCCTCTACGCGATGCACACGGCCGATGCGTTCATCCGGGCCGGCAGTCACCGCACGATCCTCGTGGTCGGGGCCGAGTGCCTCACCCGCGTGACCGACTACACCGACCGCCGGACCTGCATCCTCTTCGGCGACGGAGCGGGGGCCTGCGTCCTCTCGGGCCGCGGGCCGCTGGAGCTCATTCACTCCGCGATCGGGGCCGACGGCACCCAGCGGGACCTCATCCACATCCCCGCCGGCGGCAGCCGTACGCCCGCCTCCTGCGATACCGTCGCGGCCGGCCAGCACTTCATCAAGCTCGACGGCCGCCGCGTCTTCAAGCACGCGGTGCGGCGCATGAGCGAGGCGGCGGAGCGGGCGATGGCCGCGACCGGCCTGACCCGCGACGACTTCGCCGCCGTCATCGCCCACCAGGCCAACGAGCGGATCATCCGCGCCGTCGGCGAGCAGCTCGGCCTCACCGACGAGCAGGTGGTGCTCGACGTGGCCGAGACCGGCAACACCTCCGCCGCGTCGGTGCCGATCGCCCTCACCCACGCCCGCGACGCCCGCGGCTTCGAGCCGGGGCGTCACGTGATGCTGCTGGCCTTCGGCGCCGGGCTCACCTGGGCGGTGCAGGTGCTGCGGGTGACCGGCGAGGGCTGAGCCCGGAAGGGGCGGCTACCCCGCCGCCCGCAGCGACAGCACCCGCACCGGGACCCGCTCGCCCATCGCCGCGCGGACCATGGCCTCGACGTCGGCCGCCACGTCCGGGTCGACCGGCCCCGTCCACACCAGCGCGATCTCGACGCCGTGTCCCGGCTCGAGCTCCTGCTGCGCCATGGACAGCACGGTCGCGGTGCCGGTCTCGGCCACGCGGGCGCGGATCGCCTCCCGCAGGTCGCGCGGCAGGGCCCGCTCCGGCGGCCGGCTGACCCCGGTGCGCACCTGCGTGAGGAGGTTGAGCGCGAGCGGGGCGGTGACCGCGACCACGCCGAGCATCAGCGAGAGCGTCACGCCCCGCACCCACGCCGGCGCGGTCTCGCCCTTGCGCGCGACCTGCAGGCCGAAGAAGCGGAAGACCATCGCCGCCCCGAGGACGATCGCGAAGAAGTTCGTGACGAAGAGCACCGCGGCCCCGATCGCGACGGTGGGCTCCCCCTTGGCCGCCGCGATCCCGGTGGCCGACAGCGGCGGCACGAGGGCGACCGCGATCGCGACGCCCGCGAGCGTTCCCGCCAGTCCCGGGCGGGCGAGCGCGTAGGCGGCGGCCATGCCCGAGAAGGCGGCGATGCCGAGGTCGAAGAGGTTCGGCCCGCCGCGGGCCATCACCTGCCCCGACAATTCGTCCCACGGCGAGAGCAGGCCGACCACGAGCGACACCGCCACCGCGCCCGCCACGCCGATCGACATCGCACGGACCGAGGCGCGGAACAGCGCGAGGTTGCCCTGCACCAGCGACAGGCCCGCCGCCACCATCGGCGTCATGAGCGGCGCGACCAGCATCGCCCCGATCACCACCGCGGCCGAGTCCTGCACCAGGCCGAGGGCGGCGATGGCGGCGCTGAGCGTGATCATCACCATGAAGTCGGTCGACAGCCGGCCGCCCGCCTCGAGCCGCTCGTGCAGGTCCTTCCGCTGCTCGCGGTCGAGGACGGGCACGAACATCCGCAGGCGCTCGACCGCCCGCTCGAGGCGTCCCGGTCCCGCCGCATCCGCCGCCCGGGCGACCGCGACGGCGAAGGGCACGTCCTCCCGTTCGCTCCGCAGCTTCCGGAGCTGCTCGAGGAGCTTCGGCACGCGGCCGGCCTCCTCGGCGTCGAGCAGCACGAGGTCGCCCGGCTGCAGCACCGCCGACACCGCGTCGATCAGCGGGCCCTCCGGCGGGTCGGCCTGCGAGAGCCGTTCCGCGCGGTGGCCCGGCTTGCGCTCCTGCACCGAGCCGAAGGCCCGGCGGGACCGCGCGAGCTTGTCCGGGTCGGGGATCGCGAGCACCGGAGCCTCGCCCGCCCCGAGCCCGCGGGTGGCCAGCCGCAGGGCGTGCCGCCCGCCGCCGCCGACCTGCGGCACCACGATCCGCGCCGGGGCGTTGCCGCCCACCGGCCCCGCGTCGAGCAGCAGCACGTCGTCCGGCGCCGCCCGGGCGAGCCGCGAGACGATCGAACGCCGGGCGTCGGCCGTCTCGCCCACCGGGCTCGCGAGCACGAGGTCGCGGGCCTCCAGCTCGGCCGCGGCATCCAGCACCGCCCGCCGGAGATCCGGCCCGCGGCAGTCGTGCACCACCGGATCCTTCGTCTCGCCCGCGGCGTCGCCGCCGATCGCCTCCACCGCGGCCCGCACCAGTGGCGGCGTCTCGTCGTCGAGCTGATCCGCGTTGACGGTGGCGCGATGCCGCTGCGGGGCCTCGGTCGCGCAGAGCACCCGGAGCGGACGGCCCGCCGCGACCGAGAGCCGCGCCGCCCAGCTCAGGGCGGGAAGATCGGCGACGTCGAAGAGCACGAGCACGGTGACCATGGCGGCGACGAGCATAGGCGACCCCCCGATCGCCGCCCGGGGCGAGCCAGCGCGACCGGGAACGGTTTGGACGCTTCGCCGTCGCCACCCGCCTCGAAGTCGGCCTCGTGGTCGGATCCCGGATGGGCGCCCCGTCCCCTCGGTCGCAGTCTGCCCGCGTCGACGCCGCGGCGGCCGAGCGGGCACCACGTCTCCCGTGACGTCCGCCCAGCCCTGCCGCTCCGCGTCCGGAGCCCGCGCCCATGGCCGAGGAGTCCACCCACCGCTCACCCGAGGACCGCGCCGCCGATGCCGACGCGAACGCCGATGCCGGCGCGGGCGCGAACGCCGCCGCCGACGCGGACGCCGACGCCGACACGAACGCCGGCGCGGGCGCGAACGCGGACGCCGACGCCGAGGCCCGGCGCCGACGCCATCGCATCCGTCGCCCCGGCGTCGTCGCGGTCGGTCTCGTGGTGCTGCTCGGGGCGCTGGTCGGTCTCGGCAGCTTCACCTTCGGCTACGGCGAGGGCTTCAGCTACATGAGCACCAGGCCCGAGGCGTGCATCAACTGCCACGTGATGCAGCCGTACTACGACTCGTGGCTCGGCGGCAGCCACCACCACGTCGCCTCGTGCGTCGACTGTCACCTGCCCCACGACTTCCCGATGAAGTACGTCTCGAAGGCAGACAACGGGTTCTTCCACTCGCTGACCTTCACGCTCGAGAACTTCCACGAGCCGATCCAGATCAAGCCCCGCAACGCCCGGATCCTGCAGAACGCCTGCGAGCGCTGCCACGCGGACATGGTCCACATGATCACGCACCCGCTCCCCGGCGGCGTGACGCCCACCGAGGACGGCGTGCCCGGCTCGGCCGGCGAGCAGGTCGACTGCATCCACTGCCACCAGCACGTCGGTCACGGCCCGAGCTGACCGGCCCGGGCGCGGTGCTCGGCGACGTGCGTCCCGCCCCGGCCCCGACACCGAGTCTCGCCCCGTCTCGCCCCGTCTCGCCGCCTCTCGCCCCGTCCCACCCCGCCGCCCACCGCCGACCATCGCCCGGCCTCGTCTCGTCTCGACACGTCCCGTCGCCCCCCGCCGGATCGTCCGCCCACCTGGAGCGCCCGATGAGCCCGCTGCACACGCCGCCGCCGAACGCCGATCGCCGCACCCGCCTTCGCCGCGGTCGCGTCCTCGCGATCCTGCTGGTCGTCGTGGCGATCGCCACGTTCGTCGTGACCTACGTTCTGGTGTCCATCGTCGAGCACAAGCAGGAGGGCCGAACGCCCTTCGTCCGGCTGGTGGAGGTGGACGAGACGACCACCGACCCGGACCCCTGGGGCCTGAACTGGCCGAACCAGTACGACGGCTACATGCGGACCGTCGACTACGAGACCCCGCGCGGAGGCGGCGAGACCCTGCCGCCGGAGAAGCTCGACGCGTACCCCTTCCTGCGGCGGATGTACGACGGCTACGCCTTCGCCCTGAGCTACCGCGAGGCCCGCGGTCACGCCTGGATGCTCTTCGACCAGACGGAGACCCCACGGGTGACCGAGCGGGACCAGCCCGGTGCCTGCCTGCACTGCCACGCGAGCGTCGTCCCGACCTACCGGCGGCTGGGGCTCGAGGCGATGGGCGAGCCGGCCGACGCCGCCGCCCTGGCGGAGGACTTCCGCTGGGATGCGGTGATGCGGGGCTTCGAGCAGGTGAGCACCGCGCCCTACCGCGAGATGTACGAGGAGCTGCTGCTGACCCCGGACGGCACCCCGGGCAACGAGCCGGGCGAGGGCGGAGCGGCCCAGCTCGACGCGGCCGATCCGCACGCCCTCGGGGCCCACGCGGTGAGCTGCGTGGACTGCCACCACCCCGAGTCCATGGCGGTCCGGGTCACCCGGCCGGCGTTCGTCCGCGGCATCGCGAAGCTGGCCGAGGGCGACGCCCCGGTGCCACACCTGCCGAGCATCGAGCGCTGGCGCGAGGGCGACCGCGACCAGCCCTACGACCCCAACCTGCTCGCCTCGCGGCAGGAGATGCGGAGCTTCGTCTGCGCCCAGTGTCACGTCGAGTACTACTGCGGCCCGAAGGAGACGATCTTCTACCCCTGGGACAATGGCCTGCGGGTCGAGGACATCGAGCAGACCTACGACGAGCACCGGTTCCCGAGCGGCGAGGCGTTCTACGACTACCTCCACGGCGAGACCGGGGCGCCGATCTACAAGGCCCAGCACCCCGAGTTCGAGCTCTGGAGCCAGGGCATCCACGCCCGCAGCGGCGTCTCGTGCTCCGACTGCCACATGCCGTACCAGCGCGAGGGGGCGATGAAGGTGAGCAGCCACTGGGTGCAGAGCCCCATGGAGACGCTCAACACCTCGTGCCAGGGCTGCCACAACGACTCCGAGGACGTGCTTCGGGAGAAGGTCGAGACGATCCAGGGCCGCACGGTCGCCCTCCTCGAGCGGGCCGGCGACGCGGTGACCGACATGCTCGACGCGGTGAACGCGGCGACGGAGTCGGGCGCCGGCTCGGCCGAGGACATGGAGCGGCTCGAGCGCCTGCAGCTGCAGGCGATCTGGCGGGTCGACTTCATCAGCAGCGAGAACTCCGAAGGCTTCCACGCCGACCAGGAGGCCGCCCGGGTCCTCGCGGAGGCGATCGACTACGCCCGCCGGGCCCAGGCGATGGCGGCGGTGATCGCGGGGGGTGGCAGCGCGACGGCGGCCGCCACCACGGCGGGCGCGGGCGAGCACGATGCCGTGACCGCCGCGGGAGCGCCCACGACGACCGCGGCCGGGACCAAGTGACGGCAAGTCGATGCGAACAGCGACCGGCGTCGCTTCGCTCCGCCCACCACGACCGCGGCCGGGACCGAGTGACGGCGACCGGCGCCGCGCCTGCCACGTGGGGCCTCAGCCCGATGGCCGGACCACGAGCACGGTGAGGTCGTCCTCGGGCGCCCGCCGGCCGGAGTGGGCGGCCCCGAGCCGCTCGAGCCCGTCCACGATCTCGTCCGCCGCCCGGCCCCGGGCGGCGGCCAGCTCCCGCCGCCGCTCGGCCACCGCGGCCAGCCCGAGGAACCGGCCCGCCGTGTCGCAAGCCTCGTGCAGGCCGTCGGTCACCGCCGCAAGCACCTCCCCCGGCGCGGAGCCGGTCGGCTCGCCCGCGGGGAACGGTCGGCCAGCGACCACGCCCCGCGGCCCGGCGGTGCGGTCGAGCCGCTCGACCGTGCCGGTCGCGGCCCGCCCGAGCCGAGCGGCCCCGGGTCGAGGATGAGAGGCGCCCGAGACGGCCCGCGCGATCCGCGTCACCGGCGGTCGCCGCGCGTCGGCTCTCTCGTCGACCGGAGCCCCCGGCACGAGGTCGAACGCGTCGAGCGCGGCCGTGGCGTCCAGGACCACCCGCCGCCGGGACCGCGGGCGTGCCCGACGGGGCGCGGGGCCGCGGCAGGCGGCGCGGGCGGTGTCCGGTCACGTGGTCCGCGAGGTCGGGGCGTGTTCGGAAGCCGGTCTCGGTGCGGTGACGCGGCTCGACGCGGCGGTCGTCCGCGCCCGGACCCTTCGGTCCTTCGCATCAAGTGACCCTCCCACCGGGGCGAAGAGGATGCCGCGGCGCCGTGACCGGGTCCGGGCAGGGCAGACGCCGACCGCGAACCACCTTCACATCGGGGCTGCACCCGTCGCGGCTCCCGGCCCACTAGCCTTCCGGGCCCACGCACCGGCCGTCGACCCTTCACGGAGGACACCATGCATCGCACCACGCTCCTGCCCGCCGTCGCCGTCGCCCTCCTCACGCAGCTCCCGGCGCCCGGCGCACCGGTGACGCCTCCGACCGACCCCGCCCGGCCGGCCCAGCCCACCGACGACGGGGCCGCGCGTCCCGAGGCCAGCATCGAGACGCTCATCGCCCGGCCCGACCTGCGGCCGGCCCGGGTCGCCGCGACCCGCGACTTCCGCTTCGGCGACGGCACCGTCATCGCCGAGGGCACCGAGCTCGCCGTCCACGACCTCACCCGCACCGCCATCGTCCTCGACGCCGGCGCGTTCATCTTCAACGCCGATCACGCCGACACCGATCTGCTCGAGCGGGCCAAGGCCCTGATCGACGGCCTGTCGACCGCCGCTCTCGCGCTGACCTACGAGAGCCTCCGCGAGCGCGACGAGCTCTGGCCCACCCACGTGACGATGACCGCGCCCATCGCCTTCCAGAACGGGCTGCGCATCGAGGCGGGCACCACGCTCGCCCTCCGCACCCTCGCCGACGGACAGGCAAGCATCTTCTCGCCCCGGGGCAACCTCACCTTCACCGCCGACCCGTCGTCGACCGACATCCTCGCCCGTGCCCGCCGGGCCGCGACCGAGGCCGAGCGCACCGGCACCACTCCGCGGCCCCACTTCGTCCGCTCCATCGAGGCCGCCATCGGCGCGCCCGAGCCCGTGCTCGACGCCGCGGAGTACGTGGTCGTCTTCCGCGGCCGCCGAGCCTGCTCCCGCTGCGCCCGCTTCACCCCCGAGCTGAAGCGCGCCTACGCCCGGCTCCGGAGGGACCACGAGAACTTCCAGGTCGTCTTCCTGTCCGACGACCGCACCGAGGCGGACTTCGACCAGTACGTCGCCGAGGCGGAGATGCCGTGGCCCGTCGTGCCGTACGGCAAGGTCGACGAGGCCGCCCACGCCCGGACGATCCCCGGCGGTCGCATGCTCCCGGTCGTCCTCCTCGTCGCCCCCGACGGCACCGTCATCGACTCGACGCAGCGGAGCTCCGCGAGCGACGTCCTGAGCACCCTGCGCTCGAAGCTCCGCGGCTGAGCCGCGAGCGCAAACGCGCGCGCCGCGTCGCCGATCGATGCCGCGGACGTCGCCGGGACCGCGACGACGGCGCCCACGTCTCCGGCCCCGTCCCGCACCGGGGCGTAGGCCGACCGCGTGCGCCGGCCCGCGTCCTCCTTGGTCCGGGTCTCGACCGCCACCGGCGCCGTGCCGGGCCGGGTCGCCCCCCCGCCGACAGGTCCACGAGGTCGCCGATCCGGCGGCCGTCCTGCGAGAGGGCCACCACGCCGCGGTCGGAGGCGTCGGTCGGCGCGACGAGTCGGACGTCCACCAGCGTCCGCTCGACCAGCCGCTCCTCGGGGTCGTCGTCCACCGCGTCGAAGGACCGGGCCACCACGGTGCGCTGCCGCCAGAGCTCGCGGCGGACCCGGTCCACCCGCTCCGGGTCGGCGGGGCGGCCCTCCTGCGCCGCCGACGCGAGCGCCGCGGCGTCCGCGGGATCCACCCGGTCGGCCATCAGGATCGTGGTGGCGGCGAGGACGCCCTGCGCCTCCTCCGGCTCGGCCACGCGGTACACGTCCTCGTAGCCGAGCCCGGCGAGGGCGGCGACCAGCGCTCCCGGCAGGAGCGTCGCCGCCGGCAGCCGGGTGCGGAAGGTGCGTGCCGATCGTCGCCGCCGGGATCCCGGACGGCTCGCGTCGCCGCTCATCCGGGATCCGCCGCGGGGGTCGGCGGCCGGTACCCCAGCAGCCGCAGGGCGTTCAGCACCACCACCACCGTCGAGCCCTCGTGCAGCACCACCGCCAGCGGCAGCGAGGCGAGGCCGAGGAGGGCGAGCGGCGCGACGACGGCGATCACGCCGAGGGCGATGACCAGGTTCTGGAGCGCGATGCGGCGAGCCCGGCGCGAGAGGTCGACCGCGTCCGGCAGCCGGCCGATCGTGTGGCCCATGAGGACGACGTCGGCCGTCTCCATCGCCACGTCGGTGCCCGCCCCGCCGATCGCGATCCCGATGTCGGCCCGGGCGAGCGCGGGGGCGTCGTTCACGCCGTCGCCCACCATCGCGGTCGTCCGTTCCGCCGTCAGCCGCTCGATCGCGTGGAGCTTGTCCTCCGGCATCAGGTCGGCGAAGACGCGGTCGATCCCGAGCCGCCGGCCGATCGCGCGGGCCACCGCGGCCCGATCGCCGGTGAGCATCGAGATCTCCTCGATGCCGATGGACCGCAGCCGCGCGACCGTCTCGCCCGCCTCGGACCGCGCCGCGTCGGCGAGTCCGATGATGCCGATCGGCCGGCCGTCGCGGGTGACGCACACGACGGTCGCCCCGTCCTCGGCCATGGCGTCGATGCGGGCGCGGGCCGCCTCGGGCAGCGCGGCCCGCACCACGTCCGTCAGCCGGCCCACCGTCACCGTGGCGGGGCCGACGCGTCCCTCGACGCCCACGCCCGTGACCTGCCGCACGTCCTCGGCGTCCGGCGGCACCATCCGCCGCGCCGCCGCCTCGCGGACGACCGCCTCGGCGAGCGGGTGGCTCGTCGCCGCCTCCACCGCGGCCGCGAGCCGAAGGGCCTCGTCCTCGCCCACGCCGTCGACCGGCACCACCTCGACCACCCGCGGGCGGCCCACGGTCAGCGTGCCGGTCTTGTCGAAGCACATCGCCCGCACGCGGCCGAGCGTCTCGAGCGGGCCGCCGCCCTTGACGAGGACGCCCATCCGGGCCGAGCGGGCCACGCCGCAGAGGACCGTCGCGGGCCCGCCGATCGCGATCGCGCACGGCGAGGCCGCGGTCAGGAACGCCATCGCCCGGTAGAACCACGTGGCCCATGCGTCGTCGCCCCCGAGGACGAGCGGCGGACCGACGATCACGAGGATCGTCACCACCAGGACCGCGGGCACGTACCGCCGCTCGATGCGCTCGGTGAGCCGCTGGGCCGGACTCTTCTCCGTCTGGGCCTGCTCGACCATGTCGATCAGCCGCGAGAGCGTCGACTCGGACGCCGCCCGCGTGGCCTCGACGACGAGCCGGGCGTCGCCGTTGATCGTGCCCGCGTAGACCTCGTCGCCGGGGGCCTTGTCGACCGGCATCGACTCGCCGGTGATCGCGGCCTGGTCGATCGCCGAGCGTCCGTCGGCCACCGTGCCGTCCGCCGGCACCCGCTCGAACGGCATCACCACCAGCCGGTCGCCCGCCCCGACGTCCTCGGCCGGGATCGTCTCCTCGGTGCCGTCGGCGCGGAGGCGGCGGGCGGTGTCGGGGGCGACCTCCTTGAGGGCCTCGATCGCGCGCTTCGCCCGGCCGAGGGCCAGCGTCTCGCCCGCCGAGCCGAGGCCGAAGAGGAACAGGAGGAAGACCCCCGACTCGTACTCGCCGAGGATGGCGGCCCCCGTCGCGGCCACGAACATGAGGACGTCCACGTCGAGCTCGAGCCCGCGCAGGGCCTCGATCGCGGCGGGGAAGGTCTGCAGGCTGGTGAGCGCCGCGCTGGCGCCGAGCAGCGACAGCCGCAGCCAGAGGGGACCGTCGGCGAGGTGCACCGCGAAGCCGGCGGCGAGGAGGAGCCCGCCGGCCAGCACCGCGAGCAGCGCGCCCGTGCCGCCGGCGAGCCGGGCCCGGAGATCGGGCCGACGCGCCGCGGCAGCGGCCGCGGCGTGCGCACCGGGGCGCTCCGCATCGCGGGCGGCGACCGGCGGCTCCGGCCGGTTCGTCGCGAACGTCTCGTCGTCGATCGTGCTCACCCGTGGCTCCCGCGGCGCGGTCGGAAGTCTACGGGCGCGATCACCGCGAGCTCGCGCCCGCCGTCGCCACGGCCCCACGTGAGACTCGATCTCAACGCCGTCCGGTCGCGGCCCGTCCGCTCGCCGCGCCCCGCGGGCACGGCCGAACGCGTGCCCGCGGCCCTCCTCCGGCGCCGGCGTCGCCCGCGTCCGACCCGTCCGACCCGTCCGACGCGCCGGCGATCCCCCCGCCCTTCTCGGACGAGGCCCCCCCAACGCC
Organism: uncultured Isosphaeraceae bacterium; assembly: GCA_964385045.1. Classification (GTDB taxonomy): domain Bacteria; phylum Planctomycetota; class Phycisphaerae; order Phycisphaerales; family SM1A02; genus CAYLNM01. The sequence goes on from CAYLNM010000086.1 coordinate 15,932, forward strand.
TCGCCCAGCCGTCACGACCGATCGTCCTTTCGCGACTCGACCGCCCGGACCGTCGGTCAGCCCCTGCAGCGACTCGTCCCGCCGCCCGACTCGTGGTGCACGAATGCCGCACTCCCATCCCGATTCCGGTTCCCGGTCCGTGGCCCTCGGGCATCCCGCGGTCCTGCTCTCGACGATCGTCGGCCTCGTGGTGGTCGTCGGGATCACGACCCTGCAGTGGCGCCACGTGCGGGCCGAGGAGCGAGCCGCGTTCGCGGTGGAGGTGGAACGCACCGCGCAGCTGGTGCGCACCCGGCTCGGCTCGCTCCGGATGAAGCTGCACGCCGCCCGCGGCCTGATCGAGAGCAGCGAGGACGTCACGGCCGACGAGTGGCGCCGGTTCGTCACCGAGGTCCGGCCGGACGACGAGGCGTCGCCCGCGGTCGGGCTCGCCTTCGTGGAGCACGTGCCCGTCGACGAGGACGGGGCCCTGCCGCCCGGGCTCGAGCGGCGATTCTGGCGTCACGCGGATCCCATCCCGATCGACGGATTCGTGGCCCCCGTCACGTTCCACGCGCCGCCCGAGCTGAACGCGACCATGATCGGCTACGACGTGGCCTCGCGGACGCCGCAGCGCACGGCGCTGCTCGCCGCCGCCCGGGCGAACCAGCCGGCCGCGACCCGGCCCCTGCGGCTCGAGCAGCTCGGCGACGCGGACTGGGGCGTGGTGCTCTATCTCCCGATCTACGGGGGACGCGCGGTGCCCGCGGATCCCGAGGACCGGGTCGCCGCCGTCACCGGCTGGATCGCCGCCCCGATCGCGGTGGGCTGGTTCCTCGAGACGCTCGCCGCCCGAATGCCCGACATCGCCGCGATCGAGATCCGCCCCGCCGAGGGCGTCGCCGGCGACCCGGGACTCCTGGGCCGACGGGAGCTCTCCCCGCAGGACTGCGCGGGTCCGTGCTGGGAGACGCGGACGCCGATCGAGGTCGCCGACCGCGTCTGGACGGTCGGCGTGCAGCGTCCGGCCCCCGGCCTCGGGAGCACCGCGCTCGCGGTCGCCCCGGTCACCGGTCTCTCGGTCCTCGTCGTCGGCCTGCTCGTCGCGCTCACCGCCAGCGCGACCGGCACCCGGACGCGGGCCCTGCGACTGGCGGACGAGATGACCGGCGAGGTGCGGCGCCAGTCGCGCCTGCTGCACGCGACGGAGCGGCTCGCCCGCCTCGGCACCTGGGAGCACGTGGTGGGCGAGGACCGCGTGACGTGGTCCGACGCCATGTGCGCCCTGCACGGGGTGCCGCCCGGCACCCGGCCCACGGTCGCCGAGTCCGGCGCCGCCCTCGAGCCCGACTCCCGCGCGCAGATGGAGGCGGTGGTGCAGCAGGCGATCGACGCCGGCGAGCCATGGGACCTCGAGCTCGCGCTGCGGCCCCCGACCGGCCGCCGGATCGTGGCCCGGAGCCTCGGCGAGGCCGAGCGGCTCGCGGACGGACGCGTCCGGATCTGGGGCGCCCTGCAGGACGTGACCGACGAGGTGGAGGCCCGCGAGCAGCTCGAGGCCGCGTGGCAGCAGGCCCGCGCCGCGAACCGGGCCAAGAGCGCGTTCCTCGCCAACATGAGCCACGAGATCCGCACCCCGATGACCGCCATCCTCGGCTTCGTCGAGCTGCTGCAGGAGCAGGGCGGGGCGGCGGCGGATCCGCAGGTGGCGGACGAGGCGCTCGAGACGATCCGCCGCAACGGCGAGCATCTGCTCGAGATCCTCAACGACATCCTCGACCTGTCGAAGATCGAGGCGGGCCGCATGACGGTCGAGCGGCTGCCGGTCGACGTGCCGCGGCTGGTGGCCGAGGTCAGCTCGCTGATGCGGGTCCGCGCGGCCGCGAAGGACCTCTTCCTCCGGACGCGGTACGAGACGCCGATCCCCGAGACGATCGACACCGATCCGGTGCGGCTGCGGCAGATCGTGTCGAACCTCGTGGGCAACGCGGCGAAGTTCACGGAGACCGGCGGCATCACGATCGTCGTCCGGTTCGAGCCGTCGGGCACGACCGGAACGCTGGTGATCGCGGTCGAGGACACCGGCATCGGGATGGACGCCGCCCAGCGGGAGCGGCTCTTCGAGGCGTTCACGCAGGCGGACGAGTCGATGACGCGGCGCTTCGGCGGCACCGGCCTCGGACTCCGGATCTCGAGCACGCTCGCGGAGATGCTCGGCGGCCGCATCGACGTCACGTCCGAGCCGGGTGCGGGAAGCACCTTCACGGTCAGGCTCGACGCGGGCGACGTGGCCGGGCGTCCGCGGCGGCGACCCGTGGCCGAGTCGCCGGAGGAGCGCCCGACGGCGACGCTCGTCGGCGGGACCGAGGGCACCGCTCCGAAGCCCGCGACCGCGGCGGCGGACGACGCCGAGACGCCGTCCGCGACCGCGGCCGACGCGCCGCCCGCCGCCGTGTCGTCCGCGTCCGCGCCCGCTCCGATCGTCGACTCCGCACCCGCGGCGGCCGCCCACGCGTCCGCACCTGCGCCCGCGGCACCCGCACCCGCGCCCGCGCCGGCCGCCCCCGTGGGCCCGGCCGACGTCCGTCCGCCGCTCGCCGGCGTGCGGGTGCTGGTGGCCGAGGACGGCCCCGACAACCAGCGGCTGCTGCGGCACTTCCTCACGCGCGCGGGGGCCGACGTGCGGGTGGTCGAGAACGGCCAGGAGGCGGTCGACGCGGTGGACGCGGCCTCGGCCGCGGATCGGGCGTTCCACGTCGTCCTCATGGACATGCAGATGCCGGTGATGAACGGCTACCGCGCGACCCGCGAGCTGCGGCGCCGCGGCCACGCCCTGCCCATCATCGCCGTCACCGCCCACGCCATGAGCGAGGACCGGTGGAAGTGCATCGACGCCGGCTGCGACGACTACGCGACCAAGCCGATCGACGCCCGCCGCCTCGTCGCGACGTGCCGCGACGCGCTGGACGCCGCGGCGGGCCGTCGCCAGGCGCCGCCCGCGGCGTGAGGCCCCGCGGCTCGCGGGGCTCCCGGGGCATGCCGCGGCGGTAGCATCGGGCTCCTCCCCCGGAGACCGACCATGTCGCACGCGTCCCGTCCCGTCGCGCCCGCCGATGCCTCGCCGTCCGCCCGTCCCGCCGACCCGGCGCGGCGCCGCCTGCTCGCGGCCGGCGCCGTCGCCGCCGCCGCCGGCACCCTCGGACTGCCCGCGTGCCGCACCGCGGGGGCCGCGGGGGCCGCCGGCGCTGCCGGCGCCGCCCGCGGCCAGGACGCCGACGACGCGGACCGCGGCCCGGCGCCGCAGGG
>CAYLNM010000087.1:0-18387 GCA_964385045.1 uncultured Isosphaeraceae bacterium
GGTTCCCGGCCCATGGCTCCCGGCCCCCGGCTCGGCCCATGGCTCACGGCTCCCGGCTCGGCCCATGGCTCCCGGCTCCCGGCTCGGCCCATGGTTCCCGGCCCATGGCTCCCGGACCCGACACCGGTCCCCGGCCGCGCGGGCCGCCGGGGCCGCGTCAGGCGGCAGGCGAGCCCTCGCGGGACCGCGGACGACCCGGAGCGGGCCCCGCGATCGACCGATCAGGGGTGAGTCGCGGCCCCGGCGGGCCGAATCCGATCGCGGATCGACCCCGATTCCACGGCGGGCCTCGGAGTCGATCAGCGGCGCCCGACCCTCCGATCGAACCGTCGAATCGGACCTAGCATCCGCCCGGAGGACTTCACCGCATGCTGCGACTGGTCACCAACGTGGCCGCCGGCCTCATCGGCCTGGCCGTTCCCCTCGCCTTCGTCTGGTTCGGCGGCCTCTCCGCGTTCGCGGCCCCCGCCGCCGGCCCCGACCGCCACTTCACGCCCATTCCCGGACCGCCCAAGGAGGTCGCCGTGACCGACGCCGACCGCGAGCGCCGCTACAGCCGCTCGGGCTACGACATCACGCCGCTGAGCGAGGCCGAGAAGGCCCCGCTCGTCGCCAAGCTCACGCCCGAGCAGTACCGCATCACGCAGAAGTCCGGCACCGAGGCCGCCTTCTGCGGCACCCTCCTCGACAACAAGAAGGAGGGCGTCTACTGCTGCGTGGTCTGCGGGCTGCCCATGTTCTCGAGCGACGACAAGTTCGACTCCGGCACCGGCTGGCCGAGCTTCACCACCACCGTCGACCGCGAGCACGTCACCGGTCGTCCCGACACGTCGTACGGCATGGTCCGCACCGAGATCAACTGCGCCCGGTGCGACGCCCACCTCGGCCACGTGTTCGAGGACGGGCCGCCGCCGACCGGGCTGCGGTTCTGCCTGAACTCCGAGTCGATGGTGTTCCACGAGAACGGCGAGGAGCGGCCCGCCGCCTCCCGGCCGGTCGAGACCGCCGTCGCCTACTTCGCCGGCGGCTGCTTCTGGGGCGTCGAGCACTACTTCCAGCAGGGCGACGGCGTGATCAACGTCGTGAGCGGCTACATGCAGGGCTCGAAGGACGACCCGACCTACAAGGAGGTCGTCTCGGGGACCACCGGCCACGCGGAGGCGGTCAAGGTCGTCTACGACCCGAGCCGCATGGACTACCGCACGCTGCTCGAGGCCTTCTTCATCATGCACGATCCGACGACGCTCAACCGGCAGGGACCGGACGTCGGCACGCAGTACCGCTCGGGCGTGTACGCCGCGACCGAGGAGCAGCTCGAGGAGGCCCGGTCGTACGTCGCCGAGCTGAACGCGAGCAACGCGTTCCGGCGGCCGATCGTCACCGAGATCGAGATGGCCCAGGTCTTCTACCCCGCCGAGGACTACCACCAGGACTACATGGAGCACAACACCTGGCGGTGCAGCCTGCGGAACCCGTGGCCGATCATGGAGGCCCGGGCCCGCGAGAAGGCCGGTGCCGCCGGCTCGTCCGCCGCCGGGGAGTGACCCCGCCCGCGGGACTCCGGCCCCGCGCCGACATCCGAGCCTGCATGCCCCGCGGCCCGTCGCCCTCCCGGCACGGGCCGCGGTCGTGCGCGGTCGGGAGCGGTCGTGGCGCGGACCCGGCGGGGGCCGGGGGGGCCGCGGTCCGGCGGGCGAGGGGAGCCGCCGGCGGGGGCGAGGCGGAGCCGCGCCGCGAGGCTCCGTGCCGGGGCGTGTGCCGGGTGATCCGACGTCCCGCCCGGCGGGGTGAGTCGGTCCGCCCGCCGCGAGGCCCGGTGGTCCCGATCTCGCGGCGCCCCGCGGCGTCCCGCGGGCTCTTGCGGCGTCTTGCGGCGCTCGTGACGTCCCGCGGCGTCTTGCGGCATCTCGCGCGGCGTCCCGCGGCGTCGTGCGCCTCTCGCAGGGCCCCGCGGCGTCCCGCGGCGTCCCGCGGCATCGCGCGGCATCTCGCGACGTCCCGCGCGGCGTCTCGCGGCGCCCTCCGAGCGCACGACGAGGCCGCGGACGCATGCGCCCGCGGCCTCGCCGCGTCAGCCGGCATGTCGCCCGCGGATCAGCCGGGGCAGGGGCCGAAGGCCGAGAGCAGGCTCAGCAGGTCGTCGAACCCGACCTCGCCGTTGCCGTCGAGGTCCTCCGGGCACGCGTCGCACGGACCGAAGGACGAGAGCACCGCCAGCAGGTCGTCGAAGCCGACGGCGCCGTTGCCGTCGAGGTCCTCGGGGCACGCCGGGGCGCAGTCGGCGGAGAAGACCCGCACGCCGTCCACCGCGGCCTCGACGATCGATCCCGGGCCCGCGTCCTCGGCGGTGAACCGCACGCGGAACTGGTCGGTGGGCGGCACGCCGAGATCGCGGAGCACCCAGCTGCGGGCGAACCAGCCGCCCGCGGCCTCGGGGCCGCCGGGTCCGACCGTCTCGAGCGGCAGCCAGCTGGCCCCGCCGTTCACCGAGTACTCGACGGTGAAGACGTCCTGGTTCGGCGAGTCGCCGGCGGTGTTGTCGTACCAGCGGAGGTACTCGAGCACCGTGTCGTCGCCGGTGGCGTCGAAGACGGGGGAGATCAGCCGGGTGGCCCCGCCGTCCACGTCGCTGTTGCCGTCGACGTTGTCGGTGAGGTAGCACGCGCCCGAGCCGTCGCCGTCGTTCGGGGGATCGCCGCGATCGCCGCCGCCGACCGGGACGCCGCGGGTCCACGAGCCGTCGTCGAGCCCCGGGTCGTCCTGGACGAGCCAGCCGGTGTCGGTCTCGAAGTCGTCCTCGAACACGACGTCGATCGCGTTCGCGGCGACCGTCTGCAGGGGCTGCTCGCTCCCGTCGGCCGGGAACGTGACGAGCCCGAACCCGGAGACCTCGACCGCCAGGAAGTACGAGACCGGCTCGGGGCACGTCGCGGGCGGGAAGACCACGTCGTAGACGTTCGGCTCGATCTCGATCGCCGGGTACGGCGTGGGCACGCCGTCCTCGATGACCAGCAGCGTCAGGCCCGGCATGGGCACGCCGAGTCCGGCGCCGACCTCGACCCGCACCGTGGTGCCGCCGGAGGGGTCGACGAGCTCGGGCAGGCCGTCCGGGAAGGTGAACGAGACCGCGGTCTCGCACTCGATGCACGTCCGCGTGTCGCGGTAGGCCTCGATCGAGGGGCGCGTCACGTTCGGCTCGAACGTGTTCGCGCAGGTGATGCTCGGGTTCATCGTGTGGCTGGGGCAGGAGCAGTGGAACGCGCCCCAGAGGTGCCCGAGCTCGTGCGCGGTCAGGTCGGTCGCGCAGCCGAAGTTGTTGTTGAAGTCCGACTGCGAGAAGCAGTAGGAGCCGAAGGTGCCGAAGGTGCCGCCCTCGCAGCCGCCCTGCGACACGCAGATGCCGGTGTTGCCGATGTCCGCGGCCCGGCCGATCACCCCGCCGGTGATGTCCCGGCCGGTCCACAGGTGGGCGACGTCGCGCTGGATGTCGCCCTGGTTGTTCGTCCACTCCGTGATGAAGTCGCAGAGCAGGCCGAAGCTGTCGAAGTTGACGTAGGGGTCGTTGCTCGTGGTGCGGACGATGGTGGCCGTGATCACGTGGGTGATGCCGACCTCGGTCTCGTACTGCACGTTCGTGGCGTTGACGACGAGCTCGACGCGGTCCTGCACCGCCTGCACCGAGCCGTAGTCCTGGAAGTACTCGAAGTCCGCGTCGTTGGCGAGCTCGGCCACGCAGAGGACGAGGCCCTCGGATCCGCCCTCGGCGTCCGAGGCCGCCTCGGCCGGCGGCACCGGATCGGGCCGCTCGCCGAAGGTGGTGCCGGGCCGGGTGGCGATGCCGCAGAACCGGGCGACGGGCAGGATGTCCTCGTTGCGGTAGATGATGTGGGCGTCCGCGTCCACGTCCGGCAGCCGGTCGCCGACCGCCTCGATCCACCAGCGAGTGCCGTCGGCGAGCCGCACCGCGGCGTGGAAGCCGTCGTCCAGCACGGAGCCGGCGACCGCGCTGCCGGGAGCGCCGACCATCACGCCGCGGACGGTCCGGGCGGGCTCGGGCTCCACGTCGACGAGGCCGTCGTCGGTCTGGGCGATCAGCTGGAAGCCCTCGGCCCGGATGGAGTGGGGGACGACGCGGAGGGTCCGCATCACGCCGTCGAGCGGGACGTCGACCGTGATCGTGCGGCCGTCCTCGGCCAGCTCGGGACGCACGGGGGCCAGCATGGCCTCGCGGACGCCCCACTGGTCGGCGGCGTCCTGGAAGAGCCGGGTCTGCTCGGCGGCGGCCGCGAGCGAGATCGCGGCGGTGGAGCCGTCGAACGCGGCGGCGAGGGCCGCCGGGGACGCGGCGGCGGCGACGAGCGCGGCCGTGAGGGCCGGGCCGCGGCGTCGCCGGTGGGGACGGGTGGGGGTGGACATGGGGATCTCCGGGGATCGGGGAAGGCGCCGCGTCGCGGCACCGCATCCGACGAACGTAACGCCTCCACGGTCCCCGGCAAAGAAGGGCCGTGGTCTCTCGGGAGGATGATCGCGGGCATTCGGGTCGCGGTTTCGCCGTGGGCGGACCCGGCGGCCGCGTGGCCGCGGATTCGCCCCCGCATGCTGCCTCGGGCACGAAGGCGGGTGGGGCGGACTCGGGCACCGACGGAGTCGGGGTGGGCAGGGCAGGATGCGCGGGGCGGGGCGAGCGGTGACCGCGGGGCCCCGACCACCGCACCGCGAGACGCCCGGCGGGGCGCGGGCCTCGGCGACCGCATGCGGACGGCTCGCTCGCCCGCTCCCCGGACGATCCGCCCGCGTCCGGCCGATCGGGCTCGCCGCGGTCCGCTCGAGGAGTAGACTCGTGCCGGAGAGAGACTCATGACGCCCATCGTCCCCCGTGCGCTCGCCCCGCGCCTCGCGGCCGCGAGCCTCGCCGTCGCCGCCGCCTCGCCCGCCGTCGCCGGCGACCCGCCGGTCCGCACGATCACCATCGATCCCGCGCCGAGCGCGACCACCGGATCGGCGTCGCTCTCGGCGGCGCTCGCGGGGTTCCTGATCGGCGACTTCGACGAGGTCGAGAACCCGGACGGCACGCTCACGCGGCCCGGCATCTTCGGCGGCAGCGGCAATCAGCCGGTCGATCTCGACCTCACGCCCACGCTCGCCGGCCCCGTCGACGCGGACGTCGCGGGCTCGCTCTCGCTCGTCGGCGATCCCGCGAGCGGTGCGATCGCGGTCGAGGACCTGACGCTCGACCTGCTGCCCGAGACCGACGCGACGCTCGGGCTGACGATCGAGCTGCTCTACGACACCTTCCGCACCTTCAGTCCCGACTCGCTCTTCCCGGGTGGGGTGCCGATCGAGCTGCCCTTCGGCGAGGCGTCGCTGACCCGGCTCGAGGCCGCCCAGGCGGGGCCCGCGGCCGGCACCGCGACCCCCGCGGACGACCCCGGCACGTGGACGATCGACGTGACGGTGCCGGTGCTGCTGCTCATCGAGGGCGAGGTCCTCGGCCAGCCCATCGAGGGCGACACCGTACCGGCGGTGCTGCCGCTCGCCGGCACGCTGACCCTCGACGAGGACGGCGCCGCCGCCGTCGATCTCGCGGTGTCGCTCGCGCTGGCCGAGGAGGACCCGGGTCCCTTCCCGGGTGTCGGCTTCGACGCGGTGCCCTTCGAGCTCGACACCGTGCTGCCGCCGGGCCAGACGGCGGGCGTGCTCCTCACCGCGGAGCTCGCGACGCTGGCGGTCGATCTGTCGCTGGAGCTCGCGATCGTCGGCGACGGCCCCGGAGTCCCCGTGCTGCCGGCCGACGTCGACGGCGACGGCGCGGTCGGCTTCGGCGACCTGCTCGCGGTGCTCGCCGCCTTCGGTGCGTGCCCGCCGGGCGAGCCGTGCCCGGCCGACGTCGATGGCGACGGCAGCGTGGCGTTCGGCGACGTGCTCGAGGTGCTCTCGGCCTGGACCGGCTGATTCGTCGAGGCGCCCGCGGATCCGCGCCGTCGCGGGAGCGCGCGGGGGCGGCCCCGCCCACCGCGGCCTCCGCGTGCGCCGGGGCCGGCGTGCGACCGGTCAGTCCCCGCGCCGGCCGTCCTCGCCGTCCCCGCCGCCGACCGGATCGGCGGGTCGCGCCGGCGGCGGCTCGTCCGGCGTCGACGGGCCCGCGGGCGGACGCACCGTCGTGACCTCGGCCACCCGGCCGGGCTCGACCTCCGCCGCCACCGCGGCCGCCGCCTCGTCCCCGGCGCCGTCGCGCAGCAGCGCGAGCACCGCGGTCTGGCCGTGGAGGAACGAGCGGCCGCCGATCGGTCCGAGCTCTCCCGCGGCCATGAAGCCCGCGAGCGGCAGCGGCCCGAGCCGCTCCTCGATGATCGCGGTGTCGTGGTGCGGCTGCTCGAACAGCCGCTGGCCGCGACCGTTGCAGGTGAACAGGAGGCCGGCGAGGGGCCGATCGCGCAGCTGCTCGGCGTCGAGCAGCAGCTGCAGGTCCTCGGCCGCGGTGCGGGCGTCGCGGACGTGGAACTGGATCGTCTGGCCCGGCCGGATGCGGTCCGAAAGCATGATCGCGCCGGAGTCGCGGTCCACGCCCATGAGGGCCCGGACGAGGAAGTCGCCGCGGCCGAAGGGCCGCCGCGTCTCGTCGATCACGTGGCCGACGAGCAGGCCCTTGCCCAGCAGGTGCCGCTCGTGCTCGGGCATCGAGCGCGCGCTCCGCTCGAGGGCGTCGACCGCCGGGTGCCCGCCGAGCTCGCGCACCACGTGCTCGTCGTGGGTCGCGGTGACGACCAGCGGCTCGCCGATCGGGCGGCAGCCCTGGCTGACGAGCGAGTCGACCCGGAAGGGGCCGCCGATCGTCACGCCGACCACGCCGGCGCGCGACACGCGGTCGTCGACCACGAGCACGTTGTGGCCCGGCTGGCTCGCGCCCGACGCCATGCCGCCGAAGACCGGGATGCCCGGGGCGGCGCGGTCGAGCCCCGGCAGCAGCCGGGTGATGGGCGTCGAGAACGGATCACCGAACATCACGATCGCCCGCGTGTCGTGGCCGATCCCGATCCGCTCCGGCACCGCCTCGGGCCGGCTCACCGGCACCGGGTCCTCGGGGGGGGCCATCCACGGCGTGATCGTCGCCCCCGGCAGCCGCAGGGCGAGGGCCGCGATCCCGGGCAGCCCCTCGAGCTCACGCCCGGTGGTCACCACCGACTCGGCCGACACCGCGAGGCTCGCGGCAGGGCGGAGCATCGTCCCCATCGCCTCCGCCGCGTCGGTGATCGCGGCGAGGTGATGGAAGCTCGCGAACGTCAGCAGCAGGTCGCACGGGCCGTCGAGCTCGTCGTGCAGCATCGACGCGACCTCGTCCGCCGCGGTCCGCGTGTCGCGGTGACCGCTGCACGCGGAGACCGCCGCGACGCCGGGGGCGTCGGGCCGGGACGAGGTCGGGGCGGGAGGGGATCCGGTCACGCGTCGGGGATGGTAGCGGGGGCGGTCGCGCGATCCGCGGGCGCGGCGCGAGCGCCCGCGTCCGTGCCCTCGCCCGCCGCGGCGTCCGCCCGGCGGCGTCGCCCGAGCACCACGACGATCGCGATCGCGGCGACGCCGGCGGCGGGCAGCGTCGCCCCGGTCACGCGGCCGATGAAGCCGAGCTCGTAGAGCGGGGCGAGCAGCAGGCACGCGAGCAGGACGGCGAGCGAGTCGCGACGTCCCTCGCCCGCGGCGGCCGGACGGGCGACCAGCCACAGCACCGCGGCGGGGAAGACCAGGCCGTAGGCGGCGAGGAACCGCATGTAGGTCGGCTCGCCCACGAGGACCGGGCTCCCGGCGGCGGCCGCGAAGCCGAGGCCGATCGCGAACGGCCCGGCGAGCAGGGCGGCGCGGACCGGGGCCGAGCCGCGGGCGTGGACCCGCAGCTCCCGCAGGTGCGCCCCGGTGGTGAAGGTCGCCTGGAGGCCGAGGTGCAGCAGGGCCCAGGTGCCGAGGACGGGCGCCGGCCGGAACCACAGCACGCAGGTCAGCCCGAGCATCACCGCGAAGGCGAGCCCGAAGACGCCGAAGGCGTGGGTGCCCGGGGCGGTGCGGTGGGCCCGCAGGAACGTGAGGTCGAGGTAGGGGCACAGCAGGAAGCCGAGCACGATGACCGGCACCAGCGTGGCCAGCTCCAGACCGTCGCGCACCGCCGGGATCTCGGGCAGCGTGCTCGGGCGGACCACGAGGACCGCGAGCACCGTCAGGCTCACGGCGTAGGTGCCGGCGGCGAGCCCGAGCCACGCCCGGTCGCCGAGCCGCGAGAGAAGCCCGGCGACGACGGCGAGTCCGAGGACGAGACCGGCCCCGAGCAGGGCGGGGGAGGACGCGGCGTTCGCCGAGGCGGTCGCGCCGGCCGCCGCCGCGTCGGCCGGCAGCAGCCGCGCGGCGAGGAACGCGGCGAAGAACGCGTGGTAGGCGACGGTGACGAACGAGAAGGCGAGCGTCCACGGACGGTGCCGCTCGATGATCGCGCGGGCGCGGTCCGGGGTCCGCAGCACGTAGCCGAGGGCCGCGCAGCCGAGGACGTTGGGCACGAGGAACGCCACGAAGCCCGCCCAGCCGTAGCGGTCGAGCAGGATGCGCGGCAGGTACATCCCGATCACCCACGTCCAGCTGCACGCGCAGAAGAGGCCCCACAGGGGCCACCACCGCGACGTCGAGGCGTCGGGGGCGTCGGCGTTCGGGGAGGCGTTCACGCGTCGCCGCGGGCGCAGGACTCGGCGGACGGGTCGGCGGCGGGCTGATCGGACGCGGGGCGGCCGTTCCGCCGGCGGCGCTCCCGCCGGTCGCGGATGTGCGACTTGGGCGTGCAGTGGAAGGTGATCTGGCAGCGGCCGACCCGCCGCTCCCGGCCCTTGTCCTTCACCTGCTGCCGAATCTCGAGCTCGAGGTCGACGTTGAACTCGCCGCCCTCGGCGATCTTGGACTCCACGTCCTCGGCGTTGACCACGTGGTACACGGCCGGGCCGTAGCACGGGCGGAGAAAGCGGTAGCTCATCTCCTTGCAGACGACGGCGTACTCGCTGCCGCAGCGGGCGAAGAGGTACATGCCCGCGGCGACCTCGGAGTTGCCGAGGAGGGCCGCCCCGGCCATCGCGTTGTACCAGTTGCGATTGGACCGCTTGAACGGCAGCACCGCGGTGAAGCGGCGCTCGTCGATCCGCCGCATCGAGATGCCGGAGCGGAAGGCGAACGGCAGCCAGATGAGCGAGCAGACCCGGTGCCAGAAGTTGTTCCGGGTGCTCAGGCGGCTGACGTACGCCTCGAGCCGCTGCATCAGCGACGGCTTGCCCGCCGGGCGGGCGGCATCGGGCGACACGGTGGGACGGGTCTCGACGACGGACACGGCGAGGCTCCGGGACGACGCCCGAGGGAAGCGAACGGCCATCCTGCGGGCCGGGCTCTCATCCTAGCACCGGCCCGAGGCCGGGCTCCACGGCATCCCGCGGCGGCGGCCATCCCGTGACCCCGCTCGTGCGGCCGGCCCCCGGCGCGGACGCTGCGGCGTGTGTCCGAAAGGCCGACCCACGATCCGGGGGCCGAGATCCGGGGGCCGAGATCCGGGGCCGAGATCCGGGGCCGGGGAAGCAGGGCGGTGGCGGGGCGGTGCCAGCCCGGCGGCCGGTCGGCGGCCGGTCGGCGGCCGGTCGGCGGCCGGGCGAGCCGCGGAATGGGGGCACTCGACCCGCCCGTACAATCGCCGCCCGGCCGGGCGTCACTCGTCCCGGGCGTCCTGGAGGCTCATCCGTGCCGCGACTCGTCCGCCGAAGCCCCGTCCGTCCGGCCGCGTCCACCGGGCGGCGTTCGCGTCCGGGAAGCCTGGCACCGCGTCCGCGCACGGCCGTCTCCGGGCTCGTGGGCCTCGTCGCCGTGGCCGTCGTCGCCGCGACCGACACTGCCGCCGCCGCCGCCGCCGCCACCGCCGCCGCCGGCACCGGGGCCTCGTCGTCGCCCGCCGTGCCGCCGCGTGCGATGCCGGCCCCGCCGGCCACCGCCCTGCGCTCCACCTCCGCGCCCGCGGCCGCCGCCCTGCGCTCCGCCGCCGCCATCGTCCCGCCGGCCCCCCCGAGTCCGGCGGCCCGCGCCGCCCCCGAGCGGCCGCACGCCGCCGCCTTCCCGCGGGGGGCCGTCGCCGCCGATCATCCCCTCGCCTCCGAGGCCGGGGCCTCCATGCTGCGGATCGGCGGCAACGCGGTGGACGCGGCGGTGGCCACGAGCTTCGCCCTCTCGGTCGTGCGGCCCGACTCCTGCGGCATCGGCGGGGGGGGCTTCATGCTCGTGCACCTGCCCGCGGCCGACGGCGCCCCGGCCCGGACCGTCGCGCTCGACTACCGCGAGACGGCCCCCGCGGCGGTGGGCCCGGACCACTTCGTCCGCCTCCGCGACGCCGGCCTGCCGGACGACGCGAGCCGCACCGGCGTGCACGCGGTCGGCGTGCCCGGGACCGTCGCCGGCCTGCTCACCGCCCACGCCCGATTCGGCCGGCTCTCGCGGGCGACCGTGATGGGCCCGGCCATCGCCCTCGCCCGCGACGGCTGGACCGCCGACGCGCACCACGTGGCCGCGGCCCGGCGGCTGGAGGCCCGCGTCGCGTCGGCCCCGCACGCCCTGCCGCGGGCGGCGTGGATCCGCGAGCGGCTGGGCCGGTCCGGCCGCATCGCGGTGGGCGACCGGCTCGAGAACCCGGAGCAGGCCCGGGCGCTGGAGCTCATCGCCGCCGACGGGCTCGAGGCCTTCTACCGCGGCCCCATCGCCGAGGCGATCGTCCGGGTGATGGAGGACGCCGGCGGCCCGATGACCCGCGAGGACCTCGCCGCCTACGCCCCGCGCCCGCTGGAGCCGGTCGCCGGCACCTACCGCGGCCGCACGGTGCTCTCGATGCCGCCGCCCTCGAGCGGCGGGGTCGCGATCGTCCAGACCCTGGGCATCCTCGAGCGGCTCCGCGCCCGCGGCATCGCCGGCGAGGGCCCGAGCGACCCCGCCCGCATGCATGCCCTGGCCGAGGCCCTCAAGCACGCCTTCGCCGACCGGGCGGAGTTCCTCGCCGATCCGGACTTCGCCGCGGTGCCGGTCGCGGAGCTGCTGGCGCCGGAGCGGCTCGACCGGCTCGCCGGCGAGGTGGATCCGCGGCGGACCCGGCCGCCCGAGGCCTACGGCGCCGCCGGGGCGCCGCCCGAGGACGGCGGCACCAGCCACGTGTCGGTGGTCGACGCGGACGGCATGGCGGTGGCCTGCACCGAGACCATCAACCTCGCCTTCGGCTCGATGGTGCCCGTGCCCGGCTTCGGCTTCGTCCTCAACGACGAGATGGACGACTTCACCACGCTGCCGGGCGAGGCCAACGCCTTCGGGCTCGTCCAGTCGGCCCGCAACGCGCCCGAGCCCGGCAAGCGGCCGCTCTCGAGCATGTCGCCCACGATCGTCCTCGACGCGGACGGCGCGGTCGAGATCGTCGCGGGGGCGAGCGGCGGGCCGCGGATCATCACCGGCACGCTGCAGGTGATCCTGCACGTGATCGACTTCGGGATGGACGCGGCCGGGGCGGTCGAGCATCCGCGGCTGCATCACCAGTGGCGACCCGACGTCCTGCAGCTCGAGCCGGCGTGGCGCGCGTCCGCGCCGGGCGACGGGGGGGCGGCGGGCGAGCGCGCGGCGGCGACCGGCGCGGGCGCGGGCGCGGACGCGGACGCCCGCGCGGGCGCCGCGGCCCCGGTGCCCGCCCTCGAGGCGCGGGGCCACGTCGTCGGCGAGCGGGACGAGGTCGGCGCGGTGCAGGCGATCATCGTCATCGACGGCGCCCGGCACGCGGTGAGCGATCCTCGCAAGGGTGGTCGGCCGGCCGGGCACTAGGCTCGCGACCGCGCGGTCCGCGGTCCGCCGTCCGCGTCCGTCACGCGACACGAGCCGCCGGGCGGCACGTCGGGACGAATGCCCTGGCCCCGGCGACCGCCGGCCGCGGCCCACGTGCCGGTATCCTGCGCGATCCGACACCGGAGCCTTCCGATGACCGACGCCAGTGCTCCCCGCGACGCCACGTCCACGCCGCCCGTGGACACGCCCCCGCCCCTGTGGACACCGCCCGAGGCGCGGGTGCGGGAATCCCGCATGCATGCCTTCATGCAGCGGGCCGCGGTCCGGGCCGGGGCGCGCTTCGAGGGCTACGAGGACCTGTGGCGCTGGTCGGTGCGCGACCTCGCCGGGTTCTGGGAGATGGCGTGGGAGGAGCTCGACCCGATCGCCGATCGCGGCGACGGGCCGGTGGTCGACGATCCGCGGCTGATGCCGGGCGCGACGTGGTTCGGCGGCACCCGGCTCAATTTCGCCGAGAACCTGCTGCGGCACCGCGGCGACGAGCCGGCGATCGTCTTCCGCGGCGAGCACATGCACGCGACGCGCACGATCACCCGCGACGAGCTGATCGCCCACGTCGCCGCCTTCGCCGCCGGGCTCCGCGAGCGGGGCGTGAAGGCCGGGGACCGCGTGGTGGGCTTCATGCCCAACCTGCCCGAGACGGTGATCGCGATGCTCGGGGCCACGAGCATCGGGGCGATCTGGTCGAGCTGCTCGCCGGACTTCGGCGTCGAGGGCGTGCTCGACCGCTTCGCCCGCATCGAGCCGGCGGTGCTCGTGACCGCCGACGGCTACTCGTACAACGGCAAGGCGTTCGACTCGCTGGAGAAGGTCGCCGGCATCCTCGACGGGCTCGCGACGCGGCCGCGGACGATCGTGGTGCCGTACCTCGCCGCCACCGTGGGCGGGGGCCCGAACGCGGGGGGCGGCGGCTTCCCCGACCTCGCGTACCTCGAGGGCGCCGAGCACTGGGACGACGTGGTGCGGCCGCACGCCGGCGCGGAGCCGGCCTACGAGCGCGTCCCCTTCGACCACCCGCTGTACATCATGTACTCCTCGGGCACGACCGGCCCGCCCAAGTGCATCGTGCAGTCGACCGGCGGCATCCTGCTGAACCAGCTCAAGGAGCACCGGCTGCACGTGGACCTCGGCCCCGGCGACCGGCTCTTCTACTTCACCACCTGCGGTTGGATGATGTGGAACTGGCTCGTGGCCGGCCTCGGCACCGGGGCGACGATCGTGCTCTTCGACGGCTCGCCGTTCCATCCCGACGCCTCGGCCCTCTGGCGCCTCGCGGAGCAGGAGCGGATCACGCACTTCGGCAGCAGCGCGAAGTACTTCGCCGCCCTCGAGAAGGCGGGGGCGCGGCCGGGCGCCTCCTTCGACCTCGCGCCGCTGCGGACGATCCTGTCGACCGGCTCGCCGCTGGTCGAGGAGTCGTTCGACGCCCTCTACCGCGACGTGAAGGCGGACGTGCAGGTGGCGAGCATCTCCGGCGGCACCGATCTCAACGGCTGCTTCGTGGGCGGCTGCCCGCTGCTGCCGGTGCACCGCGGCGAGATCCAGTGCCGCATGCTCGGCATGGACGTGCACGCGTGGGGCGAGGACGGCGCCGAGCTCGGGCCGGGCGAGACGGGCGAGCTCGTCTGCACGCAGGCCTTCCCGTCGATGCCGGTGTTCTTCTGGGGCGACGAGGACGGCTCGAGGTACCGCTCGGCCTACTTCGAGCGGTTCCCGGGCGTCTGGTGCCACGGCGACTTCATCTCGATCAACGCCCGCGGCGGCGTGCACATCCACGGCCGCTCGGACGCGACGCTCAATCCGCAGGGCGTCCGCATCGGCACCGCCGAGATCTACCGCCAGGTCGAGCCGATGCCGGAGATCACGGACTCGATCGTGGTCGGCCAGGACTGGGAGGGCGACCAGCGGGTGGTGCTCTTCGTCGTGATGGCCGAGGGGCACGAGCTCACGCCCGAGCTCGAGCGGCGGATCAAGCGGGCGATCCGCGAGCAGTGCTCGCCGCGGCACGTCCCGGCGCGGATCGTCGCGGTGGACGACGTGCCGTACACCATCAGCATGAAGAAGGTCGAGCTGGCGGTGCGCGACGTGATCCACGGGCGACCGGTGAAGAACCGCGATGCGCTGAAGAACCCCGAGGCGCTGGACCTGTACCGCGACCTGCCGCTGCTGGCGGACTGACGGCGGAGCGTGCCGCGGAGGCGGGATCGGCGTGGCGGACCCCGGCGGGGGGGGCGGGGACGCCGGGAAGCGGCTGCGCCGCCGGGCCGGCCGCGCCGCCGGTCGCGTCAGTCGTTCGCGTTGATCACGTTCGGCCCCTTGCCGGCCTTCTTCTCGTAGTGACCGTCGCCCGCCCGCTGGTACTTGGTGAAGCCGAGGCGATCGAGGTTCTTGTCCGAGAGCTTCTGGTTCGTCGCGTGGTCCGACCAGTTGCCCGGGATGATCGGGGCCTGCGGGATCCGCTTCACGGGAGCGCCGGTCTCGGGGTGCTCGGTCAGCGCCGCATCGCTCATCCGCTGGACGACCTCGAAGACCTCGCCCTCGGAGCCGTCGTCGGTGATCACCTGGTAGACGTAGGTCGGCATCGCGCTGCGTGCTCCGGAACCTCGGGGGACGGCGTCATCGTAGGCCCTCGGGGGCGGGGGCCGGGCGAAACGGGGCGAGACGAGCCGACGAGCCGACGAGCCGACGAGACGGCGGTGACCGGACGGCATGGCTGGGCGTCGTCGCGGCACGTCGCGGCGACACTCGCCTCCGCCGTGCGACGGAGCGGCCGGGGCCGGACCTCGACGCCGGGCGCACGCCCTGCCGCCACCGGATCACCGGAATGCTACGGTGCCGCGGTGCGGTCCTTCGACGAACGTATGCACGAGGCGGTGTCGCTGCAGCGGTCCGGCCGGCACGCCGAGGCGGCGGAGCGATATCGCGAGCTGCTTCGCGGCCACCCCGACCATCCCGACGTGGTGCACCTCTTCGGCATGACCGAACGGGACCTCGGCCGCCCCGAGTCGGCGCTGGAGTGGCTGGAGCGGGCGGCCGCGCTGCGCCCCGGCGATCCCGCCATCCGGGCGAATCTCGGCACCACCCTCCAGATGGCCTGGCGGCACGACCGCGCGGCCGAGGAGCTGGACCGCGCGGTCGCGGCGTCCGCCCCCGGCCTCGGCCGCCCGGGGCACCCGGGCCACGCCGCGTTCCGGGCCAACCGCCTGCTCGCGGCCCACTACCACCCGGACGTGACGCTCGAGGATCTCGACCGCCTGCACCGCGCGTGGGACGCGGCGGTGGCGGGCCCGGTCCGCCGGCTGCCCGAGGCCCGGCGGGCGCACGCGGTCGAGCCCGACCCGGATCGGTCGCTGCGGGTCGGATTCGTCTCGCCGGATCTCGGCGTGCACCCGGTCGGCATCTTCCTCGTCGGCCTGCTCGAGCACCTGCCGCCGGGCCTGCACGCGACGTGCTACGCCCTGCGCGTCGTCGACGATCCGGTCGCGCGCCGCCTCCGGGACGCCGCCGGGGGCTGGGTCGACGCCGGGACGCTCGACGAGCGGGCGCTGGCGGCCCGGATCCGCGCCGACCGCATCGATGTCCTCGTCGACCTCGCCGGGCACACGCAGGCCAACCGGATCCGCACGTTCGCGCTGCGTCCCGCCCCGGTGCAGGCGACGTGGATGGGCTACGTCGGGACCACCGGCCTCGCGGAGATGGACCTGCTGGTGGCGGACCCCCACCAGCTGCGGCCGGAGGACGAGGCGGGCGTCCGCGAGCGGGTGGTGCGGCTGCCGCACGACTACGTGCTCTTCGACCCGCCCGCCGGCGCCCCGGAGCCGGGCCCGCTGCCCGCCGCCGCCCGCGGGCACGTCACCTTCGGCTCGTTCAACAACCCCGCCAAGCTCAACGAGCCGCTGCTGGCGACGTGGGCGCGGGTGCTGCAGGCGGTGCCGGGCTCGCGGCTTCGCCTCCGCTACCAGGGCTTCGGCGACCCCGCCCTGCAGGCCCGCGTGCGCGAGGCGCTGCGGCGGGGCGGGGTGGAGCCCGAGCGCATCGAGCTCGGCGGCCGCATCCCGCGGACGGAGCTGCTCGCCGCGTGGGCCGACGTGGACCTGGCCCTCGACCCGCACCCGTACTCGGGCGGGCTGACCACGCTGGAGGCGCTGTGGATGGGCGTGCCCGTGCTCACGCGGCCGGGGCGGACCTTCGCGTCGCGGCACTCGCTCACCCACCTCCGGGCGGTGGGGCTCGAGGAGTGCGTGTGCGGCGACGACGACGCCCTCGTGACCCGGGCGGCGACGCTCGCGACCGATCGGGACCGGCTCGCGGCGCTGCGGGCGGGGCTTCGCGCGCGGGTGCGGGCGTCCCCGCTCTGCGACCCGGCGGGGTTCGGGCGGGACGTCGAGGCGGTCCTGCGCGAGGCGTGGCGGCAGTGGTGCCGAACGCGGGGTGCCCCGGCGGGCGGCGACGACGACGGCGGCGGCGGCGGCGGGGCGGGGTGAGGCGGCGGGCTGAGGGGGCGGCCTGAGGCGGCGGGAGCCGGCCGTCCGGGGCCCCGATCGTCAGTCCGCGTAGCCGAGCTCGGCGAGCAGCGCCCCGCCGTGGCGACGGAAGGTCTCGACCTGCTCCGCCGACCATGCGTCGCGCCAGCGGCCGACCGCGCCCGCGTGGACCGGCCGCGAGAGGTCCTCGCCGTGCGACGGGCGCTCGGACGCCGGCAGCTCGCCCCCCCGGCGGTGGAACTCCAGCATCGCCGGGTCCCACGGCTCGCCGAGGAACGCCACGAGCTCGCGCAGCACCGGCTCCGGGTCGGCGACGAGCCGCTCGTAGCGGATCTCGAGGTAGCGGTCCTCGGCCGGCGTGCCGAGCATGCGGCGGCCGTCGCGCACGCAGCGGACCCAGTACTTCGCCGCCTCCGCGAGATCCGAGCAGTAGGGCAGCGGGCGCCCGGTGGCGGGATCGATCCACGACTGCCGCAGGAGCGAGGCCGCCACGTCGCGGCCGTCCCGGATGACGTGGACGAACGGGCTCTCCGGCAGCAGGGCGGCGAGCTGCACGAAGGCGTGGACGTTCTGAGGCGTCTTCTCGGCCATGCGGGCGGCGCCGTGGCGGCGTCGCCACGGCTCGAGCAGCGCCTCGGCCTGCCGGCCGAAGGTCCGCATCACGGCCGGCTCGTCGAGACCGTAGGCCTCCCGCAGCAGCGGGCCGTGCCCCTGCAGCATGCGCACGCAGTTCGCCGCGATCATCGGGAGCACCTTCAGCTCCGGGCCGCAGGCGATCCGCGGGTGGGCGTCGAGCATCATCCGCAGCAGGGTGGTGCCGGAGCGCGGGCACCCGCCGACGACGATCAGCGGCGCCTCGGGACCGTCGGCCTCGCGGCCGTGATCGGTGCGGGAGCCGGGCGCGGCGGAGGTCCCGGAGGCCCCGGAATCACCGCCCGCGCGGTCGCGCTCACGCTTGCGTCGGCTGGCTCGGCCCATCGCCGTGCTCCGTGTGCGGCCGGTGGCCGCCGTTCGTGCCGCGGCGTCCGCCGCCGTCGCCGTCGTCGCCCGCCTCGTCGCCCGGCTCGCCCGGCTCGCCCGGGGCCGAGTCCCGTCCGTCGTCGCGCGGTGCACCCGGATCCAGCCCGCCGGCCCGCATGCCCTCGATCATCGGCTCCAGCCACCGCCGGTAGCGATCGCTCCGCCGCACCGACGTGCGGTAGACGGGTCGCCGCACCTGGTCGTAGGAGAGGGTCGTCACCGGCCGATCCGTCTCGTGGAATCGGAGCACCGAGTCGTCCCACCGCAGGCCCGCGAACTCCAGCAGCCGGCGACTGCCACCCTCGGGATCGGCCACCAGCGCCTCGTACTCGACCACGAGCAGCCGGTCCGGCAGCGCGCGGGCCCAGTGGTCGCCGAGGCGATGCCACCGGGCGACGGTGCGGCCGATCGCGTCGAGGCGGCAGGTCCACGGCCAGGCGGTGGGCACGAGGTCGTTGACCCAGCAGGAGAAGCCGTTGTCGACCGGGTCGCGCCGGCAGAGGACGAAGCGGGCGGCGGGAAGCATCTCGGCGATCGCCCCCACCAGCGGCAGGTTCTGGAGGTTCTTGTCGACGAGGCGCCGGGGACGGGGACGAGGGGCACGGTCACCGCGTCGCGAGCGATCGCGCGCGGGCCCGCGGCGATCCGTCGTCCCGCCCGCCGCCCCACCGGCGGGGGCCACCGAGGCCGCGGTCGCCGTCCGCGGCACCGCTTCCTCGAGCCCCGCGACGTAGGCCAGTCCCGCCCGCGTCATCGCCGGCTCGTCCACGTCGTCCCACCAGGCCGGGAAGCGGGCGGCGTCCGGGCGGGCGTGCTCGCGCGAGAGCGTCGCCATGACGTCGAGCATCGCCCGGGTCTCTCCGGCGCCGCACGCCTCGGGGTGCGCGTCGAGGATCTGCTCCACGAGCGTGGAGCCGCTGCGCGGCAGGCCGACCACGAGGACGGGGGCGTCGGTCGTCGCCCGCGAGCGGGCCGCAGGGGGGGCACCGGCGGCGGGGGCGGTGGACGC
>CAYLNM010000088.1:0-18363 GCA_964385045.1 uncultured Isosphaeraceae bacterium
CCCAGTCGTCACCCGCTGCCGCCGCTGCTGCCGCCGCCGCTGCTGCCGCCGCCGTCGCAGCTGGTGCCGCCGTCGCTGCCGCCGCCGCTGCTGCCGCCGTCGCCGCTGGTGCCGCCGTCGCTGCCGGCAACGAGTCCCGCCCTCAGCCGCCGCTCCGCGCCGCGGCATCGGCCAGCCGCACGTTCTCCGCGAGGTGGCCGAGGTCGAGCCCGCCGACCACCACGCAGTCGACCGCGGGGTGCCGCACCGCGAACGGGATCGCCTCCGCCGGGGGGTGATGTCCGCTCGCGAGCGCCTTCTTCACCATGACCCCGAGGCCGGCGTCCGCGGCCCGGCGCATCACCGCGTCGTGCTCGGTGTCCCCGGCGTGGTAGGTGACCATCAGGACGTCCGCCCACGGCAGGGCGGCCTCGGCGCCCGCGACCGTCTTGCCCGAGAAGCCGATCCGCCGCGCGAGCCCGGCCTCGCGCAGGGCCAGCATCGTCTCGGGCACCCGCTCGCCGGCGAGGGCGACCTCGTCGCGACCGTCCGAGTGCACCAGCAGCACGTCGACCGCGTCGGTCCGCAGCCGCCGCAGGCTCGTCTCGAGCGATCGGCGGATCGCCGCCGCGGTGAAGTCGTACCTCGAGACGCCGTCCTCGAACCGTTCGCCGACCTTGGTCGAGAGCACGAACTCGTCGCGCCGGTGGGCGAGGTGCCGGCCGATCCGCTCCTCGCTCATGCCGTAGGCGGGGGCGGTGTCGATCAGCGTGACGCCGAGGTCGAGCACGCCACCGAGCACGCGGCCCGCGGCCGCCTCGTCGGGCAGCTGGTACGGCCGCGGGTACTTGATGCCGACCGCGCGGCCGATCTTGAAGGCGCCGAAGCCGAGGACGCTCACGTCCGGGCCGTCGCGACCGAGGGCTCGATGCTCCACGTCGTCTCCTCGTCCCAGGGCGGGCAGGCGACCCCGGGGCGGGGCCACCGCGCGAGGGCCCGCAGGTCCGGCGGGGCGCCGCCGGGGGGATCCAGCCGCTCCATGATCCGGTCGACCAGTCGCGGCACCAGCGCGAGCTTGGTCGGCCACGCGGTCAGCACGTCGCCCTCCTCGAGGACGGCCGCGTCGCCGGGACGAGCCCCGCCGGCCGCGACCGCCTCGGCGCGGTCGACGCGGTAGCTGCCCCAGTCCGCCCGCGACAGGTCGACGCCGGGCAGGACCTCGGCGAGCTCGCGCCGCGCCCGCTCGAGGAGCACCGGTCGCTCGAGCTCGACCCCCTCCTCGGCGACCTGGCCCCCGACCTGCCACACGATGCGGTCGGCGGCGTCGCGGGTGGTGGTGATCGTGACGCGGGTCGCCATCCCGTCGACGCAGTGGCCGTTGAGGACGGGCAGCTCGCCCCGCAGCACCACCATGTGCAGCGGCCGCCGCTGCATCACCGGGCCCTCGCCGCGGCCGAGCCGCTCCCGGAGGGCCGCGTTCCCGGAGCCGGCGCAGAGGACGAGGCGGCGGGGCAGGAGGTCGAGCGGGGATCCGTCGGCGGGCGAGAGCAGCCGCACGCGGCGGCGTCCGTCCGCGGCGCGGTCCAGCTCCAGCCCGCCGCGGGCGTCGACGCGGAGGATCTTCGCCCCGTGCCGCGAGGCGAGGTCGCCGAGCATGCTGCCCGGCTCCACCACCTGCTCGTCGAGCCGGGCCACGGTGCCCGGGCACGCCCGCAGGGCCGGCGGCCGCTCGTGGTCGTCGAGGGGGCGGGCGGTCACCGCGAGGCCGCGGAGGGCCCCGAGCATCGCCATCCGCGAGCGGAGCTGCCGCGTCTGCCAGAGGTGGCAGTACTCGGCCCGCAGCCGGGTGTGCGAGAGGTCCGGGCGGCCGGCCCCGGCCAGCGCCTCGCGCCAGCGGCGGGGCATGTCGCGAATCGTCCGGGCCGAGGCGGTCAGGACGCCGCGGAGCGAGTACTTCAGGCCGCCGTGGACGATGCCCTGCGAGGCGATCGTCTGGCCCGAGCCGAGGTCGCCGGCCTCGAGCAGCAGGGCCCGGTGTCCGGCCGCGTCGAGGACGTCGAGCAGCCACAGGCCGGTCACGCCGCCACCGAGCACCACCACGTCGAGCTCGAGCGGCGAGTTCATGCCGGCATCGTGTCCGGGTCCGCGGAGCCGGTCAAGGCGACCGCGGATCGCCCCCGAACGTCGTGTCGTGGGCCGCGGGCGCGGGGGCCGGCGTCGGCGGCGCCGAGGTGCGTCGCAGGGGCGTGCGAGCCCGGTTCCCGAGTGCTCACAGGCGGGGCCGGTGATTCGGTATCCTCCACGCCCGCGCATGGCCGGTCCCCGACCGACGCCCCTCCGGGGGCGCGCCGCGCGCCCGAGGGCGGAGAGGAAGGCATCGTCATGAAGCACACCGTGGTCCTGATCCCCGGCGACGGGATCGGCCCGGAGGTCGCGTCGGCGGCCCGCCGGGTCATCGACGCCACCGGGCTCGACATCGACTGGGTGGAGCGGCACGCCGGCGTGTCCGCGATCGAGCGGGGGGCGGACGACGTCCTGCCCGAGGACACCGTGGCCGCGATCCGCGAGCACCGCGTCGGCCTCAAGGGCCCGTGCACCACGCCCGTCGGCGGCGGCTTCTCGTCCGTGAACGTGGCCCTGCGGAAGAAGCTCGACCTCTACGGGGCGGTGCGCCCGGTGCGGTCGATGGCCGGGGTGCCCACCCGGTTCGAGGACGTCGACGTGATCGTCGTCCGCGAGAACACCGAGGGCCTCTACTCCGGCATCGAGAACGAGGTGACGGGGGGCGTGGTCACCAGCCTCAAGGTGGCGACCGAGCACGCCTGCCGCCGCATCGCCCGCTTCGCCTTCGACTACGCCCGCTCCCGCGGCCGGTCCCGGCTGACGGTGTTCCACAAGGCGAACATCATGAAGCTGACCGACGGGCTCTTCATCCGCTGCGCGAAGGAGGAGCACGAGCGTGGGAACGAGGACATCGAGTTCGAGACCGCGATCATCGACGCCGCCTGCATGCGGCTGGTGCAGGATCCGACGCAGTTCGACGTGATCCTGTGCGAGAACCTGTACGGCGACGTGATCAGCGACCTCTGCGCGGGACTCGTGGGCGGGCTCGGCGTGACGCCGGGGGCCAACTTCGGCGGCGAGCACGCGATCTTCGAGGCCGTCCACGGCTCGGCCCCCGACATCGCGGGGCGGGACGTGGCGAACCCGCTCGCCCTGATCATGAGCGGCGTGATGATGCTCCGGCACCTCGGCGAGACGCGGGACGACGCCGCGTGCGCCGCCGCGGCCGACCGCATCCGCGACGCCTACGACGCCTGCCTCCGGGCGGGCGAGCGGACGCAGGACCTCGGCGGGGAGCTCGGGACCACCGAGTTCGCCGAGGCGATGGCGGCCCGGCTCGGCTGACGGGACCGGGCGACGTCCACCGTGCACGCGGCGGTGCGGGCCGTCGCCGGCTCGCCGTCGGGCTCGCCGGCCGGGATCACGGATCGAATCGAGGACGGCACCATGACGGACGAGACGACCTGGGAGATCGCGGGCAGCGGCGGGGAGCCGATCCTCGGCGTGGCCCATGCGCCGGCGGAGGTCGCGCCGGGCCCGCCGGCGGCCACCGTGATCGTGGCCCACGGCTTCAAGGGGTTCATGGACTACGGCATGTTCCCCGCCATCGCGCGCACGCTCGCGTCCGCGGGGCTGCACGCCCACCGGTTCAACTTCAGCCACTCCGGCGTCACGCGGGACCCCCGCACCTTCGCCCGCCCCGAGCTGTTCGAGCGCGACACCTGGAACCGGCAGGTCGAGGACCTCGCCGCGATCCACGCCGCCCTCGACGCGGGCCGGCTCCCCGGCGGCGATCGTCCGCGGGTCTGGCTCGGCCACTCGCGGGGCGGGGCCTCGGTGATCCTCGCCGCCGGCCGCGGCGCGCTCGGCGAGCCGGCGGGCATCGCGACCGCCGCCGCCCCGGCCGACGCGGTGCGGCTGGACGAGGCCGACCGCGCGCGGCTGCGACGCGAGGGGTTCCTCCCGTCGCCGTCCGCCCGCACCGGACAGGCCCTGCGGGTGGGGCGGGCCTGGCTCGAGGAGATCGAGGCGGATCCGCACGACCACGACCCCTGCGTGCAGGCGGGGCGGATCCGCTGTCCGATGCTGATCGTGCACGGCGCGGACGACGCCACCGTGCCCGTGAGCGACGCGGAACGGCTGGCCCGGGCCGCGGGCGGGCCGGTCGAGACGCTCGTGATCCCGGCGGGCGACCACGTCTTCGGCACGCCGCACCCCGCGTCCGCCGACGCCCCGCCGTCCCCGGCGCTCGAGGCGCTGCTCGGGGCGGTGATCCGCTTCGCCCGCTCGGTGGTGGGCGAGGGGAGCTGAGCGAGCCCGCGGCGGGGGTGCGGACGGGCAGCCTGCCGGCGTCCTCGCCGTGCCGCGGCGGCACCGCGCCGCGGGGAGGACGCGCGGCGAGGACGTGCGGCGAGGACGTGCGGCGAGGACGTGCGGCGAGGGCGTGCGGCGAGGGCGTGCGGCGAGGGCGCGGGCGCAGGGCCGCGGCCCCGGTGCCGCCGAGCGTCGCCCGACCGCACCCCACCGGGCCCTTCGGCGCGGCGCATCCGCCGCCTCCGTGCCCGGCGGCCGCCCGAGCGGTCGGGTCCCCGCCCGCCGCCGTATCCTGCTGCGATGCCGATCGACCCGGTGCGCATCCTCGCCGAGGACGGCCCGCTCGCCCGCCGCCTCGGCGGCTGGGAGCACCGCCCCCCGCAGTCCCGGATGGCCGAGGCGGTGGACGACGCCCTCGCCGCCCGGAGCCCGCTGCTGGTCGAGGCCCCGACCGGGATCGGCAAGTCCTTCGCGTACCTGCTGCCGGCGATCCGCCGCGTGGTCGAGCACGGGGAGCGGGTCGTCGTCTCGACCCACACGATCAACCTGCAGGAGCAGCTCGTCGAGCGCGACCTGCCGCTGCTCAACGCGGTGATCCCCGAGGAGTTCACCGCGGTGCTCGTCAAGGGCCGCGGCAACTACGTCTCGCGGCGGCGGCTCGAGCTCGCCGACCGCCGGAAGGACCGCCTGCTCGACGCCGACGCGGCTCGCCGCGAGCTGGCCGAGCTCGTGCGGTGGGCGGACGAGACCACCGACGGAAGCCTCGCGACCCTGCCGCAGCTGCCCCGGGGCGACGTCTGGGACCACGTCCAGAGCGACTCGGGCAACTGCATGGGCCGCCGATGCCCCGAGCACGAGCGGTGCTTCTACCAGCGAGCGCGGCGACGCATGGAGCACGCCGACATCCTGGTGTGCAACCACGCGCTGTTCTTCAGCGACCTGGCGCTGCGGGCCAACGGGGCGGGCTTCCTGCCGCGGTACGACCACGTGATCCTCGACGAGGCCCACACCGTCGAGGACGTCGCCTCCGAGCACTTCGGCCGCTCCCTCGCCCGCGGGCGGGCCGAGCACCTCCTCCGCGTGCTCTACGACCTGCGGCGGCGCAAGGGCTTCCTCGCCACCCTTCGGCTCGCCGACGGCGACACCGACGCGGTCGACCGCGCGATCGAGGCGGTCCTCGCGGCGGGACGGGCCGCGGACGGCTTCTTCGCCGACCTCGAACGGTTCCACGCCGAGCACGAGCGGGACCAGGGCCGCATGCGCGAGCCGGGGATGGTGCCCGACACGCTCTCGGAGCCGATGGCGCGGCTCGCCGGGCGCCTGCGCGGCCTCCGCGACCGGGCCGCGACCGACGCCGACGAGCACGAGCTCTCGGGCTACGCGGCCCGGGCCGCCGACGTGGCGGCCGACGTCGTGACGCTCCTCGAGCAGCGGCTCGAGGGCTGCGTGCACTTCGTCGACGTGACCGCGCCCCGGGGCGGGCCCGCGGCCGGACGCCGGGGCGGTCGCCCGCGGGTGAGCCTCAAGTGCATGGCGGTGGACGTGGCGCCGATCCTCCGCGAGCACCTGCTCGGCGCTGGGCTCGGCGTCGTGATGACCTCGGCCACCCTCGCCACCGGGGAGGGGGAGCGGGCGTTCGCCCACGCGGCGGCCCGGCTCGGGGCCGAGACCGCCACCGCGCTGCGGCTCGACAGCCCCTTCGACCTCGCCCGGCAGATGGAGCTCGTCGTCGACCCGTCGCTGCCGGATCCCGGTCGCCGCGAGTTCCCCGGCGCGATCGCCCCGCGCATCGAGTCGCTGGTCGAGGAGACGGGCGGGGGCGCGTTCGTCCTCTTCACGAGCTTCGCCATGCTGCGCGACGTCGCCCGCCGCCTGCGGGGGCGCCTCGAGGACCGTGGCCATCCGGTGCTCGTGCAGGGCGACGACGGGCCGCCGGGCATGCTGCTGCAGCGATTCCGCGCCGACCCGGCGTCGGTGCTCTTCGGCACCGCGAGCTTCTGGCAGGGCGTCGACGTGCGGGGCGAGGGCCTGCGCAACGTGATCATCACGCGGCTGCCGTTCGAGGTGCCGGACCGGCCCATCGTCGAGGCCCGGCACGAGGCGATCCGCGAGCGCGGCGGTCATCCGTTCATGGACGATCAGGTGCCGCGGGCGGTGCTGCGCTTCCGGCAGGGGATCGGCCGGCTCATCCGCGGACGCGACGACCGCGGCATCGTCGCGGTGCTCGACCCGCGGATCGTGACCCGCCCGTACGGGCGTCACTTCACCGCCGGACTGCCGGAGGACGTGCCGGTGCGGCGCCTGGACCTCACCGAGCCGGAGTGGGCCTGAGCGACGCACGGGGGATCCGCCGGCGGCGCCCGGGGCGGCCCCACCGATGGCTCGATCACGGCGTCGCGGCCGTCGCCCGCCGTCCGAGTTCCGAGGGGCACCGCGCGTCAATCCGGGCAAGGCAGGGAGCGTGGGGGGCCGTGTGGTCGCGATGCGAGGAAGAACCCCTCCCCCATCGACGCGTAAGTGCGTGATCACGCACGCGCGGTGGTTGAATGCGACGCATCACCGGCTATGCTCGCCTCACGCGGCGCCTCGGGGCGTCGCATGGGAATCGGACCGACGCTGGGGACGGCTGTCGCCGGAGCAGCTCCTGCGACACCGAGACGTCGCCCGACACGTGGGGGCGCCGCCGTTCTTCGCTCCATCGCGCCTCGTCGGCGTGCGGAGCCCGAGCCGATTCCGTCCGGTCCGCCGTCGTTCGGCGGTCCGGGCCCCGTCACCCGACGTTCGGGCGGCGGATCCTGCATGCAGGATGAGAGAAGAAAGGAAGACTCGCATGAACCGCATTTCGACCACGCTCGCCGCGTTCGCCGGCGCCGCGATGATCGGTGGGGCCGCCATGGGTGGCATCGAGGAGCTCGCCGGCAACCTCGGCGGCCCGCTGGGCGACGACTCGTCCGTCGAGCGCTCGCTCGGCTTCACCTTCAGCTACTACGGCGCCGACTACAGCAGCGTCTTCATCGGCTCGAACGGCATCCTCGCGTTCGGCGATACCGAGACCGACTTCTCGCCGAGCCTCCCCGAGTTCGAGAGCGATCCTTCCGGCCCCGCGGTCGCCCCGCTGTGGACGGACCTCAGCCCGAACATCGCCGGCTCGATCACCCTGGACACCACCGTCCCGGGGCAGGCGACCGTGAACTACGTCGACGTGCCGCGCTTCGGTGAGGAGACCGCGACCAACACGTTCTCGGTCACCCTCTTCGAGAACGGCAACATCACCTTCGACTACGGCGACCTCAACTACGGCGACAGCACCGAGGAGACCATCGTCGGACTCACGGACCGCAGCGGTGCCATCACCACCGAGGTCGACTGGTCGTCGATGATGACCTGGGACCTGCCGGCCGCCGGCACCATCCTCGGTGAGCTCTACGACGACAACGACGCCGGGAACATCCTGGACCTCGCCAACAGCTCGCTGACCTTCGTGCCGGCTCCGGGCGCCCTCGCCCTGCTCGGCCTCGCCGGCCTCGCCGGCACCCGTCGTCGC
Organism: uncultured Isosphaeraceae bacterium; assembly: GCA_964385045.1. Classification (GTDB taxonomy): domain Bacteria; phylum Planctomycetota; class Phycisphaerae; order Phycisphaerales; family SM1A02; genus CAYLNM01. The sequence goes on from CAYLNM010000088.1 coordinate 7,901, forward strand.
CGCGGCTGATCGCCGCGTCGATGCACCGCCGCGCTCCGGCGCGGACGGTCACGACGGACCCTGATCGATCGACGGGACCCGTCCGCCTCGTGCGGGCGGGTCCTGTCGCGTTCTGGGGGCTCGGCACGGGCGGGCCGGGCGCGGGGCAAGCCGCGGACGCCCGCGCTCAGGGCCGCGGCTGGTGGTACGGACGGCCCGCCCGGTAGAGAGCCAGCCGCGACTCGGCCATCGCCACGAGCCGCGGGTCGCCGGTGCGGCGGGCGATCGCGAGGGCCCGCTCGCCGAGCCGCACCGCGAGGTCGAAGGCGCCGCGCTCGGCCTCGGCCGCGGCCACGACGGACAGCGACGGCAGGTGGTCGATGCCGCGCCGCTGGAGCAGCCGGCGCGCGAGCCGCACCGCCTCGTCGCCGTCGCGCACGGCGGGGTCCGGGCACGTCGCGAGCAGCTCGGCGAGGGCCGAGGCGATCCGCTCGTCGTCCGGCGCCCGGTCGAGCGCGCGGCGAAGCAGGGCGGCGGACGCGGCGAAGTCGCCGCCGGCGGCCCTGGCCACCGCGAGGTTGAAGAGCAGCTCGGGCGGCGCGGCTGGATCGTCCGCGCCCTCCGCCCAGACCGCGGCGGCGGCCTCGAGCCGGCCGGCGCGGGCGAGCAGCCGGCCGAGGTTCAGTCGGGCGTCGACCCCGGCGGGGTCCAGCTCCAGCGCCCGCCGGTAGGCGGCGGCCGCCGCCTCGACGTCGCCGGTCGCCTCGCGGAGCAGCCCGAGATTCACCTGCACCGTGGGCGAGGCGGGGGCGAGCTCCACCGCGGCGTCCATCGCCGCCGCCGCCTCCTCGAGTCGGCCGAGGGCGCGGAGACCGAGGGCGAGGTTCATCCGCGCGTCGGGATTGGCCGGCTCGCGCCGCACCGCGTCCTCGAGTCGCGGCACGCCCTCGTCGGCCCGGCCGGTGCGGACGAGGGCGGCCCCGAGGTTGATGGTCGCGGGCACGTGGTCCGGCCGATGCTCGAGCACGCGGCGGAAGAGGGCGATCGCCTCGTCGAGTCGCCCGCGCCGCGCGAGGTCCGCCCCGCGGTCGACGAGGTCCTTGGACGCCACCGCCCGCGCCCGCACCGCGGCCCGGTGCGGGTCGGCCACCGGGGCGAGGTCGGGGTTGGCGCGGGCCCGGGCGGTCGCGGCCGCCGCCGCGTCCGCGTCGCCGAGGCGGCGATGGGCCCGGGCCGCCTTCTGGTGCACCTCGACGTCCCGCGGCTGCAGGGCCCGGGCCCGCTCGAGCCACTCGAGGGCGGCCGCGGGATCGCCCGCCTGCAGCTCGACCTCGGCCAGGCCCAGCAGCGCCCGCCGCGACTCGGGGGCGATCGCGAGGGCGGCGCGGTAGCGCTCGCCCGCGTCCTCGAGGCGGCCCAGCCGCAGCAGGGCGTCGCCGTGGGTGTGGCGGATGGCGGGCTCCTGCGGCGACAGCGCGGCGGCCCGCTCGAACCACGCCAGCGCCGCGGCGGGGTCGTCGCGGCCGAGCGCCACCGCGGCGAGGTACGGCCACCGGGGGGTCCGAGGGGCGAGCGCCGCGGCCCGGCGGTAGGCGATCAGGGCCTCGGCCTCGAGCTCATGCGCCTGCAGCACCATGCCGAGCTCGCCCCAGGCCGCCGCGTCGCCCGGGGCGGCGAGGACCGCCTTGCGGGCGGTCCGGACCGCGGCCGCGACCTGGGGCTCGGCGGTCGCCAGGTCGGGGTCGGGCGGCGGCGTGTCCGGGTCGTCGAGCCAGGGGACCGGGGGCGGCGCGGGCGAGGCGTCCGGCGCCCCCGCAGCCCCCGCCGCTTCCGCCGCCGGCCCGTCCGCCGCGGCGTCACCGGCGGGCTCGGCCGCGGCCGCGTCGCCGTCGCCACGCCCATCGTCGCGGCCGTCCCCGCCCCCGCATCCCGCGGTCAGCAGCACCGCCCCGCCCGCGGCCCACGCCGCGATCGCCGCTCGCCGGCGTCGGCGCCGCCTCACGAGGCCGCTCCCGGCGCGGCGACGGTCCGCGTCACCTCGAGCACGCGGTCCGGGGCCACGTCCTCCACGCGATCGACGGTGCCGTCGGGCCACCGCACCTCGACCGCGTCCACCCGCTCGACCGGGCCGAGGCCCACGTGGACCGCGGCCGGTCCGGCGCTGAGGTAGCTGCCGCCGGGCTGGCCCGTCCGCACGAACCGCCGCCCGCCGGCCTCGACCGTGACCGTCGTGAAGGGGACCACGCCGCCGTGCCGCGGATCGATCGGCCGCACCATCAGCCAGCGACCGCGGCGAGGGGCGTCGTTGCGGTAGAGCCGGGCGGGTCCGTGGCAGTTGGTGACCAGGACGTCGAGGTCACCGTCGCCGTCCACGTCCCCGAGGACGAGCCCGCGGCTCACGTCCACGTGTCGCCCGAGGTCGCCCGCCTCGACGAGGCCTTCGCGGAACCGGCCGCCCCCGATGCCGAGGAAGAGCTGGTTCCGCTCGGCGTACGGGGCCACTGCCTCCGCGGTGCCGCCGGGCACGGTCGACGGATCCACGCGGCCCTGCTTGATGCGGCCGTTGACGACGATCAGGTCGAGGTTCCCGTCGAGATCGAGGTCGGCGAACAGCGTGCCGAAGCCGGTGAACGGCAGGCTCGGCGGACCAAGGCCGCTCGTGCCGCTCGCGTCGTCGAACAGACCCTGCCCGAGGTTGCGGTAGAAGGTGTTCGTCTCCCGCATCATGTGCGTCATGAAGAGGTCGAGATCGCCGTCGCCGTCGGCGTCCCCGGCGGCCACGCCCATGCTGGCCTCGACCTGCCCGAACGCGTTGGCGGCGACGCCGGAGGCGAGGGCCGACTCCTCGAACGTGCCGTCGCCCCGGTTGATCCAGAGGAAGTTCGCCTCGCCGTCGTTGGCGACGAAGAGGTCGACGTGGCCGTCGCCGTCGAAGTCCTCCGCGAGGACGCCGAGCCCGCGGCCGGGCCGGTCGGCGATCCCGGCCGCCGCGCTGACGTCCTCGAAGGTGCCGTCGCCGCGGTTGCGGTAGAGGACGTCCGGCTCCGGCGGACTCGCGAGCGGGCCGCAGTACTCGGGTCGTCCGGCGCTGTCCGAGCAGACCTTGCCCGCGGGCCACGCCACGTAGTTCGTCACGTACAGGTCGAGGTGGCCGTCGCCGTCGACGTCGACCCACGTGGCCGAGCACGCCCAGCGGGCGTTGTCGATGCCGGCCGCCTCCGTCACGTCCTCGAAGGTGCCGTCGCCGCGGTTGCGGTACAGCGCGTCGGGCCCGTGGTTGGTGACGTACACGTCGACCCAGCCGTCGCCGTCGTAGTCGGCCACCGCCACGCCCATGCCGTAGCCGGCGTCGTCGAGGCCGGAGCCGTCGGTGACGTCGACGTACCGGCCGTCGGCCTCGCGCCGCAGCAGCCGGTTGCGGGCGGCCGGGTCGTCGTCGCCCGTCCCGAGCCGGCCGCTGCCCACGAGGAGCAGGTCGAGGTCGCCGTCGCGGTCGACGTCCAGCATCGCGCCGCCCGCCCCCATGATCTCGGGCATCGCGTAGCCGCCGTCCGCCCCGCCGTCGTGCACGAACGCGATGCCGGACTCGGCGGTGACGTCGACGAGCCAGGGGGTGGCGGGGTCGGTGGGGCGATCATCGGACGGCGGGGCGGGGGACGTGACGCGTGCGCCCGCGGTGGGCGTCTGCGTTCCGGGCGATTCGCTGGTCGCGCCGCCCGCGTCGCCGCCGTCCGCAGCCGAGCCCGTGCGGTCGCCGGTCGCATCGGGAGGATCCCCGGGGTTCGTGGCCGCGCCGGGCTCGCCGGCCGTGCCGGCCGAGGACGCCGCGGCCGGCGCGACCTCCTCCTCGCCGCCGCATCCGCCGGCGAGCAGCGCGATCGACGCGAGGGCGAGGGTGACCCCGGCCAGGGCGGCGCCGCGGGCGGACGCGGGACGCGGGCCGGGGCGGCCGGTCGGCTGGTTCACGTGGTGCCTCCTCCCCATGGGTCCGTCGATCGTCGGGATCGCGTCCGGGCGGGTCAAGCATCGGAGCCGTCCGGGCCCCGGACCGGCGACGCCGTCCTCGGCCTGCGCGGCCGCGGCGCCCCGCCGGGAGCCGCGGCAGGGACCGATATACTCCCCGCCCCGCGGGTGCACGCCGTGCCCCGGATCGCCGCCCGCCGCCCGCCCCGGAGACGTCCATGCTCGGCAAGGTGTTCAAGGCCTACGACATCCGCGAGAAGTTCCCCAAGCCGCTGAGCACGAAGCTCGCGTGGCAGATCGGCTGGGGCACGGCCCAGTTCCTCCTCGAGCGGGCGGAGGCGGAGGGGCACGACGACCCGATGATGAAGCACGTCGTGGTCGGGCGGGACATGCGGACGAGCTCGCCCGAGCTCGCCGAGGCCCTCCAGAAGGGCATCCGCGACTTCGGGGCGGGGGTGATCGACGTCGGCCTCGTCGACACGCCGTTCATCTCGTTCGCGGTGAACTACCTCGGCTGCTGCGGCGGCGTGCAGGTGACCGCCAGTCACAACCCGCCCGCCTACAACGGCTTCAAGATCTGCCGGATCGCGGCCAAGCCGGTGGGCATGACCACCGGCCTCGACGAGATCCGGCGGTACGCGGCGATGGGCAACCAGGACAAGGTGACCCCCGCGGGCGGCCTCCGCGAGGAGCGCGACCTGTGGGACGCCTACCGCCGGCACGTCCACCGCTTCCTCGACCCGGCCCTGCTCGACGGCTCCCGGACGGTCAAGGTCGCGATCGACGCCTCCAACGGCATGGCCGGCGTGATGGTCCCGAAGGTCTTCGGCGACGTGCCGGGCCTCGAGATCGTCGAGCTGAACTTCGAGACCGACGGCACCTTCAAGCACGAGCCGAACCCGCTCGTCGAGTCCAACCTCGCCGAGGTGCAGGAGGCGGTCCGCGGGTCGAAGGCGCGGGCCGGCATCTGCTTCGACGGCGACGCCGACCGCTGCGTGGTGGTCGACGAGACGGGCCGCACCATCGGCTGCGACCTGCTCACCGCGTGGCTCGCCGAGGGCGTCCTCGCCGAGGAGCCGGGGGCGTCGATCGTGCACGACCTGCGGTCCTCGCGGGCGCTGGCCGAGACGGTCCGCACGCACGGCGGCACGCCGGTCCGCAGCCGCGTCGGCCACGTCTTCCTCAAGCAGCGGATGGCCGAGCACGACGCGGCCTTCGGCGGCGAGCTCTCCGGCCACTTCTACTTCCGCGACAACTTCTTCGCCGACAGCGGGGCGATCGCCTTCGCGATGGTCGTCAGCCGCCTCGCCCGCGAGCGGAAGGCCCTGTCCTCGTGCCTCGAGCCCCTCCGCGCGGGCTGGGTGCAGTCCGGCGAGATCAACTTCGAGGTGGAGGACAAGGAGGAGGCGATGGCGATGCTCGAGGAGTCCTTCCCGGACGCCGAGGTCGACCATCTCGACGGCGTGACCGTCGACTGCGGGAGCTGGTGGTGCAACGTGCGGCCGAGCAACACCGAGCCGCTGCTCCGCCTCAACCTCGAGGCGAAGACGGCGAAGAAGGTGGACGAGCACGTGGCCGAGGTGAGCGAGATCCTCGGCGGCCAGCGGGTGGACCACTGACGTCGGTGCCGTCCGCCCGGGGGCGGGGCGGGCCGGGGCAGAGGCAGGAGGGGGGGCAGGACGCTCGCGGCGGCCCTCCACGCGGGCGGCGAGCGCCGGCGGTCCCGCGCCGGGGCGCCCGCGTGGGCCGAACGGCCCGCGGCTCACTCCCCCGGGATGTAGCTGATCACGCCCTCCCACGGGCTCGACGCGGTCGCGTACTTCCGCATCGGGATGCGGCCGGCGCGGAAGCCGTGCCAGCCCGCGTCGAGGGCGGCCCGCATCGCGTGGGCCATCCGCACCGGATCGGCGGCGTGGGCGATCCCGGTGTTGAGCAGGACGCCGTCGGCCCCGAGCTCCATCGCGACCGTGACGTCGCTCGGCGTGCCGACGCCCGCGTCCACGATGACGGGGTAGTCCGGCGACCCGCCGTGAGCCGGATCCTTGAGCAGCTCGAGGATGAGGGCCACGTTGCCCGGATTGGCGATGCCGCGGCCGGAGCCGATCGGCGAGCCGGCGGGCATCACGCTCGCGGCCCCCGCGTCCCGCAGGCGGGCGGCGGCGATCGGATCGTCGCTCGAGTAGCAGAGCACGGTGAATCCGTCGGCCACGAGCTCGCGGCAGGCCTCGAGCGTGCCGACGGGGTCCGGCAGCAGCGTGGTGCGGTCGCCGAGAACCTCGAGCTTCACCCACTGCTTCCCGGGGTTGTCGAGCTGCTCGAGGAGCTCGCGTCCGAGCCGGGCGACCCGCACCGCGTCCTCGGCCGAGAAGCAGCCGGCCGTGTTGGGCAGGATCGTCAGGCGGCCCGTGTCCAGGAAGTCCAGGAGCGAGCGGCCCTGCTCGTCGTGCAGCCGCTCGCGCCGGACCGCCACCGTGACCGCGTCGGCCCCCGAGGCGTCGATCGCCGCCCGCATCGTCTCGTGGTCGGCGTACTTGCCGGTGCCGACGACCAGGCGGCTGCGGAGCGTGAAGGGCCCGACCGGCAGCGGCTCGGGGGCCGGGGCGGCGGGGGGGGTCGCGGAGGCGGCGGTCGGCGGGGTCATCGGGGGCTCCGGAGACATCGGGGGGCGAACGGCGGCGGGCGGCGGCGAGCGGCGGCGGTCGACGGCGGGCGGTCGATGGCCGACGGGCGGCGGGCGGCGGGCGGTGCCGCCGCCTCCGCCGGGCGACCCGGCGACCAGGCGTGGCGGCGGTCCGCGGAAGGCCTCAGCCGCCGCCCACGAGGGTCACGACCTCGACCACGTCCCCGGCCGCGAGCGGCCGCTCGGCGTGCTCGCGGCGGGGGACCACCTCGCGGTTGACCTCCACCGCGCAGGGGCCCTCGGTCCCGAGTCGCTCGAGCAGGTCGGCGACGGTGCACGGCGGGTCGACCGTGAGCGGCGATCCGTTGACGGTGATCTCGACGGCCATCGTCGCATGATAGGTGGCGGGCGGGGGCGTTCCCGGCCCGGACGCGGGTCCGCCCGTGATTATCGGGCGTCCCCCCGTGGCGGGAGGGGCGGGGGGGCGAACGTCAAGGTGCGCCGGACGCCGGGCCGATCCCCGCGGGGCCGGGGGGCGGGTTCGCGGGCCCCTGTCCGGGCCCGCGAGCAGGATCACGCCGAGGACCACGGACGGTCCGCTTTCCATCTCCCCGGAGCCTCCCCATGGCAAGCGATCCCCCGTTCGACACCGTCGGCGGCAACCACTGGCTCATGATGGCCAGCCCCCAGGCCACCACCGAGCTCCGCAACGACCACTTCAACGCGATGCTCTGCCCCCAGGGCCTCGAGGTGCCGGTGGTCGAGATGGTCCGCGGCTGGCTCGCGTCGGCCGACGCCTGGGGCCGGTGCACCGGCGGGGCGGTCGGCGGCGTGCCCGAGGGCATGTTCCGCGAGTGGAAGCGGGCCGGCGAGGCGCTCCGCCGCCTGATCGACCGCTACGCCGACCTCGCCGCCGAGGCCGAGGCCGAGGCGGGGATCCGCTGCCGGGTGAACTTCGCGACCCTCGACCGGATGATCGTGGCGGCCATGGAGTGGCAGGACCTCGAGTCGGGCTGCGGGACCCAGTCGCTCGGCTGAGCGGCGTCCGGCCCGGGTCGAGTCCGCGTCGACCCGGCGTCGCCCGGCCGCACCTCGGCCTCGTCCCCGTCGAACCGGCGTCGAGCCCCGCGCGGGTGACGGCCGCCCCCCGGCGGCCCCGATCGTCGGCGTCCGCCCGCGTCACGCCCGCGACGCGGGCCGACCCCGGGGCTCGCCGCGACCGGCCGCGGGCCGACGCCGCGACGAGCGCCCTCCGGCGCTCCGGCGGGAGGGTCTTCACGGTCCGTTGACACCGGTCCCGGCGTGGCTACACTGCCCGATCCCCTGCGTCGCCCGGGAACGTGCCCCATTCGGGGCCCCCGCGCCGGTCGCCGCAGGCCCGCCTTCGTCGTGCCCCTGCCCTGATGACCGCCGCGGATCGTGGTCCGCCGGCCTCCCGCGAGATCGAACCATGGTTCCTGCCCTTCGCACGTCCCGGTCCCGTAAGCGGAAGCGTCGGTCGCATCTCGCGATCAAGCCGGTGCACACGGTGACCTGCCCGATCAGCGGCATGCCCAAGCTCCCGCACGCGGCGTGCCCGACCAGCGGCTACGTCCGCAGCGGCCTGACGATCAAGACGAAGAAGAAGGACTGACGGGCACCGCCATGCGGATCGGCCTGGACGTCATGGGCGGGGACCACGCTCCCGCCTGCGCGATCGATGGAACCGCGGCGGCCCTCGAGCAGCTGCGCCCGGACGACGAGCTCCACCTCGTCGGCGACCGGGCGTGCATCGAGTCGGAGCTCTCGGGCCGCGGCATCTCGGACCCGCGGATCGTGGTGCACGGCACCACCGAGATCATCGGGATGGCCGACTCGCCGGTCGAGTCCGTCCGGTCCAAGCCCGACAGCTCGATCTGCGTGATGGCCGAGCTCGGCTCCCGCCGCAAGGCCGCCCGCCGCGGCATCGAGCCGCTCGACGCCATCCTCTCGGCCGGCAACACCGGTGCCTGCGTCACCGCGGCCCAGATGCACATGCGGCGGCTGCCCGGCGTGCAGCGGCCCGGCATCGCGGTGACCGTGCCCACGTTCGCCGGTCCGATCGTGATCATCGACGTCGGCGCCAACATCGCCCCCAAGCCGCATCACCTCGCGCAGTACGGGGTGATGGGCGAGGTCTACGCCCGCAAGATCCTCGGGATCGCCAAGCCGCGGGTGGCGATCATGAACGTGGGCGGCGAGGAGCAGAAGGGCACCGCGGAGATGAAGCACGCCCGCGAGCTGCTCAAGGCCGACGACTCGATGGAGTTCATCGGCAACATCGAGGGCCGCGGGGTCTTCGACGGGGCGGCGGACGTGGTCATCACCGACGGCGTCGTCGGCAACGTCATGCTCAAGCTCGCCGAGGGCCTCTCCGCCGGCATCTTCCGGGCGATCGGCCGCGAGGTCGCCCGCATCGATCCCGAGCTCGCGATGCGGTTCAAGCCGGTGGTCGAGGAGATCTACCGGCAGCACGACTACCACGAGTACGGGGCCGCGCCGCTGCTCGGCGTCGACGGCCTGTGCTTCATCAGCCACGGCTCGAGCGAGGGTCGCGGGCTGGCCAACGCCATCCACCGCATCCGCCGCTACATCGACGAGCGGATCAACGACCACATCGTCGAGCGCCTCGCCACGGTGGAAGAAGCCGTCGCATGATCGCCGGCGGCGCTCCCACGGACCCCGCCGGGCCCGCGGTCGCCACCGGGATCGGGGTGCGGCTCGCCGGCAGCGGATCGGCCGCCCCGGTCCGCGTGGTCAGCAACGCCGAGCTCGCCCGCCTCGTCGACACCGACGACGAGTGGATCCGCCAGCGAACCGGCATCGAGCGCCGCCACTTCTGCACGCCCGGCGTCGAGAGCGAGTTCACCCTCGCCCGCGACGCGATGGCCCGCGCCCTCGACGACGCGGGGATGCGGGGCTCGGACCTGGACCTGCTCATCCACGCGTCGGTGACGATGGAGATGGTCTGCCCGTCCAACGCCTGCCGCATCGCCGCCGACCTCGGGGCGACGCCGGCGGGGGCGTTCGACCTCGCGGCGGCCTGCTCCGGCTTCGTCTACGGCCTGAACCTCGCCGACTCGATGATCCGCTGCGGCCGGGCCCGCACCGTGGGCGTGGTGGGATGCGACGCCCTGAGCAGCATCATCGACTACGACGACCGCAGCGTGTCGATCCTCTTCGGCGACGGGGCGGGGGCGGCGGTGGTGACCGCCGACGACGATCCGCGGCGCGGCTGCCTGTACCAGACGATGGGCGCCGACGGCGGCGGCTGGGAGTCGCTCTACCTCCCGCGGCGACCGGAGGACGTGCCGCCGGGCCACGCCGAGCATCCCGCCCGCCTCGGGACGCTCCGGATGAACGGCCGCGAGGTCTACAAGTTCGCGGTGAGCAAGTTCCGCGAGGTGATCGAGGACGGGCTCGCCCGCACCGGCCTCACGGTGGACGACGTGTCCCAGTTCGTGTGCCACCAGTCGAACCTTCGGATCATCGAGTCGGCGATGGAGAAGGTCGGCCTCCCGCCGGAGAAGGTCCACGTCAACATCGCCGAGTACGGCAACACCTCGGCGGGCTCGGTGGGGCTGGTCTACGACGAGGTGGCCCGCGCCGGCCGCGTGAAGCCCGGGGACGTCGTCGTCTTCGTGGCCTTCGGGGCCGGGCTGACCTGGGCCAGCAGCGTCTGGCGACTCTGAGGGGCCGCGGGCGCGGGTCCGGTGGGGCGGTGAGGCGCTCCGCGGCGGCATGAGCGGCGGCGACCGCCCCGGCCCCTCCCGTCACGACCCGATCCGACCCGGCACGAGGCGAGGCCCGCGATGCCGTCGCCGGACCTCCCGCTCCCCGAACCCCGCTCCGGGGGCGACGCGACCCTTGACCACGAAGGAGG
>CAYLNM010000089.1:0-18050 GCA_964385045.1 uncultured Isosphaeraceae bacterium
CGCCCGCCGCCCGAACGCCGAGCGAGTCGGAATCCCGGGATTGTCCCTTCGCGTGAAGGACTCCGGCGTTCGCTCTCGGCCTGTCGGGAACGCGGCCCGAGGTTCGCCGCGCCCCGATGACCCGGAGATCGCCCATGTCGTGCCCCGCCCGTTCGGCCGCCCGCTCGCTGGATCGCACGAGCGCCGCACCAGCGCCTCGCCGAGCGCAGACCGTGCGCGGCGCGGTCGCCGCGTTCGCCCTCGTGGGCGTCGCCGCATCGGCGACCGCCGCCGACCTCGCGGTCCCCGGCGACCATCCCACCATCCAGGCCGCGATCGACGCGGCCGTCGACGGCGATCGCGTGCTCGTCGCCCCCGGCACCTACCTCGAGCGGCTGGACATCGACGGCGTCGCGGTCCGCATCGTGGGCACCGGCGACACGGCGGCCGACGTCGTGATCGACGCGGAGCACGAGCCGGACGGTCCCGCGGTGCGGATCGCGGGCGTCCCCTCGGCCTCGGGTCCGGTGGGCCTCGAGCACCTGACGGTGCGCCGCGGCGGCTGGCCGAGCTCCACCGCGGGGACGGTTCGGATCGAGGATGCGTCCCCGGAGATCCGGGGCTGCCGCTTCGTGGAAGGGCTGGGGAACGTCGGGACGGTGGCCGTCGTCGAGGGGGGCAGCCCGCGGTTCGTCGACTGCGAGATGCTGGACAACACCGCCCCGTCCAACGGCGCCCTGATCTCGGTGCTCGGCGGCACGGTGCGGGTCGAGGGCGGGCGCATGGCGGGCAACGACACCGCCTCGGCGCTGCTGTACGCCTCCGGCGGCAACCTGACCGTGGAGCGGGTGCGGATCGAGCAGAACCTCGGGACGGGCTTCGTCCTCCGCGTGGCGAGCGGCATGTCGGCCCGGGTCCAGAGCTGCATCCTGCGGCAGAACGAGGGGGCCCAGCCGGCGATCCAGGTCCGTCCGGACGGATACGCGGACGTCCTGAGCAGCACCTGGATCGGCGAGGAGTACCCGTCGTTCGCGTCGATCTCGGGCTGGTTCGTCGTGCGGAACTCGATCGTCCGCGGCGGCGGCGAGTCGCCTCCGATCCAGATCTTCGGGGTCGGGTCGGCCAACGTCTCCTGGAGCAACGTCGAAGGCGGATGGCCGGGCACCGGCAACCTCGACGTCGATCCGATGTTCGAGTCCGCGCCCGGCAACCTGCGGCTGCGTCCCGGCTCGCCGTGCATCGACGCCGGGACGTACGGGGCGGTCTTCGTCGGCGATCTCGACGTGGACGGGCTCGACCGGATCGTGGACGACCGCAACGTGCCGAACAGCGGCAGCGGCCAGTTCCCGTTCCCCGACATGGGAGCCCACGAGCGGCAGCTGGACATCCGCTACGTGGACGACTCGGCGCCCGCCGGCGGCGACGGGCTGTCGTGGGCGACCGCGTTCCGCGACGTACAGAATGCCGCCGAGGACGCGGGGCCCGTTCCGGTGGCCGAGATCTGGATCGCGGCCGGCACCTACCGCGTGGACGGCGGCACCGGGGATCGCGACCGCTCGCTGGAGATGCGGAGCGGCCTGGCGATTCGCGGCGGCTTCGCCGGCGACGAGACGCGGCGCGAGGAGGCCGACCGCCGCGCCAACCTCACGCTCCTCGACGGCGACATCAATCAGCCGACCTTCTCCGACAACACCCAGCACGTGGTGCGGGCGGATGGCGTCGACGCGACCGGACTGCTCACCGGCGTCACGATCCAGCGCGGGATCGCCAATGGGGCCCAGCGGTTCGGCGGCGGACTCTTCGTCACCGGAGGGGCCCCGCGGATCCACGGCGTCACCTTCCGCCGCAACTCCACCCTCGGCGACGGAGCGGCGATCGCCGCGATCGAGTCGGACGTGGACCTCCGCGACGTGGCGGTGGTCAACCACAATCCGACCGGCTCGGCGAACTCGATCGTCTTCCTCGACGGCGGCGAGCCCAGCCTCGCCAACGTTCTGATCGCGAGCAACGACCTGAACGACGGGCCGGCCCTGCACGTGCGGAACGTGGAGGAGCTGCGGTTCCGGCAGGTCACGATCGCCGGCAATCGCGGTGGCGGCACGACGGCCGGCGCGTGGTTCGAGGACGTGTTCACGCGGCTCTCCAACTGCATCCTCTGGGGCAACGAGCCGACGACGCCGCCGCCCGGCGACGAGCCGTGGCTCGGGCAGCTCCGCGTCGACGGCGGCTCGGTGGACGGGGGATGGACCACGGTCGAGGGCTACGTCGAGGAGGCCGTCTTCCCCGGCGGCGCCGAGTGCGACGGCGAGGATCCGCGCTTCCTCGATCCGGACGGCCCCGACGACATCCCCGCCAACGCCGACGACGTGTGGCGCCTCGCCCCCGGCTCGCCGGCGATCGACGCGGGCATCGTGGAGGAGGCGGACGGGCTGGAGCTCGACCTCGCGGGCGGGCCGCGACGCCTGGACGACCCGGGCACCGTGGACCGCGGGGACGGGCCAGCCCCGGTGGTCGACCGCGGACCGTACGAGTTCGACGGCGTCACCTGTCTCGCGGACGTCGACGGCGACGGCGCGGTCGCCCTCGGCGACCTGCTGTCGGTGCTCTCGGCCTTCGGCGCATGCTCGGGTGCCGCCTGCCCGGCGGACCTGAACGCCGACGGGGTGGTCGCCCTCGACGATCTGCTCGCGGTGCTCTCGGCCTGGGGTCCGTGCCCGGCGTGATCGCGGGCCCGGCGCCGACGGTGGGGGCGACGCCGCGCGGGCTCCGGTCCGCGCGGCGTCGTCCGTTCCGGGCTCGGGGCCGCCGCCGGCGCCAGCGGCCCGCCGCCTCCGCGTGGCCCGCCTCGGGCTCGGCGGCCGCCCGGGCGTCGTACGGCTCGATCGTCCGCTCCTCGACCGCGAGCGTCTCCTCGTCGTCGGGCCGGTCGGTCTCGGCGCGGATGGCGTGCGCGGCGAGCAGGTGCGTCTCCGCGCCGGCGAAGACCCCCGCGCCCGGCGTGGGCCCGGGCGGCGTTCCGCGACTCCGGGCCGAAGGCCGCGACGCGGCGCGCGAGCGCGTCGCGGTGGGCGGGCAGCGTCTCCGCGATCGCCCCCGACTCGAGCAGGGCCCGGCGGCTCCATCACCCGCCGCTCGTCCCGACCTCCAGCTCCAGCAGCGCCGCGAAGCGGTCGGCCAGCAGCGATCGCGTCCGGCCGATGCGCGTCGCGAGGCCGATCGCCCGCCGCGGGACCGGTCGCCGAAGCCGGGCGAATCGCAGCCCGTCCGACGGGCGGCGCCGCGCCGCCATCTCGGGCACGAGCGACACGCCGAGCCCGAGTCGGACCAGCTCGAAGACGGTGTCGAGCTGTCGGGCGTGGCAGGCCAGCTCCCCCGCGAGCCGGTGGCGGGAGCAGAAGTGCTCGATCTGCTGGCCGAGGCAGTGCACCCCGCTCAGGCTGATCCGCGGATGCTTGCGGAGCTCGCCCAGCGTCAGGTCGGCCGGCACGTCCAGCGGCCCGTCCCCGGGCGCGACCACGAGGAGGCGCTCCGAGCCCAGCGTCTCGCACTCCACCCGCGGGTGGCTCACCGGCGGGCTCAGCACCGCCACGTCGATGGCGTGCTCGTCGAGCCGCTCGAGCAGCCCCTCGGTCAGGTCCTCCTGCACCACGAGCTCGCACGCGGGCGACTCGGCCCGCAGCCGCGCGAGGACGGGGGGCAGCAGGTACGGGGACATCGTCGGGATGGCCCCGACCACGAGACGCCCGGCCCCGGCCTCGACCGCCTCGCCGATGCCCTCCGTGACCGCCTCGATCGCCCGGACCGCCCGGCGCGCGCGGGGCAGCAGCTGCCGCCCCTCGTCCGTCAGCACGAGGCCGCGGCCCACCCGCTCGAACACGGGGAAGCCCGCGATCGCCTCGAGCCGCTGCAGGTGGCCGGTCACGGTGGGCTGGGCGAGCCCGAGCCGGCGGGCGGCCCCGCGCACGGATCCCGCCTCCGCCACCGCCACGAAGCACCGCAGGTGCCGGGACTCGGGATGCTCGTCGCCCATCGCGTGGCTCCTCGACGCCGCGGGACCCCGGGGTGGCGATCGGAAGGCCTCCCCCCGGGAGGCGGGGTGCCGCTGCGCCTCGGCCTCGGTGGCGGCGGGGCGGCTCCCCCCGGGACGCGGGGCGCCGGGGTCCCGGCGTCCCGGGGCGGTGTCGACCGACGCCTTCCGAGCGTGCTCGGCGGCACGGTCGCCTTGATCGGTAATGCCGATCGATCAAATCGCCGATGCGGCCTGTCCGCCGATCATACCGCGGGGTATCCTGCCGGGCCTGCGAATCACTTCCTCCGGACCCCCGATGCGAGAATTCCCGGTGACGACTGCCAGCACCTCCAACGGCACCCAGACCCCGGCCAACGGCTGCCCCGTCATGAACGGCTCCGTGGCCGCGCCTCCGACCCGCTTCCAGACCAACCGCGACTGGTGGCCGGAGCAGGTCGACCTTCGCGTCCTGCACCGGCACCCCGAGACCCGGGACCCGATGGGTCCGGACTTCGACTACCGGAAGGAGTTCGAGTCGCTGGACCTCGCGGCGGTCAAGCAGGACCTGTACCGGCTGATGACCGACTCGAAGGACTGGTGGCCCGCGGACTGGGGCCACTACGGCCCCTTCATGATCCGCATGGCCTGGCACGCCGCCGGCACCTACCGCATCGCCGACGGGCGCGGCGGCGCGCGCAGCGGCATGCAGCGGTTCGCGCCGCTGAACAGCTGGCCGGACAACGCCAACCTCGACAAGGCCCGCCGGCTGCTGTGGCCGATCAAGCAGAAGTACGGCCGCAAGCTCTCGTGGGCCGACCTGATGGTGCTCGCCGGCAACGCGGCCCTCGAGTCGATGGGCTTCGAGACCTTCGGCTTCGGCGGCGGCCGCGAGGACCGCTGGGAGGCCGAGGACGCGATCTACTGGGGCCCCGAGACCGAGTGGCTCGGCGACAACCGCTACCGCGGCGACCGGATGCTCGAGACGCCGCTCGGCGCGGTGCAGATGGGCCTGATCTACGTCAACCCCGAGGGGCCCAACGGCAATCCGGACCCGGCCGCCTCGGCGATCGACGTCCGCGAGACCTTCGCCCGGATGGCGATGAACGACGAGGAGACTGTCGCCCTCATCGCCGGCGGTCACACCTTCGGCAAGACGCACTCGGCCGGCCCGGCGGGCGAGCACGTCGGCCGCGAGCCCGAGGGGGCCGACATCGTCGAGATGGGCCTGGGCTGGAAGAACCGGCTCGGCACCGGCCGGGGCGAGCACACCATCACGAGCGACATGGAGGGCGCCTGGACGCCCACGCCCACCCGGTGGGACATGAGCTACTTCGACACGCTCTTCGGTCACGAGTGGCAGAAGGTCAAGAGCCCCGGCGGCGCGTGGCAGTGGGAGCCGGTCGACGAGGCCGCCCGCACCGTGCCCGACGCGCACGTGCCCGGCAAGCTCAACAAGCCGATGATGCTCACCACCGACATCGCCCTGCGCGTGGATCCGATCTACGAGAAGATCTCGCGGCGCTTCCACGAGCACCCCGAGCAGTTCGCCGATGCCTTCGCCCGCGCCTGGTACAAGCTCACCCACCGCGACATGGGCCCGCACGCCCGGCTCGCCGGCCCGGAGGTCCCGGAGCCGCAGGAGTGGCAGGACCCGGTCCCGCCGGTCGACCACGAGCTGGTGGACGAGCAGGACGTCGCCGCGATCAAGCAGGCCATCCTCGCCACCGGCCTGCCGGTCTCGAAGCTCGTCGCCACCGCGTGGGCCGCGGCCTCGTCGTTCCGCGGCACCGACCTGCGCGGCGGCGCCAACGGCGGCCGCATCCGCCTCGCCCCGCAGAAGGACTGGGTCGTCAACGATCCCGACGTCCTCGCCGAGACGATCCCCGCCCTCGAGACCGTGCAGGCGGACTTCAACGCCAAGGCGAGCGGCGGCAAGAAGGTCTCCTTCGCGGACGTCGTCGTCCTCGGCGGCGCCGCCGCGATCGAGGAGGCCGCCCGCCGGGCCGGTCACGAGGTGACGGTGCCGTTCCGGCCCGGGCGGACCGACGCGACGCAGGAGACCACCGACGTCGCCTCGTTCGACGTCCTCGAGCCGCACGCCGACGGCTTCCGCAACTACGTGCACCCCGGTCTCTCGCGGCCGGCCGAGCACCTGCTCGTCGACCGGGCCGAGTTCCTGACCCTCACCGCGCCCCAGATGACCGCGCTCGTCGGCGGCCTCCGCGTCCTGAACGCCAACACCGGCGGATCGCCCCTCGGCGTCTTCACCGAGCGGCCCGAGCACCTGACGAACGACTTCTTCGTCACCGTGCTCGACATGGGCCTCGAGTGGCGGGTCTCCGAGAAGTGCGAGCACTTCTACGAGGGCGTGGACCGGGCCACCGGCGAGGTCCGCTGGACCGGGACCGCGGTCGACCTCGTCTTCGGGTCGCACTCGGAGCTGCGGGCGCTGTCCGAGGTCTACGCCTGCGACGACGGCGAGGCGAAGTTCGTCGAGGACTTCGTCCGCGCGTGGGACGCCGTCATGAACCTCGACCGCTTCGACTGATCGGGTCCGGCCCGCCGCCGCGGCGGGCGGAACGCCTCGGACAAGACGGGGGAGGGGTCGCGTGCGTCGCGATCCCTCCCCCGTCGTCGTTTCACGCCCGCGGGGCGGCGGCGCGGCGAGGCGGTCCTCAGTCGTCGAGGTACCAGGACAGGGCCGCGCCGAGCCCCAGCGCCTCGATCGCGCCGTCGTTGCCCGGCTGCTTCAGCCGCTCGGCGAGGTCCCACGCCCAGACGCGCTCCACGCTGCCGTCGGCGAAGGCGACGAACGTCTCGTCCTCGGCGATCAGCATCGCCCGGTCCACGAGCATCACGACGTCGTCCCGCGCCGCCCCCGCGGTCGGGACGCGGTAGCCGATGGCCGGCCCGCCGTCGCCGGGCTCGCCGGCCGGCGATGCCATCGCGTCCGGCGCTGCGATCCCGGCGTCCACGAGCTCCTCGAGCGAGGCCGGGTATCGCCCGTGCTCGAGGCGGTGCAGCTCGATCGCGGTGACCAGCTCGGTCAGCCGGGCCTCAACCTGCGCCTCGCGGGCGGCGGCGCGGGCCTGCTCGAGGGCGGGCAGCGCGCCGCCGACCATCGCCCCGGTCGCCGCGAGCCCGGCGATGCCGCCGAGCGACTCCACCGTGCCCGCGAGCGCCACGAGCATCGAGCGGTCGCCGCGGACGTGCGACACGAGGTCGTCGCCGTCCCACCGCGCGGTGCCGAGCAGCGGGGCCACGCCCTCGGTGAACGCGGCGAAGGACGGCATCGGCAGGCCGACGTCGCGTCCGTCGTCTCCCGCCCCGGGCGAGCGGACGAGGTTGGCCAGGGCGGTGGCCACCAGCGACGCGGTGCCGTAGCCGCGGGCCGCCATCCGCGGCAGGTCCACGTACCGCAGGGTGGCGAGGTCCTCGAGGGAGCCGCCGGCGAGCCGGGCGAGGTCCTCGCGGTCGAGGATCGACGGGCCGTCGCCGTCGATCTGGTCCATCGCGGCGAGGACGGCGGTGGGCGAGGCGGCGACGACGAGATGGCGGCCCGCGATGCCCCAGCTCGGCTGGAGCGGGATCGGCAGGCCGTTGAACGACAGCGTGAAGAGCTCGCGGCCCCGCAGCGGGCGGGTGCGGATCGAGACGTAGCCGTTCGTCTCCCGCGGGGCCTCGGCGTTGAAGCGGCGGACGAGCTCGGCGTGGGTGGCGGCGATGCGCTCCGGGTCGTCGAGGCCGACGAGGGCGACGGTGGACATCAGCCCGCCGCCGCCGGTGAGGTCGGATCGGTAGACGGTGATCGTGTCGCCGAGGTGGTCGAGCAGGTCGGTCCGGGGGTGGAATCCCAGCTCGCGCTCGGCCTGCTCCCAGACGTCCGCGGGGGCTCCGGTCGAGGCCGCGAGCGTCTCGAGCATGTCGCCGAGCGCGGCGAGGTCGTAGAGGTTCGACTCCACCGCGACCACGTCCCGCGGGATCGCCCGCAGCTCCGAGGCCGGGATCGCGCGGTCGGGGTCGGCCCCGAGCTCCTCCGCGAGCGCCGCGTAGTCCTCCAGCACCGCCACGAGGTGCGAGCGGCGGTCGTCGACGCCGTAGGCGAGGGTGCCCACGTAGCCGCGGTCGGGGCTCAGTCCCATCGAGGCGAGCAGGGCCCGCTGCTCGGCCGGGGCGCCCTGCGCCGCGAGCGCCTGCTCGAACAGCGGGGCGAGCCGCCGGGTGTCGAACCGCACCGCGAGCGCGGGCGCGACGCCGGCGGGCAGGCCGTGGCCGCTCACGCGGGGCATCGCGTCGCCCGGGCGGTTCGCCGCGAGCACGAAGGTCGGCCGGCCGTCGAGGCGGGTGACGCCCATGCGGAGCTCGCCGAAGGGCGCGGGCGTGCCGGCGAGGTCGGTGCCCTCGATCGGCTGCAGCTCGATGCCCTGATCGCGCAGCAGGCCGCCCATCACCTCGCCCAGGCGCCGGGCCACCGCCGGATCCTCGGGCTGGATCGCGAGCTGGAGGCGGATCGGCGGCCCGCCCTCGGCCGGGTCGGGCACGTCGACCGAGAGCGTCATCGGGCTCGCGAGCCCGGCGACCAGCGCCCGCACCAGCGGCTCGGGCAGGGCGGGGGCGTCCGGCAGCTCGCCCTCCAGCTCCATCAGGCGATCCGGGAGCAGGGCGAAGGCCCGCCGCAGCGACGCGTCGCGCTCGTCCGGCATCAGGGCGGCGAGGCCGGCCGAGTGGAGGACCAGGGCGTCGGCGGAGGCCGCGGCGTCGGCGGGCCGGCCGGCGGCGGCACCGGTCGCCGGCGCGCGTCCCCCGACGAGGGCGACGGCGGTGATCGCGGCGACGAGGGCCGCGGCGCCGGTGCGGGAGCGGCCGGCGCCGCGGGCGCGGGCCGGGCGTGGGCACCCGGGGCACCCGGGGGCCCCGGGGGCGACGAGGTGGCGGCGAGCGGGGGAATGCAGCACGGCGGGACTCCGGGGTGGGCGCGGACGCGGCCGCGGGGCCGGGCGAGAGCGCCCGGGCGCGGGCGCGAACGTACCCCGCCCTCGGCCGACTCGCCCCCGGAGCCCGACGATTCGCCGCCCGCGCACGCCGCCGGGGCCCGCCGTCCGGGTCCTGTCCGATAAGCCCGCGGGGTCGCGCATGTGCAGCGCCGTCCGGCGGAGGGTCGATCCGCGGCCCGGACGGTCGCCCGGGTTCGCGAGGACCCCGGCCGCTCCGCGCTCCTTCGCGAGAGACCCGATGTCGCACCACGCCTCCGTCCGCCCCCCCGTGACCCTGGTCTCCCGGCCGCCCCGTGCGGCGGGCCGCCCGGAGGACGCCGCCGGCACCGCCCGCCTCGCGGGGCTCGCCGCGGCGATCGCCCTCGCCGCCGCCCCCGTCGCCCGTGCCGCCATCACCTGGGACGGGGGCAACGGCGACGGCGACTTCGCGTCGGCCGACAACTGGGGCGGGACGGATCCCGACGACGGGAACGACGGCACGCTCGAGGACGGCGACCTGATCTTCGCCGGCGCCGTGCAGACGACGGTCACGATCGCGATCGACTACTCGGGCATCGACTCGATCACGTTCGCGGGGGACGCGGACACCTTCACGATCGACGGCGACGGCGGGGGAGCCGAGACGCTGACGTTCAACGACGGCGCGACGATCGTCAACGACTCGACCAACAGCGGCGACATGACCTTCGGCAGCGGCCTGAACCTCGCCTTCAGCGGCGAGTTCGCGTCGATCGTCAACAACAACGGCGGCGACGACGGCGACATCGTGATCGAGTCCACGATCGACATCGCCGGCGACGGCTCCTTCGACCTCTTCGTCGAGGGAGCCGGCGACGTGTCCCTCGACGGCGTCGTCTCGGGCGCCGGTGCCCGCATCGTCAAGCGCGACGAGGGCACGCTGACCCTCGGGGCCGCCAACACCCACACCGGGGGCGTCCGGATCGAGGAGGGCACCGTCCTGCTCGGCGACGCGGCCGGCTTCGGCACCGGCACCGTGGTGGTGGCGGGCGACGCGACGGTCGGGGCGACCGGCGGCGCGATCGCCGGCGTCGCCAACGACTTCGAGGTCCTCTCCGGCGACACGCTCACGATCGGCGGGTCCGAGGACCTCGAGCTCGATGGCGACGTCACCGGCCTCGGCTCGGTCGCGATGAACATGGCCACCGCGGGCGACGTCCTCACCCTCGGCGGCGACCTCTCGGGCCTCGGCGGCGGCCTGACCCTCACCCGCGGCACGCTGGTGGCCGAGACCGCCGAGTCGATCGGCGGCGCGGGCGACACGGTGACGGTGGACGCCGCCGCCGACGCGGTCGGCCTGCGGGCGGCGGTCGGCGGCCTGACGTTCGCCCCCGACTTCGTGCTCCAGCGCTCCGGCGGCACCGCGGAGCTGAGCCTCGACGGCACCCACGGCTTCACCCTCGCGGGCACGATCTCCGGGACCGGGCGGATCGAGGTCGGCGTGGCCAGCGGCCAGCTCGTCACGCTCTCGGCCGCCAACACCTTCACCGGCGGCACCACGATCGACACCGCGGGGGCGGGCATCGTCCTCGGCACCGGCACGTCGCTCGGCACCGGCAGCCTCTCGCTCGCCGCCGACGGCGAGATCCGGGCGGGGACGGACCTCGGCGTGGTGGCCAACGACGTCAAGCTCGGCACCCACACCCTGACCGTCGGCGGCACGCACGACCTCACCCTCGGCGGCGCGATCAGCGGCACCGGCGGCGTCACCGTGGACGCCGCCGGGGCCACCGTGGCCCTCACCGGCACCAGCACCTACACCGGCACCACCACCCTGACGGCCGGCACCCTGCTGTTCGGCTCCGACGACGCGATCGGCAACGGGGGCGGCGGGGCGAGCCTCGCCCTGAACGGCGGCACCATCGGCACCGGCGGGGCGAGCGTGAGCCTCGACGAGGCGGTCGCCATCGGGGGCGACGTCGCGGTGGCCGACCTCGCGGGCGGATCGCTGACGCTCTCGGGCGCGGTCGACCTCGGCGACGCGGACCGCACGATCACCACCGCCAACGACGAGCTGTTCACCCTGTCGGGCACGGTGAGCTCCACCGGACAGAACGACGGCCTGACCAAGGCCGGCGCCGGCGTCCTCGTCCTCTCGGGCGACAACTCGGCCTGGAACGGCGGGGTCACCGTCTCCGGCGGCTCGCTCGGCCTCGGCCACGACGACGCCCTCGGCGGCAGCGGCCTCGAGGTGACGGGCGACGCGTCGGTCTTCGCCTCCGGCGGCGCCCGCACCATCGCCAACGCGGTGGACCTGAACACCAACGTCCTGACGATCGGCGGCACCGAGGACCTGACGCTCTCCGGCGCGATCACCTCCACCGGCGGCACCGGCAGCGTGCGCTTCGCCTCCACCGGCACCACGACCATCGGCAACGCCGGCAGCAGCTACGCCGGGACCACGACGATCGCGGCGGGCACCGTGCTCGTCACCGACGCCGAGGCCTTCGGCACCAGCGACCTCGTGCTCGCGGGGGGCGCGCTCGGGGCCTCCGGCGCCGGCGTCACCCTCGACGAGGCCGTCAGCGTCACCGCCGCCTCGACCATCACCGGCGACGAGAGCCTGACCCTCTCGGGCGCGATCTCCGGCGGCGGCGACCTCACCGTCGACCTGGCCGCCATCTCCGACGTCCTCACGCTCTCGGGCACCAACACCGCCGCCGGCGACGTCCAGGTGGACGGCGGCATGCTCACCCTCGCCGGCGGCGACGCCCTCGCCGACACCGTGCGGGTGACGCTCGCCGACGCGGCCGCGGCCGGCCTCACGCTGTCGAACGACGAGACCATCGCCGGCCTCGCCGGCGGCGGCTCCGGCGGCGGCGACGTCGCCCTCGGCGGGAGCACCCTCACCCTCGCCGGGGACGGCGACGCCGTCTTCACCTACGGCGGCGTGATCTCGGGCACCGGCGGCCTGACCGTCACCGGCGGCTCGCACTACCTGGGCGGTGCGAGCACCTTCACCGGGGCGACGACCGTCAGCGGCGGCCTGCTCGGCGGCAGCGGCGCGGTGGGCGGCGACCTGACCGTCGCCACCGGCGCGACGCTCGCCCCGGGATCGGCCTCGGCCGCCGGCACCCTCGAGGTGGCGGGCGACCTCGACCTCGCCGCGGGCTCGACCCTGCAGGTCCTCGTCGACGGCAGCGACCTCTCCAACGTCTCGCAGGTCGACGTCGCCGGCGACGTGACGATCGCCTCCGGGGCCGGGGTCTCGGTGAGCGTCAGCCAGACGGCCGGCACCTACGTGGCCTCCGACAGCACGTACGTGATCCTGACCGCCGACGGCACGATCGCGACCCCCGACGTCGCGGTGACGACCGACTCGGCCACGCTCGACTTCTACGACCTCGAGGACTTCGACGTGGCGGACTTCACGCCCGGCGACGACGAGATCGCGCTGATCGCCACGCGGGCCGCGAACGCCTACTCGAACCCCGCCGTCGTGACCGCGGGCAACAATCGCCGCATCGGCGCCGCCCTCGACTCGCTCACCGCGGTCGCGGACGCGAACCCGACGGGCGACGCGGCGGACCTGCTGGCCCAGCTCCAGGCCCTCGACGCGGACCAGCTCAACGCCGCCCTCGAGCAGCTCGCCCCGACCGCGGCCAACGTCAGCACGTCGCTCGCCACCGGCGGCTCCTCGGCCTACGGCGCGGTGCAGACCGGCTACCTCGCCGCCCGCCGCTCGGGCACCGAGGACCTCTTCATGATGGCCGGCGGCCGGCTGGCGATGGGCACCTTCGGGCTCGCCGAGGCCCAGGGCCTGCTCGGCGGGGCCGGCGGGGCCGGCGGGGCGACCGCGGCGGGCGAGGCCATGGCCCTCGCCGGCATGCTGCCGGACGAGTCGCTCGCGACCGACGGCGGCGCCGGGGGCGGCACCTTCGAGGCGGGCGACTGGAAGGTCTTCGCCAAGATCTACGGGGTGATGTCCGAGCAGGACGCCGAGGGCAATCGCGTCGGCTACGACGGGACGTTCCTCGGCGTCCAGGGCGGCGTCGACCGGCGGTTCGGCGACGAGTGGGTCGTGGGTCTCGGCCTCGCGTACCAGAACGCCGACGCCGACCTCGAGCCGAACCGGGGCGACATCGAGGCCGACACCTTCCGCCTCGGCCCGTACGCGA
Source organism: uncultured Isosphaeraceae bacterium (assembly GCA_964385045.1). Taxonomy (GTDB): domain Bacteria; phylum Planctomycetota; class Phycisphaerae; order Phycisphaerales; family SM1A02; genus CAYLNM01. The sequence continues at coordinate 13,119 of CAYLNM010000089.1, forward strand.
CCTGGACCCGCGGCGACTGGTACGTGGATCTCTCGGCCACCGTCGGATTCGGCGGGTACGACCAGAATCGCCTCGTGACCATTCCGATGATGGCCACGCAGACCGCGGTGAGCGACTACGACGCGACCGACGTGACCCTGCTCGCCGGCGTCGGCCGCGAGGTCGATCTCGGCGACGGCTGGACCCTCGTTCCGCAGGCGTCGCTCATGTGGGCCACCTACGACTTCGACGGCTACACCGAGACCGGCGCCGGCGTGAACGACATGACCGTGTCGGACCGCAGCGCCGACTCGCTGCGGAGCCGTCTCGCGGTCGAGCTGACCCGCGAGATCGAGCTGGCCTCCGGCGGCCGTCTCGTCCCCGGCGTGCTCCTGGGCTGGGAGCACGAGTTCGAGGACTTCGACGAGGTCGAGGCCCGCTTCGCGGTGGGCGGCGACCCGTTCCTCGCCGACGTGGGCTCGCCGGTCGAGGACGGCATCGCGGTCGGGGCCGGCCTGACGCTCATCAGCAGCGACCGGCTGAGCGGCTACGTCCGCTACGACGGCGTCTTCGGCGACGGCTCCGACACCCACGCGATCAGCGGAGGGCTCGAGCTGCGGTTCTGACCGCGGCGGCCCGGACCTCCCGTCCGTCTTCTTCTCTTCTCCCGGCGACGGACCGAAGCCCCCGGGCTCCGGTCCGTCGTCGCGCGCGGGGCGAAGGGGGAAGCGCGGAGCGGACGGCGGGGCGGCCGGTCCGCGGCGGCCGCCGTCCGCCGGTCAGGGCTCAGCACGGCCCCCAGGCGGACAGCACCGCGACCACGTCGTCGAAGCCGACGTCCCCGGAGCCGTCGAGGTCCGCCGGGCACGCGCCGGAGCACGGGCCCCAGCCCGAGAGGGTCGCCACCAGGTCGTCGAAGCCGACGCTGCCGCTGCCGTCCAGGTCGCCCGGGCACGCCGCCCCGCACTGGCTGAGCAGGATGCTGACGTCGTTCGAGCTCCCGTTCCCCACCACCAGGTCCAGCGCGCCGTTCCCGTCGAGGTCGCCGACCGCGACCGCGCGGGGGGCGTCCCCGACGGGCAGGGTCACCGCCGCCGCGAAGGTGCCGTCACCGAGCCCGGGCAGCACGCTCACGTCGTCGGAGCCGGCGTTCGCCGCCACGAGGTCCGGTGTCCCGTCGCCGTCGAGGTCGCCCAGGGCGAGGGCGACGGGCCCGTCTCCCGACACGAAGGGGGCGGCCGCGGCGAACGTGCCGTCGCCCTGACCGAGGGAGACGCTCACTCGATCGGCGGGCACGTTCGCCGCCGCCAGGTCGGGCGTTCCGTCGCCGTCGACGTCGCCGATCGCCACCGATCGCGGCCCGATCACGACCGCGAACGACGTCGCCGGAGCGAAGGTCCCGTCGCCGAGCCCCAGAAGCACGCCGACGTCGGACGAGACGAAGCTCGCGACCGCCAGGTCCGGCACGCCGTCCCCGTCCAGGTCGCCGACCGCGATCGACCGCGGCTCGTCCCCCGCGGGGTAGGACGCCGGCGGCCCGAAGCTGCCGTCACCGAGGCCCAGCAGGACGGTCGCGTCGTCCGAGACCGCGTTCGCCACCGCCAGGTCCGGCGTCCCGTCCCCGTCGAGGTCCTCGATCACGACGGACTCGGGGCCGCCTCCGGCCGCGAGGATCGTCGCGGCGGCGAAGGTGCCGTCACCCTGACCGAGCAGCACGCTCACGTCGTCGGTGAGGCGATTCGCGGTCACGAGATCGGGCGTGCCGTTCCCGTCCAGGTCGCCGATCGCGATGGACTCCGGCCGGATGCCGTCCACGGGGAGCGTGGTGGACGTCGGGAAGATCGTGGTCGGATCGCACTGGGCGTGCGCCGCCGCGGCGAGTCCGCCGACGGCGATCAGCATCGCGGCGCCGCGGGCCGTGGCCGCGGATGGCGTCGTCGTGTCTCGGAACTGGTGCATGCTTCGAGTCCTCCTGCTGGCGGCGTCGATCGAGCGACGCATGGTTTCGGCTCGTGTCGCGGCATCCCCGCGGCGCGGGGGTGGGAGGGCGCGGCCGCGGGGACCGGACGGCGCCGCCGCCCGCGCGCGAGCGGACGGGCGTCCGTCGTCGGCCCGCCGGGGCTCCGGCAACCGGCAGCCTCGTGGGCCCGAGCCGGCCGGGGCGGTCGCGGGCCGGCGGGCCGGCTCCGTCGGGGCGCCCGGGCCGGGCCCCTCGTCATGGTCAGGCCGACGCGGGGACGGGCAGGCCGTCACCGAGTCGCGCGGAATGCGCGGCTCGCTTCCCGGTGCGGCCCGCCCGGGCCGGGGACTCCGGGATCGGCCCCGCGCCGCGTCCCGGCGCCGAGCCGGTTGGCGTGGTTCCTCCGCCGGCGGGGCCCGGATGGGCACGCTCGCCGGCAGTCCGGCGGGACCGGCGATTCGTCCGGCCGCCGGGCGACCCGGGTCTTGACACCGGCCACGGTGAGGTCGACCCCCGTCCTGCAGTCGCGCCGCCCGCCGGGGGCGACCGCGATGGCCCCGACGCGACCCGAGCGAGCCCTCGCCGATGACCACCGCCCGCCGTCGCCCCCCGGTCCGCCGTCATGTCCCGGCCGCGATCGCCCTCGCGGCGACGGTCGCGATCGCGTCCGCCCCGTCGGTCGCGGGCGAGCCCCCGTCGCTGCCGGTGACGGGATGCGCCGTGCCCGAGCTCGCGGTCCTCGACGAGCTCATGACCGACTTCATGACGGCACGCGACATCGGCGGCGGCACCCTCGCCGTGATGCGGGAGGGGCAGGTCGTCCACCAGCGGGGCTTCGGCTGGCGTGACGCCGCCCGTACCGAGCCGATGCCGCCCGACGCGATGATGCGGCCCGCGAGCGCCTCCAAGCCGATCACCGCGGCCGCGATCCGGGAGCTGATCGACGACGGCCTGCTCACCCTCGACACCCCGGCGTTCGAGGTCGGGCAGGGCGACGGGGTGCTCGAGCTCGAGCCCTTCCCGTCGCTCGGCGACCTGCGGCTGGCCAACGTCACCATCGACCACCCGCTCGATCACCGCGGCGGCTGGGACCGCGACATCGCGGGCGACCTCACCTGCCGCGAGGTCCTCGTGGCCGGCGACATGGGGATCCCCAGCCCGCCCGGCCGCGAGGCGACGGTGCGCCGGATCCTCGGCCAGCCGCTGCAGCACGCCCCGGGGACCGAGTACGCGTACTCGAACATCGGCTCCCTCGTCCTCGGGCTCGTGGTCGAGGAGCGGGCGGGCATGCCGCTCCCGGAGTGCGTGCACGAGCGGGTGCTCGGTCCGCTCGGCGTCCCGGAGACCGAGCGGATCGACGGCCGCACCTTCGCGGCCGACCACGATCCCCGCGAGCCCTTCGACGAGGCCCCCGGCGCGTGGCAGAACGTCTTCGACCCCGGCGGCCCGCCGGTGTCCCCGCCCCACGGCGGCGGGGACCACGAGGCGCGGATCGGCCAGGGCGGCCAGGTCGCCACCAGCCGGACGCTGCTGGCGTTCCTCGAGGCCCGCGGCGTCAGCGGCCCGTCCGTCGGCCTGCCCCGCAGCGGCACCGAGGGCCCGGGCTGGCGGCGCACCATGACCGGCTCGCGGCCGGGCGCCAACGCGCTGGCCCGCCAGCGCGGCGACGGCGTCAACGACGCGGTGATCCTGAACGCGCGGCCCGAGAGCGGATCGTCGTACACGGCGCAGCTCCGCACGCTGGTGGACGACGTGCTCGACGCGGGCGGGATCACCTGGCCCGATGGTCCCGTCGGCCTCTGCGACCGGCCCGCGGACGTGGACGGGGACGGCACGGTGGGGATCGCCGACCTGCTCGCGGTGCTCTCGGCCCGGGGACCCTGCGGGGCCGAGCCGCCGTGCGGCGCGGACGTGGACGGCGACGGGACGGTCGCGTTCGCGGACGCCTGGTCGTCCTCGGCGACTGGGCCGGCTGAGACCGGCACGCCGCGGGGCGTCCGGATCGTCCGCCGCCGGCCGCCCTCACTCCGCCGGCTCGACCGTGACCTCGCCGCGGTCGACCAGCTTCGCGAGGTCGCCGATCGACCGCACGTGCAGATCCCGCTGCGGGAACGCGATCTCGATGCCGGCGGCCCGGAACTCCTTGAGCACGATCATGTGGAGCTCGCTCTTGGTCGTGAGCAGCAGGTCGATGGTCGGGATGAACACGCGAAGCTCGAAGCTGAGCGTGCTGTCGCCGAAGCCGAGGAACAGCGACTGCGGCGCGGGATCGGCGAGGACGTTGGGATGCCGCTCCGCGATCTCGAGCAGCAGGCGCCGGGCGCGGTCGACGTCCGCGCCGTAGCCGACGCCCACCGGGATCGTGATCCGGAGGGTCGGGTCGCTGAGCGTCCAGTTGATGACGTCCGAGGTGATGAACGTCTTGTTCGGGATGATCAGCTCCTTGCGATCCCAGTCGGTGATCGTCGTCGCCCGCATCCGGATGCGGGTGACCACGCCGGAGACGCCGCCGACGGTGACCGTGTCGCCGACCCGCACCGGGCGCTCGGCGAGGATGATCAGGCCGCTGATGAAGTTGGCGAAGATCTCCTGGAGGCCGAACGCGAGTCCGAAGGTGAGGGCGGCGGCCAGCCACTGCAGCTTGGACCACGTGACGCCGATCGAGCCGAACGCGACCACGGTCCCGACGATCACGATCAGGTACCGGATGACGGTGCCGATCGCGTAGCGGGCCGCGGCGTCGACCGGCAGCCGCTGCAGGATCGCGATCTCGACGAGTCCGGGCACGTTGCGGGTGGCGACCACGGAGAGGACGAGCACCACCAGCGCGAAGCCGAGGTCGGCCAGCGTCAGCGAGAAGGGCTGCTCCGCTGCCGCCGCGTCCGCCGCGGCGGCGTCCGTGGCTGCGCCGGCGCCCGGGCCCACGCCGGGCAGCGGCAGGGTGCCGCCCGCGGCCCCGGCCCCGGCGCCCGCACCGCCGTCGCCGGCCCCGG
>CAYLNM010000090.1:0-18007 GCA_964385045.1 uncultured Isosphaeraceae bacterium
GGGGAGCCGTCCGCCGACCGTGGAGACCGCCACCCGCCGTCCGCCGACCTCGATCGCCCCCTGCGGCGCGACCTCCCCGCTCGGCGTTCATCAAGATTGCGCAGCGATCGCAACCCGAGGGTTCCGGCCGTCCGGAGGGAGCCGTACGCTCGCGCCACCGAGCGCCCGCGCCCACTGCGCCGACGACGGCGGGCGGCGACGGTGCTCGCTCGTGGAGGAGTCAACGATGCGTGCATCCCGTCTTGGAACCGTGATCGCGGCCGTCGCCCTGGGACCGGCCGCCGTCGCCGCCGCGGCCGACGTGCAGGTCCGCCAGCTCGACTGGCTGGGGGCCGACGGCGAGGTCCTGATCCCGGCCTCGCGGGTCGTCGACCTCGAGCTGTCCTTCGATCCGACGGATCCGGAGGACCAGCTCCTGCTCGACGGTGCATTCGTCAACGTGGTGAGCGAGGACGGCCAGTGGCTCGTGCAGAACCTGCCGCTGTTCGCGCAGGATCCCGAGGAGCTCGCCGGCATCCGTCCGAGCGTGATGCTCGGCCTGCCGCAGGACAACGGGGTCCCGGTCGAGCTGCTCGTGCTGGGCGTGACGCTGACGCCGGAGCCGCTCCCGGGGCCGCCGGAGCCGATCCTCCAGCCCGTCGAGGTGTTCCCGAGCCCGTATCTGGTCGGCGGCCGCCTCGGCGGCGGAAGCAACCTGAGCACCATCCCCTTCACGCTCGGGCCGTGGGTCGGTCCGCTCCTGCCGCAGCCGGAGGGCGGCGGCTTCGTCGACCCGGACATCACGATCCGCCCCGTCTCCGAGGACAGCATGGGCTGCGCCCCGGGCGGCGCCGCCCGCTCGATCCAGTACCTGGGCGACCGCAACGGCTTCGAGACGGACTCGGCCCAGGAGATCTACGACGACCTCGTCGACGACATGAACACCGACGTCGGAGACGGCGGCACGAGCGATCCCGACAACCTCGAGGGCAAGGACGAGTACGTCGACGAGAACAACCTGCCCATCGACACGCGGCAGGTCCTCGACGGCCTCGGCTCCATCCGCGACGTCGCCAATGCGCTCGAGGGCGGTGGCGACGTGGAGATCCTCATCGACTGGGAGGGCGACGGCGGTCACGTCGCGACCGTGACCGGCGTGGTGAAGTGGCCGGACGGAAGCGTGACGATCAGCTACGTCGACGACCCGACGCAGGGCGACGGGGTGGCCGAGAACCGGCAGCACGTGATCCACGTCCGGCCGGACGGCACCTTCGACGGGGGCACCGTGGACGGCTTCCAGATCCAGACGCTCGACGACTGCCCGGAGGACCTCGACGGTGACGGCTCCGTCGGCTTCAGCGACCTGCTCACCGTCCTCTCGGCCTTCGGCGACTGCCCGGGCCCGGGCTCCTGCGAGCCCGACTTCGACGGCGACGGCGAGGTCGACTTCGACGACCTGCTGCAGCTGGTGTCGCGATTCGGTCCCTGCCTGTTCTGAGACGCCCTCGACCCGGCGGGCCTCCCGCCGGCCCTCCCGAGTCCCTCGGCCCGGGCCGCCTCGAGCACGGGGCGGCCCGCGGTCGCGCGTCCACGAACCCGCCGTCCGCCGCTCGGATCTCCGTACACTTCGGTGCGGCGGACGTCCGAGTCGCCGCCCGCCGACCGCCGCCGAGCCACCACCTCGTCCGAGCCCGCTCCCGCCCCGAGGCGTCCGCCGCATGCCCAGCCCCGCCCTCCGCGCCATCGGCTGGAACGACTTCTTCGACGGCCAGCGGCAGCCGGACGACCCGCCGGACGCGATCATCGCCCGCGTGTCCGCCCACCACGGCAGCGAGGTCGCGCTCCACGGCGACGACGGCGAGTTCCGGGTGCACGTGCAGCAGGTCGACGCGGTCGGGCCGATCGCGGTGGGCGACTGGCTCCTGCTCGACGCGGCCGACCGCCGGGTTCGGCGCCGGTTCGAGCGGCGCACGCTCCTGAGCCGGTCCGCCGCCGGCGAGGAGGCGAGGCCGCAGGTCATCGCCGCCAACGTCGACACCGCGTTCATCGTCACCTCGTGCACGGCGGAGTTCAGCCCGTCGCGGCTCGAGCGGTACCTGGCGATGGTCGTCCAGAGCGGCGCCGAGCCGGTGGTCGTCCTGAGCAAGGCCGACCTCGCGGACGACCCCGCGGGCTACGCGGCCCGGGTGGACGAGCTCCGTCCCGGCGTGGCCGTGGTCGTGCTGGACGCTCGCCGTTCGGACGACGCCGCGGCGCTGCGGGCCTGGTGCGGGCCCGGCCGATCGGTCGCCCTGCTCGGATCCTCCGGCGTCGGCAAGTCCACGCTCGCCGCCACGCTGGGCGCCGGGGAGCTCGCGACCGGCGCGACGCGGGCGCGCGACGGCACCGGCCGCCACACCACGACGTCCCGCTCGCTCCACCGCCTTCCGAGCGGCGGCGTGCTGGTCGACAATCCGGGCGTGCGCGAGCTCCAGCTGCCCGAGGGCGAGGGCGGCGTGGCCGACGTGTTCGACGACGTGCTCGAGCTGATCGCGGCGTGCCGCTTCAGCGACTGCCGGCACGCGGGCGAGCCGGGCTGCGCGGTGCGGGCGGCGATCGCGGCGGGCGAGCTGGACCCGCGGCGGCTGGCCAGCTTCGAGAAGCTCGAGGAGGAGCGGGCCCGCACCGCCCGCCGGCTCGAGGTCCGGCGGGAGAAGGAACGGGCCCTCGACCGCCGGCATGCGGCGGCCAAGGCCCGCCGGCGGCGGAGCCGGGACGACTGGTGAGGACCGCGCGGGACCGGCCGCGACGCGGAGACACCGGCCCGCGACGAAGGGGACGCCACGACGGGACCGCGGACGTCGGACCGCCCACTCGCGGCCGGAACGCCGCCCGGGGAAGGGGCGAAGGGCGGGCGACCCACCCTCCGCCGGCACGACGCCACGTGCCGGCGGCGACGCCCGCGCCGGCGCGCGATTGACAGTGCGGACCTCGGTGCTACGCTCCTGAGAACGCATTCTCAATTGCCCGAGGCCAGATCATGACGACGTCCCTCCCGGGATCGCCCACGCGGTGGCTCCACGCCGGCCGCGCCACCGCGTCCATCCTTGCGCTGCTGCTGATCCTCCTCGTCGGCGGCTGCGGCGGCGCGGAGGCGGGCGACGAGCCCGTGTCCTGGCCGGAGCTCGTCGTGTTCGACGACATCGCGTACCGCGCCGAGGGCTTCGCCCGGTCCGGCGACGTCGCCCGGGTCGAGGAGCTGCATCCGCGGCTGGTCGCGGCCGGCCGCGCGGTCACCGCGGAGACCATCCCGTCGAACGTCGCCGATCGACCGCAGGTCGAGGCGATCCTCGCGGACCTCACCGGCCTGGTGGACCGCCTCGCCGCGGACGAGGCGTCCGCGGCGGAGATCGTGCTCGGCACGCACGCCGTGACCGCCCGCCTGATGGCCGCCGCGGGCATGCCGCACGTCCACGCGACCGACGGCCCGAACGGCGGCCTGCTGCACCCGGTCTTCGGAGCCGACGGCACGCAGGTGGGAACGGTCGAGATCAGGCTGGATCCCCGCACCGGCGACGTGGAGGCGTGGCTGACCGAGGGCGGATTCGGGGGCGATCCGTGGCGGCTGCCGCTCGAGACGACGATGGAGCTGGGCTTCGTCGATCTCGACCGGACCGTGACCCTGGCGGTCCGGGACCGCGAGCGGAACGAGGACGCCCCGGGACGCAGCACCATCGTCGACGGCGCCACCGCCTCGTTCGCCTACCCGGGCGGGACCGGCGAGGATGCCTCGTGGCTGACCGGGGCCGACTTCGCCGCGACGACCGTGCTCCGCTTCGACGAGTTCACGACCGCGCCCTTCGTCCTCCGTCCTCCCGCCCTCGCCGCGGGCGGCGGCGACGACGCCGCCTCCGATCTCGCGGGATGAGGCCCGCGTCGCAGGTCATCCGCCGGTCGGTCCGGCGTCGAGCGTCCCCCGCGGGAGGTGCACGATCGTCATCCGGATGAAGGACGTGTCGCTTCGCCTCGGAGCGGTCGACCGCGCGACCGCCGTGCAGTTCCACCTCGCGGACCTCACGGTGGAGGCGGGCGAGTCGGTCGCGCTGACCGGCCCCAGCGGGTGCGGCAAGAGCACCCTGCTCAACCTCGTCGCCGGCCTGCGCCGCCCCGACGCGGGCGAGATCGTCGTCGCCGGAGCCGACCTCACGCGGCTGAGCCCGGCCCGGCTCGACCGCCACCGCGGCGCCCACTGCGGCATGGTCTTCCAGAGCTTCCACCTGCTCGCCCCGTTCACCGCCCTCGAGAACGTGACCATCGGGCTCCGCTTCGGCGCCCGCGGACGACGGGGGGCGCGGGACCGGGCCGAGGCGGTCCTGCGCCGCGTCGGGCTCGGCGACCGGCTGCACGTCCGCCCGGGGGCGCTGTCGGTGGGCGAGCGGCAGCGGGTGGCGATCGCCCGGGCGGTCGCGGGCGACGCCTCCATCCTGCTCGCCGACGAGCCGACCGGGGCGCTCGACCCCGCGACCGGACGCGCCGTCTTCACGCTGCTCCGGGACGTCGCGGCCGAGGAGGGCCGCTCGCTCCTGATGGTGACCCACGACCACGCCCTCGCCGCCGAGCTGCCCCGCACGTTCGACTGCACGGGGCTGGTCCGCGCGGGCGAGCCCGCCCGCGGCGAGGAGGCCGCGACCCCATGAGCTTCATCGCCATGGCCTGGCGCTACCTGCGGTACCGGTGGCTCGTGACCGGCCTGACCCTCGCGGGCATCGCCCTCGGGGCGGCGCTCGTCTGCGGGGTGCTCACCCTCCGTCACGAGACCGAGCGGGCCCTCGCCACCGACGCCGGGCTCTACGACCTGGTGGTGGGCGGCAAGGGCAGCCCGCTGCAGCTCGTGCTCTCGAGCGTGTACCACCTCGACGAGCCCCCCGGGAACGTGCCGTACGCCGAGTACGAGCGGCTGCTCCGCGATCCCCGCGTGGCCTGGGCGGCGCCGATCGGGCTCGGCGACAACTACCGGGGATTCCGCATCGTCGGCACCGAGGCGCCCTTCTTCGACCTCACCGACCGGGACGGGAATCCGTTCTTCTCCCTCGCCCGCGGCCGCATCTTCGAGGACCGCTTCGAGGTCGTGCTCGGAAGCCACGTCGCGGCGGCGACCGGACTCGACGTGGACGACACCTTCGCCGGCACGCACGGGATCATCGAGGTGCCGGGCGGCGAGGTGCACGACGAGTTCCCGTACCGCGTGAGCGGCGTCCTCGCCCCCACCGGCAGCGCCCAGGACCGGGCGATCTTCGGCACGCTGGAGTCGGTGTGGGAGATCCACGCCGCCGACGAGCGGCTCCACTCCGCGATCCAGGGCCTGGCCACGCTGGGCGAGGAGCCGGAGCGCGAGGCCTCGGCGATCCTCGTCCGGCTCGAGACGCCCGGGATGCGGCTGTGGATGACCGACGAGATCCGCACCAGCAGCGAGGGCATCGCGGCGGTGCCCATCAACGAGATGCTGCGGTTCCAGCGGGGCGTGATCGGCCCGGTGCAGCGCTCGCTCCTCGCGATCGCGGGGGCGGTGGTGGTGGTCGCGTGCCTGACCGTCCTCACCACGCTGCACCAGGCGGCCGAGCGGCGCCGCCGCGACATCGCCATCCTCCGCAGCCTCGGGGCGGTCCGCTCCGAGGTCGCGGCGCTGGTCTTCCTCGAGGGACTGCTGCTCACCGGCGGTGGACTCGCCCTCGGGCTGCTGGTCGGCCACGGCGGCCTGGCCCTCGCGGCCGGCCCGATCCGCGACGCGACCGGCCTGGTGCTGCAGCCGTGGCGGGTGCCCGAGGCCGAGCTGGTGGCCGTCGGCGCGATGGCGCTGTGCGGCGCCGTGGCGTCGCTGCTGCCCGCGATCGCCTGCTACCGCCACACCCCCATCGACGACCTTCGCCTGACCGACTGACTCGCTCCCGCGGTGCCGACCATGACCACGAAGACCCTGCCGATCGCCCTCGTCCTCGTCTCCACGCTCGGCCTCGGCGCACGCGCCGCGTCGTCCGAGGCGGCGACCGCCGCGCAGGCGTCCGCCCCCGCCCTTGCCACGGTGACCGTGGGTGCGTCCGGGGTGCCGGCCCGCGAGGCGGCCGGCGCGAGGATCCCGGACGCGGGCGCCGACGCCGCCGACCCGGGCGCGGACCCCGACGCGGACCCCGACGCCGTCCCGGAGATCGACTTCCCGCTGCTCAGCCGGGCCCGGCCCGTCAGCCTGATCGGGTCGGAGTTCTCGTTCCCCGAGCGGCTGCGAGCACTCGACGGTCGCCGGGTCACCCTCGTGGGGTTCATGGCGCCCTTCGACAGCCTCGACTCGATGCAGCGGTGCATGATCTTCCCGACCTACGTGGGCTGCAAGTTCTGCACTCCGCCGCAGATGAACCAGGTCGTCTACGTGACGCAGGGCGACGGCGAGCGTCGCACCGGTCGCCATCCCTTCATCGAGTCCGCCTCCCGCGTCACCGGCACCCTTCGGCTGACGGTGGACGGCAGCGACCACGAGGGGCAGCGGATGGGCTTCGTCTACGCGATCGAGAACGCGGAGGTCGTTCCCTACGAGGGCGAGGCGCCGGAGCGGCCGCCGGGACACGAGGAGGTGGGGCACGAGCCGGTCGCGGTGGACCTCGAGCCGGTCGCGCCCGCGGACCTCGTGGCGGAGGTGGCCGAGCTGCTCGGCCGCGAGCCGCGGCGCCCGATCGAGTTCCGGTCGATGTCGCCCGAGGCGTTCGCCGCCGCGGTCCGCGCCCGCGTGGAGGCGACGTTCCCCGAGTCGACGCGGGCCGCCCGGGCCGACGCCTTCCGCCTGCTCGGCCTGATGCCCGGGGGCGTCGACTGGGCCGACGTCCTCACCGAGCACGAGCTCACCGGGCGGGTGGTGATGACGAACGAGTCCGGCGACCGCATCGACGTCCTCGCGACCACGCCGCCGGGCGACCTGTACACGCGGCTCGAGCTCGTCGGGGAGATCGCGGACGCGATCGCCCGCCAGCACTTCCCCGGCGACGGGCCCGGGGCCGCGGCGGACGTCCCCGGCCGGCCCGCGGCCTCCGACGAGGACGCCCGGCGCGCCCGCGCGGCCCTGCACGAGGGGTTCCGGTCCCTCGCGATGGTGCGCTACGCCCGGGAGCGCGACATCCCGTCCGCCGCCCGGGCGCCGGACGAGCTGATCCAGGACACGCGGGTTCGCCGCCGGGGCGACGTCCGGCTCCGGCTGGCCCTCGAGTCGACCGAGCTCGGCCTGTGGCTCCGACTGCCCGGGCTGGTGGGCTCCTTCTTCGTGGACTCCCTCGTCGGCGACTTCGATCCGATCGCGGGCGTCGACCCGGCCCTCGACCGGCCGCCGTCCACGACGATGGAGTTCTTCCGTCCGCGGTGGTACCACGACGCCGCGCTGTGGCGGGCGGACCCGGTGGCCCCCGACTTCGCCGACGGCCTGCTGGAGACGCCGCCGATCCTCACCGACGTCCTCGGCATCGCCGGCCTCGTGCCCGTGCTGCGGCAGTGGTACCCGGTCGACGTGGCGGCGAGCCTCGCCGGGGGATGGGCGGGCGACCGCTGGGCGCTGTGGCGGCTCCCGGACGGCACCTCCGCGCTGCTGCTGGAGACGCGCTGGCAGGACGAGGGATCGGCGCTCGCCTTCCGCGAGGCGGTGCCCGAGACGCATCGCTGGCGGGTCGTCCCGCCGGCGCCGGGGAGCACGCGGGTGCGGCTGGTGCGGGCGGACGAGGTCGACGTGCTCGAGCGGCTGCTCGCGGCCGTGCAGGACGCGCCGGCGGAGCCGTGACGGCGGCGGTCGCCGCGGCCGCCGCGGACGCCGCGGCCACGGGCTTCCCCCGACGACACGCGGGCGGCCCCGGCTGGGCTCGCCCACGGCCCACCTCGGACGCGACCGGATCCGAGCGCCCGGCCTCCTTCGTCCCGGAACCCGCCAACCCTGCTCCGTTGGTTCCTCGCGCGCCGCGAGCGGGCAGTGGCACGCGACCCGGCGCGTCCGGCGCCGGTCGGCTGCACGGACCGGTCTCCGGGCACGTCACCACCGTGCTGCCGGGAGCCCGGCCCCCCGGGGCACGAGCCGCTCCCTCGCGCCGAGCCCCGCGTCCGTCGATCCCTCGCCGAGCACTGCTTCGGGAGCGACTCGTCGACCGGTCGGTCCCGCCCCGCACGGCCCGCCCGATGAGCCCCGCGCAGCGGAGTTCGGGGCCGTGATCGGCTCGGGGCCGCGAGACGCGGCTGCCACGTCGCGGACGAGCCTTCGCGGCCGTGGACCCGATCGGCGGCATCGGGACCCGCCGCGGCATCCCGGAGCATCGCGCAGCCTCGCGCACCGCACGGTGCGGCTCCGCACCGGGCCCTGTTCGGAACCGGTGATGGCCGGTACGCTCGGCGCCATGCCTGGAGACGCCACGGCGATCCTCAAGCTCATCGCGGACGCCGATGCGGCCGGAGACCCCGAGACCGCGGCCCGGGTCGCCGCCCGCGAGCTGCTCCCGCTCGTGTACCGGGACCTCCGGGACCTCGCGGCCGCGGGCCTGGCCCGCGAGAGCGTCCCCACCATCGACGCCACGGAGCTGGTGCACGAAGCCTGGATGCGTCTCGTCGGCCCCGATGGCGAGGACCGCCGTCCCGACGGCGACTGGCACGGTCGACGACACTTCGTCGGAGCGGCGGCCATCGCGATGCGGCGAATCCTGGTGGATCGGGCCCGGGCCCGCCGGGCGCTCAAGCGGGGCGGCAATGCCGTCCGGATCGACCTCGACAGTGGCCTGGGCAGCGTCGCGCCGGGCTCGAGCGACGAGCTTCTCGATCTCGACGACGCCTTGTCCGCGCTCGAGCAGGCCTTCCCCGACCATGCCGAGCTGGTACGGCTTCGGATCTTCCTCGGGCTCACGATCGAGGGGGCGGCCGAGGTGCTCGGCGTCTCCACCAACACCGTGGAGCGACGATGGGCGTTTGCGCGGGCCTGGCTCGGAGCGCGACTGGGCGCCGATTCCACCCCCCCACCCACGTGATCCTCGTTCTCGCGGGGGGCGTCGGGCTCGATCTCCGCATGGTCTCCCGATGAGCGACGATCCATCCCAGTCCGCCGCCGGCGACGAGGCCCGCACCGGGGACTTCGATCTCCTCCGGATCTTCGACGAGGCCCGGGCCATCGCCGGTGCCGCCGCCCGGTCGGCGTACCTCGACCGCGTCTGCCCCCCGGAACGCCGGTCCGAGGTCGACGCGATCCTGGCGGCCGACGATGCCTCCGGCGGGGCGGCCCGCGTCGATCGCCTCGCCGCCGACACCGCCAGTCTCGTCATGTCGTCGATGTACTCCGGTGGCGATCGGATCGGACCGTACGAGCTCGTCTCGCTGCTCGGCGAGGGCGGCTTCGGCGAGGTCTGGCGAGCCCGCCAGGAGGAGCCCGTCCGTCGCGACGTCGCCCTCAAGCTCGTCAAGCCCGGCATGGACTCCCTCCAGGTCATCCGCCGGTTCGAGTCCGAGCGTCGCACGCTCGCGTCCCTGGACCACCCGCACGTCGCCCGGATCCTCGACGCGGGCCTGACGGATGCCGGCCGCCCCTACTTCGCGATGGAGCTCGTCGAAGGCGAGCCGATCGTTCGCTACTGCGACGCCCGGCGCCTCCCGACCCCGGCCCGCCTCGCCCTCTTCACCCGCGTGTGCCGCGCGATCCAGCACGCCCACCAGAAGGGCGTCATCCACCGCGACATCAAGCCCTCGAACGTGCTCGTGGCCGAGCACGACGGCGAGGCGGTCCCCAAGGTGATCGACTTCGGCATCGCCCGGGCCTTCGAGGCCGACGGCACCGATCGCACCCGGTTCACCGAGGGCGGACAGCTCCTCGGCACGCCCGGCTACATGTCCCCGGAACAGGCGTCGATGGAGCCGGAGCTCGTCGACACGCGGAGCGACGTGTACAGCCTCGGTGTCCTGCTGTACGAGCTGCTGGTCGGACGCCCGCCCTTCGAGTCGGAATCGCTCCGACGGGCCGGGATCGCCGAGATGCTCCGCATCATCCGCGAGATCGACCCTCCGCGCCCGAGCACGCGGATCATGACCCTCGGCCCCGACTCGGGCACGGTGGCCGAGGCACGCGGCGCGACCCCGAAGCGGATGCGCCACGAGCTCGACGGCGAGCTCGACTGGATCGTCATGCAGTGCCTGGCCAAGGAGCGCGATCGGCGGTACGACTCCGCCAGCGCCCTGGCCGACGACGTGGAGCGGGCGCTGCGACACGAGCCGGTGGTCGCGGGGCCGCCGAGCTGGTCGTACCGCGCCCGCACGTTCGTTCGCCGGCACCGCGTGGGCGTGGGTGTCACCGCCGCGGTCGCCGCCGCCGTCGTGCTCGGCACGGTCGGGACCACCGTGGGCTTCCTGCGGGCGGAGGCGGGATGGGCGAGCTCGCGCGAGAACGAGCGGGTGGCGACGGCCGCGAACGAGCGGGCCCGGGCGTCCCTGTACGTGGCCCTCATGCGACTGGCCTCGGACGCGGTGGTCCTCCCCGACGTCGCCGCCGCCCGCACGCTGCTCGAGGACGCCCCGGCGCCGCACCGCGGATGGGAGCACCGTCACTTCGCGGCCCGCACGGCTCCCTCGGGCACGACGCTGGAGGAGACGTCCGGGACGCCGCGGGTGCTCGCGGATCCCGCACGGGACCGCTTCCACCTGTTCGGCGGGGATCTGTCGGCGTGGCCGGCCGCCGCCGACGGGAGCGACCCGGACCAGCCCCTGCGGCCGCTCTGGCGGCGGCCTCGGAACCCGGACCACGAGGGACTCACCCGCCGCGCCCACTTCTTCCGCACGGCCGACGGAGCGAGACTCGTCGTCGCCCGGGAGCGCTGGACCAACGACCCCGGCTGGATCGAGGACCCTGCCGAGCGCGCCGACGAGGCACACCGGCAGGTCCACGTCTCCATCCTCGACGCGGCGACCGGCGACGTGATCCACGCCCTGGACCCGCTCGCCGGTCGCGTGCCCCCGTCCGCCCCCGCGATCGTCGGCGACCGATGTCCCATCGTGCTCCGCACCGGCGGCGACATTCGGATCGTCACGATCGACGTCACGTCGGGCGACCTTCTGCACGACCGACGCCTGGGGCACTCGAGTGCCGCGGGATGGTGGACGACGACCGCTCCCGGCGGCCATCACGTCGCGATCGTGGTCGAGGACGAAGGGCGTCTCGAGGACGAGGATCGCGAGGACCGCCGACGGATCCGGATCCACCGCGCCAGCGACGGGGTCGAGGTCCCGGTCCCCGACGCGGAGGGTGGCGTCCTCGGATTCCTCGGCCCGGACCGACTCGCGGTGCGGACGCCGGCGGGCCCGGTCGTGATGCGGTTCGACGCCCGCGAGACGACCACCGACCTCCAGCCGGCGAGCGTCCAGCCGTGGTCGATCCCCGCTCGCGTCCGTGACCTGCAGCCGATCCGCGCCACGCCGAGGTGGGTCGCCTACGCGCGTCAGGGGCGAAGCGGCGGCGAGGTGGCGATCCTCGACCTGAGCCGCGATCGGCTCTTTGACGTTCCCGGCGCCGCGCCGGGTCGGATCAGCGGCGTGAGTCTGGACGTGGACCTGGAGGCGAACGCGCTCGTGGTGGCGTGGAAGGGCGGCGTCCGGCGCCACGATCTCGGCCTGCCCCGCGAGCCCTTCGTCCTCCGGCGCGTGTCGCAGGGAATCCGGGCCATGGAGGCCCTGGCCGACGGCCGGAGGCTGCTCGTCGCCGACTGGACCGGCTGGTTCGACCGCACGCCCGGCTCCCTCGTGCTGCTCGACGCCGAGACCGGTGAACCGCTGCGCCGCTTCCTGGAGCCCGGGCAGCGAGTCATCGACGTCGCCACCCACCCCACCGAGCCGATCGTCTACGCGTGGGGGAACATCGGGCTCGAGCCCGACGGCACGAGTGAGACGATCGTCGCCTGGGACGCCGACACCGGCGAACGCATCTGGAGCCAGGCGACGTCCACAGGGTTCACGGACGGACTCGCGGTCACCGACGACGGTCGCGTGGTCCACGAGGGATCGAGGGTGTTCGACGCGCGGACCGGCGCGGAGCTCGACGCCCTTCCGACCGGCCCGGGCCCGCGATCACGCCGCGACGTCGTCCCGCTCGGCGGCAACCGGGTGTTCCTCCTCGACCGCGCGGACGAGGACCACCTGGTCGTCGACCTGACGTCGGGCGCCGTCGAACGTCGCTTCCCCCTCTCGATCCCGCGGAGCAAGGACGCCCGCGTCGCCGTGCACCCGGAGCGTCGGCTCGTCGCCATCGCCGCGAACGACCGCCCGATCGTCTACGTGGTCGACCTCGACACCGGCACGATCGTCGCTCGACCCGGACCCCAGGGCGAGCGCGTGTTCTCCGTCGCCTTCCACCCCGACGGCACGCGCCTGGTGACGGGCAGCCTGGACGGTCGCATCCGCTTGTTCCGGATCGACCCCGAGACGCCCCCGGGCACGCAGTCCTTCGACCTCATCGGGTCCATCGCCGCCCACGACGGTCTCGTCCGCGAGCTCGTGTGGATGGACGGGGGGGACACGCTCGTCAGTGCGGGTTCCGACGGCACGGTCCGGCGCTGGGGCCTCGAGACGCGATCAGAGCGGATCGCCCAGCTGCGACGGCGGATCGCCGAGACCGAGGTGCTCGACGCATGGCTCGCCCGGGTGGTGGCGGACGAGGATCTCACGTCCGCCCGCGAGCTCCTGGACCGGATCGAGGCGCACGCCGGCTTCGACGGGGAGCAGCGGACCAGGGCACGGATGCGGGCCGGGCTCCACGTCGAGCCCCGCGCGAGTTCCGCGGTTCCGCTGGGGGAGTGACGACGCGGCCTCCGCATGAGTCGGCGGAGACCCACCATGTCCACCCACCGACCCACGCCGTCCGTGACCGCCCTCGCCCTCCTCGTCACCGCCGGTCTCGCCGGCGATGCCGTCCACGCCGGCGACACGGCGCCACCCGGACTGACGCTCTTCCAGCCGGGCATCTTGCCCACTGGGCTGTCACCCGATGGTCGCTTCGCGACGTTCTCGACCATCGACCCGCTGGCCGGGTATCGATGGTCCGTCGACGATGGGGTGGTCATGCTCCCTCCGGTCCCCGGCTCGACCTGCACGAGCGCCGGGCTCCACCCGACGAGCGACGGAGATCTCTACCGGGCGTTCTACAACGCCAGCTGCCCACCCGGCATCTGGCGTTGGCCCCCGGACGGTCCTCCCGAGATCGTGCCCGGTACCGAGACTCCGCCGTTCGAGGACCTGTTCGTGATTCAACTGGACACGTCATCCGACGGGCAGACGCTCGTCGGGTACGCCGGCGGCGACTGGCCGCTCAGCCGGGCGTGGCGATGGACGGCCGGCACGGGATACGAGGAGCTGCAGGATCTTCCCGGCGGACTGCAGCACGCACGGGCCCTGGCGATCAGTGCCGACGGAAGCGTCGTGGTCGGATACGGAACGCAGGCGCCGGAAGCCGACGGCGACTCCGGCACCCGACCGGTCGCGTGGATCGACGGATCGACCACCCCGACGCTGCTCGGCGTGATCGACCCGATCTCCCCCTGGAACTTCCAGCGCGCCACCCTCGTCTCGGCCGACGGATCGATCATCGCCGGAAACTCGGGCGAACACGCCTTTCGATGGACGTCGGAGACCGGCATCCAGGAGATATCCGAGTTCATCGCGGTCGCAAGCATGAGCCCCGACGGGCAATGGATCTTCGGCTACCAGGCGGGCTCCATGGACGCGTGGCGCGAGATCTGGTCCGAGGAGACCGGCCTCGTGCCGGTGCGCCCGTGGCTCGAGTCACGGGGCTTCCACCTTCCGGATGAGTGGTTCGACGAAGTCAACACGATCAGCTTCGTCATGTCCGAGGGGATGCGAGTGATCTTCGGCGGCGTCAGCTCCCCGGGCCAGCTCGGACAACCATTCATGTACGTGCTGCCGGAGACGTGCCCGGGCGATCTCGACGGGTCGGGCACGGTCGACTTCGCCGACGTGACCATCCTCCTGGCCGACTGGGGACAGGCGGGCGGCGACGCGGACCTCGACGGCAGCGGCCTCGTCGATCTCGTCGACCTCGTCAGCCTGCTCGCCGCATGGGGCCCCTGCGCGTGATCCCCGCGCGGGCGCGTCCGCCCTTCCCGACGAGCGACGTGTCGGGACGCGGCCGGGCATCCGCGCGACCGGCGCGGCGCCGCTGCGGAACGGAGTCAGCCGAATCAGCATGGCAGATTGGAGACCCACGATGACCACCCACCGACCCACGCCGTCCGTGACCGCCCTCGCCCTCCTCCTCACCGCCGGTCTCGCCGGCGAGGCCGTCCACGGCGGCGACACGGCGCCACCCGGACTGACGCTGTTCCAGCCGGACATCCTCCCCACCGCGCTGTCACCCGATGGTCGTTTCGCGACGTTCTGGACCTACGCTCCGCAGCTGGCGGGGTATCGGTGGTCCGTCGACGAGGGCCTGGTCATGCTCCCGCAGGTCGGCGGCTCGACCGGGTGCACGAGCGCCGCGCTCGCCCCGACGGACGACGGAAGCGTGTATCGGGCGTTCTACAACGCCTCCTGCCCACCCGGCATCTGGCGCTGGCCCCCGGACGGCCCTCCCGAGATCGTCCCCGACACCGAGACCCCGCCGTTCGAGGACGTCATCACGTACACCAGTGGCACGTCGGCCGACGGACACACGCACGTCGGATACGCCGACGTCATTGCCTCGTCGGACCGGCGGGCGTGGCGATGGACGGCCGCCACGGGACACGTGGAGCTGCAGGATCTCCCCGGCGGAGCGCAGGACGCCCGGGCCCTGGCCAGCAGTGCCGACGGAAGCGTCGTGGTCGGGACCGGGACCCAGGAGCCGGGGGACGGCGAGGACCTTGGCGTTCGTCCCGTCGCCTGGTTGAACGGATCGACGACGCCGACGCTGCTCGGGGTGATCGACCCGACCGGGGGCTCCTTCGATCAACGGGCCTGGCTGGTCTCCTCCGACGGATCGACCATCGCGGGGCTGTCGGGCGATCAGCGCGTCTTCCGATGGACGGCCGAGCGCGGCCTCGAGGAGATTCCCGGCATGGACACGGCCAGCGGCATGAGCGCCGATGGACGCTGGATCTGGGGAACCAGCCCGGAGCTGGACGCTCTGGTGATGTGGTCCGAGGAGACCGGCATCGTGGAACTGCGGACGTGGCTCGAGTCACGGGGATTCCTGCTGCCGAACGAGTGGTTCGATGACGGCGTCGGCATCGGCTCCCTCGACCTGTCGGACGATCGACGGATCCTGCTCGGACGCGCCGTGTTCGTGGACCGAAACGTCTCCCAGCCGTTCATGTACGTCCTGCCGGACACGTGCCCGGGCGACATCGACGCGTCGGGCACGGTCGACTTCGCCGACCTGACCGTGCTCCTGGCCGACTGGGGACAGCCCGGCGGCGACGCGGACCTCGACGGCAGCGGGCTGGTCGACCTACTCGACCTCGTCAGCCTGCTCGCCGCGTGGGGGCCATGCGCGTGACCCGGCCTTGCCGTCGACGCGAACGGTCGACCGGCCCGCCTGCAGCGTGCGCCGATCGCACCCGGAAGCCGGCACGCGCCGGGATCCATGTCCCGGGATCCGACCCTGCAGAACGCGTCTCGTCGGGCGCGCGAAGCCCTGCCCGCCGAGTCTGCGGCCTCGAGCGCGACCTCCTCGTGCGTGCCGCCCCGGGCTGATCGTCGACGGGTGTCCCGCCGCGGGCTGCTCCGGCGGAATCGAGCGCGTGGTCCGGTCGCGACGATCCACCCCGGACCGTTCCGGGCCGAGATCCCGCCCCCCGCCCCCCGACGGGTCCCCGGAAACGACACGCGGGCGGACCCTCATGGGCCCGCCCGCGGCGTGCATCGGGGTGACAGGATTCGAACCTGCGACCTCTTCGTCCCGAACGAAGCGCTCTACCAAGCTGAGCTACACCCCGGAGATCCCGGGGGGCCGGCGGGAGGCCCGGCGACCCGTCGATGCGCCCCGCCGCCGAGGCGACGGGAGGGGTTCGGAAGTGGGCGGTGAAGGATTCGAACCTTCGAAGGCGTAAGCCAACGGATTTACAGTCCGCCCCGTTTGACCACTCCGGCAACCGCCCAGTGGAGCCCCGGAGTCTACCGCGGCCCGCGGCGGAGGGCAATCGGCGATGACGACGCCTCCGGCGCGGATCGGCCCGGCCGGGCCCCGGACGCGGCCGGTCGGCGGAGCCACCGTGCCGATTCGCCCCCCGTCGCCGCCCGGAACGAGCGGCGATCGCCGGTCCGATCGGCCACCCCCCTTCCCCGGGGCACGTGGCCGGCGGCGGTCGCCGTCGTCGCCGCCATCGCCGTCGTCGCCCTCGTCGCGGCCGTCGCGGTGGTCGCGGTGGTCGCGGCCGTGGCCCCCGTCGACGCCGCCCCCGCCGCCTTCGCCGCCTCGCCGCCCCCGCGACCACCGCCCCGCGGTAGGTTCCCGGACCGGGAGGCCCTCCGATGAGCCACGTCCTCGCCCTCGACCAGGGCACGACCTCCAGCCGGACCATCGTCTTCAGGCCCGACGGGACCGTCGCCGGGCTGGCGCAGGAGCCGTTCGAGCAGCACTTCCCCGCCCCGGGCCGGGTCGAGCACGACGCGGAGGAGATCTGGCGCACGCAGGCCCGCACCGCCGCCGCCGCCCTCGAGCGGGCGGGGCTCGCGCCCTCGGAGGTCGCCGCGGTCGGGATCACCAACCAGCGCGAGACCGTGGTCGCCTGGGACCGGGCCTCGGGCGCGCCGCTCGCCCGCGCGATCGTCTGGCAGGACCGGCGCACGTCGGCCGCCTGCGAGCGGCTCGAGGACGAGGGGGCGGGGTCGCTGGTGCGGGAGCGCACCGGCCTGCTCATCGATCCCTACTTCTCCGCCACCAAGATGCGGTGGCTCCTCGACCACGTGGATGGCCTGCGCCGGAAGTGCGAGGACGGCACGGCCTGCCTCGGCACCGTGGACGCGTGGCTGCTGTTCCGCCTCACCGGCGGGCGCGTCCACGCGACCGACGCGACCAACGCGGGCCGCACGATGCTCATGGACCTGCGCTCCGGGGACTGGGACGAGGAGCTGCTGTCGCTCTTCGGCGTGCCGCGGGCGTGCCTGCCCGAGATCCGGCCGCCCGGGTCGCGCTTCGGCACGATCGCCTGCGGCTCGCCGCTCGACGGCCTTCCCGTCGCCGGGATGGCGGGCGATCAGCAGGCGGCCCTCCTCGGCCAGGGCGGCGTGACCGCCGGCGACGCGAAGAACACCTACGGCACCGGCTGCTTCCTGCTCGTGCACACCGGCGACGCCGCCCCCCCGCCGCCCGAGGGCATCCTCGCCACCCCCGCCGCGGGTCTCGGCGGGACGACCGCGTTCGCCCGCGAGGGCAGCGTCTTCATCGGCGGCGCGCTCGTGGAGTGGCTGCGGGACGGTCTCGGCTTCATCCGCGAGTCCGCCGACGTGGAGCCCCTCGCCGCGAGCGTGCCCGACACCGGGGGCGTCATGATGGTCCCGGCCCTCGCCGGCCTCGGGGCCCCGTGGTGGGACCCGCGGGCCCGCGGCACCATCGTGGGCCTCACCCGCGGCACCACCCGGGCCCACGTCGCCCGCGCCGCCCTCGAGGGCATCGCCCACTCGATCGCCGACCTGCTCGAGGCGATGACGCCGCGCGGCGAGCGGGTGACGGAGCTGCGGGTCGACGGCGGGGCGGCGGCCAACGACCTCCTGATGCAGATGCAGGCCGATCTGCTCGGGGCCGACGTGGTGCGGCCCCGCATGCTCGAGACGACCGCCCTCGGGGCCGCGATCCTCGCCGCCGACACCGCCGGGGCGTGGGCCGACCCGCTCGCGGCCGCCGCCGCCCGTCACGTCGATCACCGCTTCGAGCCCCGCGTCGGCGAGACCGAGCGCCGCCGGGAGCGGGACCGCTGGGCCGACGCCGTGGGCCGCAGCCGCGCCTGGGCCCGCGACGAGGACTGACCCGCCGACCGCCCCGGACCGCCGGCCTCGGGCGCGGGCCCCCGCCGGT